>CAYUOB010000080.1:0-14509 GCA_964446145.1 uncultured Desulfobacula sp.
GACGATGCATGCAGTGTTTGATCGGTAGAAGATTCAGTCAGGTGTTCTGAATATTCTGTAATTTTTCTGATTATGTGCATTAAGTGCTTTGCCATGGCATTGGTGTCGCGGCAGAGGTCTCCAAGTTCATCGTTTGTGGAGATGTCAGCATGGACATTAAGCTGGCCTTCTGCGATTTTTTTGGTTACTTTGACAATATTAGTAACATTTTTTGTTATTCCTCGGCTTATTATGATTCCAAGGATTATGGCAGCAGCAACTGCTGTAACGGTAAGCACAATAAGGATAAAGCTTGCACTTTTTTTGCTTGCCTGGGAGGCTTTCATGGCTTCTGACATTTCATTCTCAGCGATCTTAACAAGGGATTCAAGTTCGTTGCTTATTGTAGAAGCTGATTTTGTTACTGCTTTTATCTGTTTTTCCTTGGTTTTATCAAGCTGCCTGTAAATAGGTGCTATATAATCCTGCATTTTTTTGAAATACTGGTCTATGCGCGCCTTTGGCCCTCTGCTTCTGTTGAATTGCCTGGCTTTGCCCTTTGAATCACCGGCTTTGTTGATTTTGACAGCATAGGCCATGATTTTTTTATTGTATTTATTCATTTTTTTTATGAGTTTTTTTAAACCCTTGTCATGTGTTTTAAAGGTATTGACCCAGGTTCCTATCATGCCTTTGGCAGGGTCGGTATTGCCGTTGAACGGTATGACGATATTTACGGCATCCTCAAGTGCTTTATACCAGTTGATAAAATCCTGATGCATTAAAAGAAGATAATGGGGCAGAGAATAATTTTTATTGTTGCGCGTTACAGAATAACCAAGATACAGGTTCTGGGCTTTGACAAGGCCCATGCAGTTTTTGAGGAAAATTTCCTTGTCTGCAAAAATTTTATCAAGAGATTTCTGAAGCCTGGCAGATGCCTTGGGAACAACAATGCCTGAGTTGAGTTTTTTATAAATTCTGTATGACTCAGAAGCCTTGAATCTATCTGAAGAGCTTCCATACCTGAGCATGGATATCCACATGGTGAATTCTTCCAGTTGTTGGTTCAGTTTTTTTGCTCTGGAGTCAAGGTCTGAAGAAGCCGAACTATAGTCGCAAATGAGTTTTTCAATGTTTTTAAGTTTCAATTTTGCTTTCATGACGGCATCTTGAACAGGAACTTTTTCTTTTACCACCATATCGGCAGCTCCTGATACTTTGTTCAGCACCATGATGCCCACAACACCCGATAAAAGGACAAGCAGCGCAAGGATTAAAAAACTTGTGACAAGTTTCTTTCCCATGGTAAGTCTCATGATAAATCTCCTGTATGAAATAGTTAAAAATGGGCCAGATACCCTGTTTTTTCAACTTAAAGGAATCCAGTTGCAGGTGAAACCCAGATGCATAATGAAACGTATTTATTACATAATATATCAATGCAATTATTTCACGTCAATATTTTTTACACTGACTTGTTCTTTGCCATAAGGATAATAAACTATGTTCCCGTGGTTGAGATTGTATGAGTGACTGGTGGCGGCCCGAAAAAAAAGTTTTTTTATTACTTTTTTTATATAATTTTTTCATTACTGCTTGACATGCAAACACCTTGAAGAATAATGTTTTATTATTATAAAAAAATAACAGGACATGAAATTTGGATAACCGCAGTAAGTACAAAATTTTAACCATTGATGATGAAGATTATATCCGCCACAGCATAAAAAGCTATCTTGAGGATTATGGCTTTGAGGTTGTTGAGGCTGCAAACGGCCGTGAAGGAATAGAGGTGTTTGATTCAGAGCACCCTGATCTTGTCCTTCTGGATCTTAGAATGCCTGAAATGGACGGTTTGCAGGTGCTTACAAGCCTGAATGACAAAAATTGCGATATTCCTTTTATTGTTGCTTCAGGCACGGGCAATATACAGTCCGTTGTTGAGGCTTTGCACCTTGGGGCGCGTGACTATATTCTGAAACCCATTGAAGACCTGAACGTGCTTTATCATGCAGTGGAAAAATGCCTGAAGGAGCTGGAGCTTAAAAGAGAAAATATCCGCTATCAGGAAAGGCTTGAGGAACTTGTCAGGGAAAGGACCCTTGAACTCCAGCAAAGTGAGGAGCGTTACAGGGCTGTATTTGAATATACCGGAACAGCAGCTGTTATCGTTGAAGCAGATGATACGATTTCAATGGCAAATTCCAGATTTGCCGAGCTTGCGGCCATGGATCAGGCAGATATTACAGGCCGTAAAAAATGGTGCGATTTTGTGGACCCGGGAGATGTTGAAACCATAAGAAACCGTTTTACATCGTGCAATGCCCTGCATGAATATACAGACCACCCCCTGCAATATGAAATCAGGTTTATTGACAACAACGGGGATTTCAAATATGTTTATGCCAGCCTGGGAAGAATTCCAGGCTCTGACAGATCGGTTATTTCTCTGCTTGATGTAACTGAAAAGAAAAAAGCGGAACAAAGATGGCTGAGCCTTGAAAAACAATTGCGAAAATCACAGAAAATGGAGGCAATAGGCACTCTCGCCGGTGGAATTGCCCATGACCTTAATAATATCCTGGGCCCTGTCCTGGGGTATTCTGACATGATCATGAGAGCTTCTAAGCCTGGGTCTGATGTGTTCAGGCACAGCGAAAAGATTCAGAAAGCAGCTTTAAGGGCTGCTGACCTTGTAAGCCAGGTATTGTCATTTAACCGCAGGGAAGAAACTGCAAGGCGGAGAATAAAAATTCACCCTGTTTCAAGGGAAGTGATCAAACTTCTGAAAGGGTCAATACCTTCCACCATACGCATAGTGGATAAAATTGACAGAAACTGCGGGGCTGTGGAAGCTGATCCCACACAGATACACCAGGTGATCATGAACCTCTGCACCAACGCCTATCATGCGATGGAGGACACAGGAGGCACCTTGGCCGTAAGTTTGACTCAGATATCTCTGGATTCTGCTGATATGGTTGAATATCCTCATCTTGTCGGAAGACATGGCCCATATCTTGCCCTTGAGGTGTCAGATACGGGATGCGGTATGACAGATGATGTAATGGAGCGTATCTTTGACCCGTATTTTACTACCAAGGAAGACGGCAAGGGAACCGGCCTGGGGCTTGCAACCGTATACAGTATTGTAAAAGCCTGCAACGGGGATATTGCTGTAAAAAGTTCGCCTGGCAGAGGAACTGTTTTTACAGTTCTATTGCCTGTTGTTGAAACCCAGATTAAACTTGAGTCCAAGGATACATATTCTGCTGCCTTCAAAGTAGGTTCAGGCCAGAGGCTTCTTGTGGTGGACGACGATGAGGATATTGTCATGATGTGCAAAGAAGGCTTTGAAACCCTGGGCTATGAAGTTGATTCCTTTTCTTCGAGCAATGAGGCTATTGCGTTTTTCAGAAAAAATTATCGTGATATAGACCTTGTCATAACCGATCAGACCATGCCTGAAAAAACCGGGTTTGACCTGGCAAGGGCAATGCTGTCCATAAAGCAGGACATACCTATTATTCTGTGTTCCGGCTATGCCGGTGAAATAGACCAGGTTAAGGTGAAAGAGTTGGGGATCAGAAGCTTTGTAATGAAACCTGTCACAGTACTGGACCTTTCAAGAAAAATACAAAAGCTTTTGTCATGAAGAACTAAAGGCCGTTATCATCGGTACAGGAGGATAAAATGACTACTGGCCAGTCAAAGAAATTTTTAATACTTGACGACGAAGAAAGTATCCGCCAGAGTATTGCTGCCTATATGGAAGATTCAGGATATGTCGTTTTTCAGGCTTCCAGTGCGGAAGAAGCATTGGAAATAATCCGGGCAAATACAGTGGATGAGGCTGTTGTTGATATACGTCTTCCCGGTATGGACGGCAATTCTTTCATGATTGAAGCTAAAAAAATTCTTCCTGATATAAAATTTGTGGTGCATACCGGATCAGCAGATTATGTCCCTCCACCTGAGATCAGGGCCCTTGGAATTACATCGGACAGGATATTGATCAAGCCTGCAAGTGACTTGAAAGTATTGCGTGACAGGCTGAATGCCATGTGATAATTGAACAAGATGAGATATCATGACAAAAGCCTTTTCAAAAAAAATCCTGGTAATTGACGATGAGCCCTGTATACGTGACAGTATTGTTGAATTCCTCATGGATTTCGGTTTTGAAATTCTGGAGGCCGGTGACGGGGTTACAGGGCTTGAATATTTTGAAAAATATGATCCTGATCTGATATTATGCGATCTTCGCATGCCTGGAATGGACGGACTGGAGATTCTTGAGACAGTGGTGACCAAGAAGCCCGGAACTCCTGTTATCATAGTGTCCGGCGCAGGTAACATCTCAGATATCATTGAAGCATTAAGACTTGGAGCCTGGGATTATATTACAAAGCCGATTCAGGATATGAATGTTCTGTGCCATGCAGTGGAAAAGGCATTTGAGCGCCTTGACCTGATAAATGAAAAGCGCAGGTATCAGGAGGATCTTGAGAAGGCCAACCTTGAACTGAAAGCTTCCCTTGAAACCCTTGAAAATACACAGAAACGCCTGATTCAGTCCGCAAAGATGGCAGCCCTTGGAGAGCTGGTTGCAGGCGTTGCCCATGAAATTAATACTCCCATAGGAGTGGGTGTTACAGCTGCTTCCTATCTTGATGCCAGAACCCGCGAATTTACGAAGCATTACGAATCAGGAGAGCTTAAACGAAGTGAACTGGAAAATTATCTTCATATGGTGGAAGAAGTTGCAAGTTCCATTCTGATTAATATGGAAAGGGCAGCAGAACTTATTTCCAGTTTTAAACAGGTTGCAGCAGACCAGTCAAGTGAGACAAAACGCGTATTCAATCTTAAGGAATATATCCATGAAATTCTGTTGAGTTTAAGGCCCCGTTATAAAAATACAACCCATGTCATTGATGTTGAATGTGAGGAAAATATAGAGCTTAACTCTTTTCCCGGAGCCTTTTCCCAGATTTTGAACAATCTTATCATGAATTCACTTGTCCATGGATTCAGAAATATGGAGAATGGAAAGATTTCCATGCAGATTACCCGTGCAAACGGTAATATTGTATTTATCTATAAAGACAATGGAACGGGCATGAACAGGGAACAAAGGGAAAAATTGTTTGATCCGTTTTATACCACCATGCGCGGAAAGGGCGGCACAGGTCTTGGCATGTCAATTGCCTTTAATCTTGTAACACAGACATTGAAGGGCCATATAGACTGCCGGAGTACTGAAGGGGAAGGAGTCTGTTTTACAATGACGTTTCCCGCCAGGACTGAAGATTTCTGATCATGCAGATTTTAAACCCGACCAGATGGTATCTTCACCCTGTTTTTATTTTTGCATGCTCTATTTTCGCCCTGACCACTTTTCTTATAATTACTGTCAACTGGTACATGGAAATAACTTCTGCCCTTGAAGTGGTGATTTTAAAATTTCATATTGACCCGGGAATGATCTTTCCATCCAAGACCGGCATGACACTGCTGATTTTAAGCGCCCTGATTGCCGTGGTGCTGGCAGGTATTCTTCTGGCTTTTATCTATTATCAGAAAACAGTCAATCTTTTCAGGCTTCAGCATAATTTTATATATAATTTTACCCATGAACTTAAAACTCCTGTCACCTCTCTCAGGATTTATCTTGAGACATTCATAAGGCACAGGCTTGATCCTGAGGACATAAAAAAATACAGTGAGAACATGCTTGAAGATGTCAACCGTCTGTCTGAAAACATCAACAGCATACTGAATCTTGCCAGGATTGAAAGCCAGAATTTTGATTCTGAAATCAAAATGGAAGACCTTGTAAAGCTTGTGGAAAATTTCTGCAGAAAAAATGCTTCTCTTTTCAGGGAGCTTTCCATTGAAATTGACAATCCTTCAGAATATGAAATGCGTTGTCCTGTAAATCTGTTCTTATTTGAAATGCTTTTGATGAATATCATTTCCAATGCCATAAGATATAATGAATCTGAAAATCCTTTGCTTGTAATAAGTTTTAAAGTTTTTATGCAGAAATCAACAATTGAATTTTCAGACAATGGAATCGGAGTGGAAAAAAAGGATATCAGAAAAATTTTCAGAAAATTTTATCAGTCAGGCAGTGACCACAAGAATAATGTCTCAGGATCCGGGCTTGGGCTTTATCTTGTTTCCAACATAGCAGCGATACATGGGTGGAAAGTGTCGGTGCAGAGCAGGGGCAGGGGAAAGGGCTCAAGTTTTATACTTACAATACCCCGTACGGGGGCAGAACATGCAGGAAGCAGGAATATATGGAAGCGGCTGAAAAAAAACGTATCCTGGTCATAGAAGATGAATCACATATAGCCGAAGGCCTGCGCCTGAATCTTTCGTTGCAGGGATATGAGGTGGCCATTGCACAGGACGGAATAGAAGGGCTTGAACTGTGGCGGTCAGGCAAACCGGATTTGATTGTTCTTGACATAATGCTGCCCATGATAGATGGGTTCTCCATTTTAAAAACAATACGCAGGGAAGATGAAAAAATACCTGTTCTTATCCTGTCTGCAAGGGGAGATACAAAGGACAGGGTCAGGGGCTTGCGCTACGGGGTTGATGATTACCTTTCCAAACCATTTGACCTTGAAGAATTTCTTTTAAGGGTTGACAGGCTTATCAGGCACAAATCATGGTATGCGGCTTCAAATAATGATAAAAATTTATCCTGCCCTTTATATGAAGGGGATCAATATGATTTCGGAGGAAATCACATTGATTTTGTCACCTTTAAGGCGCAGTGCAGGGCAGGCACAATATTTTTGACAGACCAGGAAATAGTTCTGCTTAAAATTTTCATTGCCAATAAGGGCAGGCCCCTGTCAAGGGAGGTGCTCCTTAATGCAGGCTGGGGATATTCCCGGGGAACTTCCACCAGGACTGTGGATAATTTCATTGTCAGGTTCAGAAAGTATTTTGAAAACAATCCAAAGAAACCAGTGTATTTTGTCAGCAGAAGAGCTGTGGGCTATGTATTTAATCCTGATTAGCCGCTGACAATGGAGATGATGTATCTGCTGTCAATCTTGTATGAAAATATGTCCACATCGATTTTGTTTTTGTTGTGCCATATTCTGTTGTCGATGACCTCAACCCTGTGCAGGCTTTCATTGAATCCCTGTTTGATGTATTTAAGAAAAGCCTCTTTTATTGTCCAGTGACGGAAGATTTCTTCTGCACAGTCAGGTATTGATGCTGTTTCAGCTTGTGTGAATGCAGTGTTCATGAACCATCTGTCCGGTCTGGGTCCTATCTGTTCTATATCAATGCCGATTGACCGGCCCTTGTTTTTGCATACTGCAACTGCTGCATAATCATGGCTGTGTGACAGGGACACTGGAATATCAGGGTCATTGGCAGGTACAGGGGCTCCTTTGTCAAGATAAAAAAAACTGATCTGGTCAAGCCTCAGATTTTTGAAGAATACATCCCGGGTCAGTTTTTTGATCAGAAATCTGCCGCTTATCCATTCCATTTGTTTTTTTAACGCCTTGAAAGCATTTATCTGTTGTATCTCCTCTGAACTGAAAACAGGAAAGATAAAATCATGTTTTTGAAATATTTCATTTACCATTGGCCTGGAATTATGATAGGTTCCTTTACGGAAAATTGAACGGATAATCTGAGGTATCTTTGCATACCATACGATTACTCCCGGTTTTGGAGACAGGGTGTTGATCTGTATTTCATATGAATATTTTGTCATCATCCTTAGGAATATTATCTTAAATATATTTATTTTACAATCTTTTAGGGGGATAGATGGAACTGGCCAATTACTATAAACAGCATGGCTGGATCAGATCTGCTCTGGCAGTTTCCGTGGTAGTTCTGGTTATTCTTGTTGCTGTTATATGTATTGAATATTTTTATCAGATAAAAATGCACGATGAAATCATGGGAAACCGATGCCGGGAAGTATCAGCTTCCATTGTCGGGGCCATGAATGACGCACTTTCAACAGGCGATAACAATGTTGTACGGGGACAGTTCAGGCGCCTGCATGAAATGCTGCCTGAAATTAGTGCCTTTGTATATGGATGTGATTCAAAGATCAGCTTTGCAACTGATTCCAGATCCATTGGGCGCTCCATCAATGATTATCTTGGGAGTTCTGCCAATATCGCTTTAAATACACATATGCTGAGTACGGGCGAAATAAACGGAATGATAAGAAAAAAGGCAGAGGGCAAATTATATTTTGGTTTTCTTATGCCGAGCATGAATGAAAAAAGATGTTATCATTGCCACGGCAGTTCAAAGCAGGTGTTGGGAGGCATAGCTGTTATGGTGGATAACTCACGGGCACTTGAATCCATGGCAAATGCACGTAATTTAAGTGTTATTGCAGGCGGCCTGGGCATGATTGCTGTTGTTTTTCTGATCTGGCTGATTTTTTCAAAAATGGCTGCCAAACTTAATTTCACCATGGATGAAATCAGGCAGACGAGCGATTCTGTGGCTGATTTTTCAAAGGATGTCAGGGAAATCTCCAAAAAAATTGATATCAGCGCAGGACATGGCAATGAAATGGCTGCCAAGGCTTCAAAAGCTGCAAATCAGATTTTTGAGCATATCACAAGTATTGCATCTGCAGCTGAACAGGTACGTGCGCAGATAAATGAAGTAAGCCAGAATTCCGCCCAGGTGTCTGCAGAAATCCAGTCTTCCAACCTGAGCATATCAGAGGCTTCGGCCAATATAGGTTCTGTTGCGGCAGCAGCGAAACAGATGTCATTTTCAGTGAATACAGTTGCCACTGTCATGGAACAGATGTATGCAAGCCAGAGTGAAATTACAAAAAGTTCTTCAAGGTGTGCCGCCATTACAAGCGGGGCATCAAAGGATACATCCAGAACCTTTGAAGTGGTGAACAAACTGGGTGAAGCAGCCTCACAGATCGGTGATATTATTGAACTGATCAATGGCATTGCAGGTAAAACAAACCTGCTGGCGCTCAATGCTGCAATTGAAGCTGCCGGTGCCGGAGAAGCAGGAAAAGGTTTTGCCGTGGTGGCAAATGAAGTAAAGGAGCTTGCAAAACAGATAGCTGATGCAACGCGTGAAATAAGAAACAAGATAGAGGACATGCAGGAAAATACATCTGAAGCGATTGAGGCGATAAAAGCCATTACCAATGTGATTACTGAGGTTGATTCCATTATGGGGGCAATTGTTTCATCGGTTGAAGAACAGACAGCAACCACCAACGAGGTTACAAGAAATATTTCCGAATCAGCTGAATCAGCTGAATCTGTTGCAAAGAACATCAATATTGCCGCTGAAAAGGCAGAAGATGTGTCAGAAAGAATGAAACAGGTTATGGAGCTTAAAATAGACGGTGAGGAAAATCTGAAACAGACCACCATCGCGGTTGAGGCCATTGCCCGCGATGTCACCCTGTCTTCACAGCGGGCCAGAATGGTATCTGAAAATTCGCAAAGATTGTCAGAGATGGTCAATGAGATACTGGAAAGCTCCATGTCCCAGAAGGAAAAAACAGATAAACTGGCACAGATCGCCGTAAAACTCAGACAATTGACCACTGCTTTTAAAATATAGCCATGAACATGGAATCACATACCCATAATTTCAGGTCAATCTCATTCGGGCTTTCCGATACTCTGATGGGAGTCAACATACTGGACATCAGAGAGATTGTTCCCGCAGGAAAGATTACAAAAGTTCCGGGCAGCCCTGAATTTGTAATGGGCCTGATAAATTTTAGGGGGCAGATACTTACCATTCTTGATATTGCTGTTCTTCTGGGCCTTGGAGAAACCAGAATCCATTCTGACACCCATGTTATTGTTTTTAAATATAAAGATGCGGGTTTTGCCGTGGATTCCATCGGTGATGTGATCGAGATTAATCCTGATTCCGTTGAATCCGTGCCTGCCAGCATGGATTCCGGAATACGTGACTTTTTGTCCGGGATAGCAGAGATTGATGACGGGGTTTTGATGATACTGGATGCGGAAAAATTACTGGCTGCCTGTATTCTTGATGCCGGGATATCAGGGAGGTCATGATGAATGACAATGGCCATGATTCCCTTCAGGCTCTGGCAGCTGAATTTATTGCTGAAATCAGGGATGATCTTGCCAGCCTTGAGCCGGATCTTCTTGCCATGGAGGAAAAGGGCTCAGGAGTGGATGATGATTTGATCAATCATGCCTTCCGTTCCATACACAGCATCAAGGGCGGGGCAGGATTCATAGATTTTGCCCAGCTGTCAGCCCTGAGCCATGCCATGGAAAATGTATTGATGCATGTCAGAGAAAAAAAGCTTGTTATCACATCTGAAGTGGCGGATGCTCTGCTTGCAGGCTTTGATAAAATGAAACTCATGGCTGACACCTATGGGACAGATACGGATTATGACTGCAAGGCTGCAGAATCCATGCTTCAGAAACTTGTGGATGCACACCAGGATAAGCCTGATACATTGTCAGAAGATAAGGAGCCGTGTGACAGCCGTCCTGTGATGCCTGAAGAAGCCTGTCCTGTTTCCGGGGACAAGGGTGTTCAGACGGTAAGACCTTTTGGAAACAACCCGCTGTTCCGTGATATGGTATTTTCTGTTGACAGACGCAGACTTGAAAATGCCATTGACAGTCAGAAATTTATTTATGCGGTACATATAAGGTTTGAAACAGATCTTGCAGCAAGGAACAAGAATCCCGAAGAAATCATTGAAGATATCAAAAGTATCGGTGAAATTCTGTTTTCCGGGCTGGAAGATTCTGACAAAAAGGACGGATTCTATTGTGTGATAAGCACAATCCTTGACCTTCCGCTTCTGTCACAGGTTCTTGAAATAAACCGCACCCAGATGGTTCTGGTGGATCGTCAGTTCATTGATTGTGAAACCATATTAAAGGGCAGCAGGCCTGCTATCATGCCGGAAAAACAGGAGGAGCGTGATCAGGAGCCTGTGCCCGTCCGTGATTCTGAAGAACCACGGATGGAATCTGCTGCTGATCAGGCACCAAGCCCTGATCCTGCCATGCCTTTAAATCCCCAGACCATACGTATCAATGTTGAGCTCATTTCAAGGCTGATGAACAGTGCAGGCGAGATGGTGGTTGCCAGAAAACGGCTGTGTCCGCTGATCGAAAAGCATGTAAAGACCAACAGCCTTGCTTCCAAAATGATGCAGAACCTTGATCTTGTGACAATGGACATGCAGGAAGCCATCATGCAGATGAGAATGCAGCCGATTGTTGATCTCATGGGGAAATATAAAAGGCTTGTCAGGGATATTGCAAGGAAGATGTCCAAGAAAGTTGATTTCATCCTTGAAGGCGCAGATGTTGAGGTTGACAGGACTGTGCTGGAAAAGCTTGCCAATCCTGTAACTCATCTGATCCGCAACTGCATTGATCATGGTATTGAACCTCCTGATGAAAGAATCAGATGCGGCAAACCTGAAACCGGCACAATCCGGGTCAAAGCCTTTCATCAGGGCGGGCATGTTCATTTTGTCATTTCCGATGACGGGGCCGGGATTGATCCTCAGCTTGTTTTGTCCAAAGCATTTGAAAAGGGCCTTGTCCCGGAGGATCAGCTGGGTAAACTTACAGACAGGCAGAAGATTGACCTTATTTTTCTGCCCGGGTTTTCCACCTCTGAGGAAATCACAGATATTTCAGGCCGTGGCGTGGGCATGGATGTTGTGAAAACCAATATTGAAAGGCTAAGGGGCCATATACGGGTCGAATCTGTTATGGGCAGAGGCACGCAGATTCATCTTGTCATCCCCCTGACCCTTGCCATTGTCCCTTCTCTTGTTGTTGGCGTGGGAGATGAAAAATTTGCCATTCCCCAGATCAATATAAAGGGAATTATTTATCTTGAGGCCGGCCAGATTCATGATCATGTGGAAAATATGGCCGGCTCTGAGGTATTGAGGCTTAGGGGCAAATTGTATTCTGTTTTAAGGCTGCGGAATGTGCTTGGAATCAAAACCTATATCCGTCATCCTGAAACCATGGAAAAACAGGAGGAAAAAAGAAAGTTAATCGCAGACCGCCGCAGTAGAGAACCAATAAAGAAAGTATCTGAAAAAAGGCGCAGACCCGGGGACAGACGCCGTAATGAATGGGACAGCACCTATGTCGTCATAGTGAAATTCGGGGCAAATTCTTTCGGGCTTTGTGTGGATGAGCTTTATGAGATGGAAGAGGCTGTGGTCGCCCCTTTATCAGACTATATAAAGCACATCAAATTTTTTTCAGGAGCAACTCTTCTTGGCAATGGCGATGTTATCATGATTTTGGATATTCAGGGCATTGCTTCTGTTTCTCGCCTGAAATTTGATGCTGTAAAGGAACGCGAACTTCAATGGCAGCAGAAAAAACAGTCAGGGAAACAAAAAGGAGAAAAAAAGCAGCTTATTATTTTCACCAATGGCTGCAAAGAATATTTTGCACTGGAACTTATGTCTGTGGCAAGGCTTGAACCCTTTAAGATATCAGATATCCACCATACTGCATCTTTGAGATATCTGGAATATAATGGCCGGCCTGTCATGGTTTTTTCAATGGACGAATTCATCACCGCAGGTGAAGATAAACTGACAAACGAAGAAGGATTTATCATTTTTCCCAAGCATGCCTCCTTAAAGGTCGGTATTATTGCTGCAGATATAATTGATACTGTTACCACTGAAAAAACTTTTGCCAAGGATGCATCCTGTACTGAATTGATACAGGGTAAATTGTTTATTGACAATATGATGGTTCAGGTTGTGGATGGCCCTGAACTTACTGCCATGATTGAACAGAAGATAATAAATGAAAATACTGATAGTTGATGATAAAGCTTCCATACGGGGTGCAATGAGGCAGATACTTGCGGGTTTTGGTTTTTCTGATATTGCTGAAGCAGCAGACGGGGAACAGGCATGGCAGATGATAAATCATGCTGAAGCAGAGGGAAATGGCTCTGGGTTTGATCTTGTTATTTCAGATATGGAAATGCCGGGAATGTCAGGGCTTGAGCTGCTCAGAACCATCAGAAATGCTCCTGACCTGAATACATTGCCTTTTATCATGGCCACAACTGTCACAGCAAAGCAGATCATAATGGAAACCATGCGTCTTGGTGTTCAGGCTTATATCATCAAACCCTTTGATGCTTCCGTGGTTGAACTTAAATTGAAACAGGCCGGGATTTTATAGGAACCATTCTGAATATGGGCGGATATCTGAATCTGATAATTGCTGATGAAAACGAAAAATTTATAAATATTGC
Organism: uncultured Desulfobacula sp.; assembly: GCA_964446145.1. Taxonomy (GTDB): domain Bacteria; phylum Desulfobacterota; class Desulfobacteria; order Desulfobacterales; family Desulfobacteraceae; genus Desulfobacula. The sequence goes on from CAYUOB010000080.1 coordinate 13,294, forward strand.
AAAGGCGGCATGTGATTCAATAGCAGATATTCATCTTCTGGGGATTGCACGTTCCGAGCAGATGCTCATGGTAAAGGTCAGAAACACAAGGCCTGACCTCATTCTTCTGGATATTACTCCCGGGCTTGGAGGAATCCAGATCCTTGACACCCTGAAAACAATTGATCCTGACCTGAATATAATTATTGTGTGCAGGCCGGGCTCCCACCGTTCCGATATTCTGGTCAGCGCGCTTGAAATGGGTGCAATGGAATGCATGGAAAAGCCTGAATCCATGGTTTCAAGACAATTCAGTGAATTTCGTCTTAACCTTTTGACAATAACAGGGCTTTTGGCGGCAAGGAAGCGGTTTTCCGGGAAAAAACCTTGTGCGCCGGCATCGGCAGGATATCGTAATAAATTTTTCATGCCTGTCAAATCAAGCGGCAGGCTGAAGGGCAAAAGAGCAGCAACAGGCAGGTATGCAGGTAAAATTGAAATTGTGGTTATTGCGTCTTCAACGGGCGGCCCTGAAATTTTAAGCAGGATTTTTTCACTTCTTCCTGCCGGCCTCAGTGTCCCTGACCTGCTTGTTCAGCATATTCCAGATGTAATGACAGGGTATTTTGCAAAAAGCCTGAATGAAAAATCTGAGCTGGATATATTTCAGGCAGACCATGGAGATGAGATTTTGCCAGGCAGAGTCTATGTTGCTCCGGGCGGGCAGCACATGACCGTTTCCAAACCCGATGACAGGGGTGTAAGGAGGATTTTTCTGAACGTGGCCCCTCCTGTGAACAGTGTCAGGCCCTCTGCCGATATTCTGTTTGAATCTGTTGCAGATTCGTATGGGGGAAATATACTTGCAATTGTGTTGACCGGCATGGGAGAGGATGGAAGGCGCGGAGTCGCAGCCATGAAGAAAAAAGGTTGTATATGCATAACCCAGAACCCGGAAACCTGTGTTGTATACGGTATGCCCAGAAGTGTCGATCAGGCCGGCCTGTCAGATGAAAGCCTGGATCCTCTCAGTATTACCCAGAAAATTGTGGCACTGGCCCAGTCACAATGATTTTCCAGGTTGTCATCAATTGCAGATCATGTTAAACTTTAATATTATTTATGGTTTCATGTTTTTCAGGAGAAAAGAATGGATTCCATGGATACAGGTAAAATTACAGATCAGTTTCCCCTGGTATCTGTCCTCCGTCTTCTGAACCGAATCCCTTCTGACATC
>CAYUOB010000081.1:0-14200 GCA_964446145.1 uncultured Desulfobacula sp.
ATATATCTGAATCAGAACTGAGGCAGACACAGCTTGCCCAGCCTGCCATAGGTGTTGTAAGTCTTGCCATGGTAAAAATATTAAAAAGGTTTGGTATTGTTCCGGATGCTGTATGCGGCCACAGTTTTGGCGAAATTGCCGCACTTTACGCAGCAGGATGGATTGATGAAAAATCCCTGCTGACCCTCAGTATCAAGCGTGGCAGATACATGGCAGAAGCAGGATCAGGTATTGACGATCCAGGGAGCATGCTGGCAGTACAGGCAGAAATTGAGCAGATTGAAACCATATTGAAGAAAGAAAACCTGGATCTTATTCTTGCAAACAGGAACTGCCCGTCACAGGGAGTTCTGTCCGGGCCCACAGATCAGATCCTTGCTGCAAAAAAAATATTGAAACAAAAACGCATACGAAGCATAAAACTTCCGGTTGCAGCAGCCTTTCACAGCAGATTGGTCAAAAATGCCCTTGCGCCCTTTAATGAATTTCTGCGCACACAAAAATTTACGCCCACAGATATCCGGGTTTTTTCAAACACAACAGGACAACCATACCCGGATGCACCGGATAAAATACGCAGGATTCTCGGCAGCCAGCTTGTTAACCCGGTTGATTTTATTTCAGATATCAGGGGCATGGCCCATGAAAACATCAGCCTGTTTCTTGAAACAGGCCCTAAATCCGTTCTGACGGGTTTGACAAAATCCATACTGGATACAGACAAAACCGCAATTATAAGCCTTGACCCCTCTGCCGGCAAAAAATCAGGAATCAAAGACCTTGCAGACGCATTGTGCATTATTGCAGCAAAAGGGTTTAAAACGGATCTGACACAATGGGAAGACCCTGCTGACCGGCCTGCCCGGAAAAAAATGGCCATCCCTGTTTCCGGGGCAAACCTTAAACCCGCAAATCCGGCAGAAATTATTCCTGCCGCACCTGACAAACCTTTGGAAAAATCATCATCAGGATCAGATATGAAATCTCATACAGAACAGAATCATGCACCCTCACACCATAAAGGCCATAACCCAGAATTTTCAGGTCATGAAGCCATGCACCTGATTCAAAAGGGATTTGAAGCCATACAGCAGCTTCAGGAACAGACAGCAAGGGCCCATGAAAAATTTCTTGATACCCAGGCCCAGGCAGGCAGAACCCTTGCCGCCATAATGGAACAAAGCAGGGGCACAGGCTCTGCCGGGCCTGCACCAGTATCACCTCCATATCCTGTATCAGAACCTGAACCAGCACCTGCTGTGCATGAACCTGAACAGATTCCAGCACCACAGCGCAAGGCGGCGCAGGAATATGAACCTGAACATGCATCTGTCCAGGATGCACCGCAGGTTTCCATGCCCTCGGATTCAGACACCTCAGACAGGAGAATGGAACAAACCCTTTTTGAAATTGTCAGCCGTCTGACAGGGTTCCCCGTGGAAATGCTGGAACCTGACATGGATATTGAATCTGACCTTGGAATTGATTCAATCAAAAAGGTTGAAATTATTTCAGAACTTGAAAAATCAATGCCTTCCTGCAAGGGCCTGAACCCGGATCAGATGGGTTCGGTCAGAACATTGAAAGATATGTGCACAAGCCTTGGCAGTAACCCCTGCAATGACAAATGCTCCAGGAACACAGAATCCGGCCCTGACAACACCCGTCAGCACAGGACAGCAGATGCCGTTTTCAATGCCATAAGCGAATTGACAGGATTTCCGGTTGAAATGCTTGAACCTTCAATGAACCTGGAATCCGACCTTGGGATTGATTCAATCAAACGCGTTGAAATACTTGCAAAACTTGAGCAGGAACCTGAGTGTGCCATGAATGTACCTGCAGATGATCTTTCCTCCCTGCAGACAATCGGGCAGATCATTTCCGCCCTCACAGGCACTGAACCTGATGATCCAGGCAGCGGCAGCACAACGGAAAAAAAAACTTCAGGCTCAGAACCTGCAGCTGAATCCGCTGAAATTGCGGATTCAGGGCAAAAAAAAAAGCTTGCGCGCCAGGCTGTGGTACTGAAAAAGTATCCAATCAATCAAATCAGATTTTTCAACGGCTCAAAAATTGAACTGCCTGAAACCAGAACAATTTACATAACAAAAGACAGTGCCGGCATTGCCCGGGGATTTAAAGAGGAATTCACCACCCTTGGCATGAAAGCGCAGCTCATTGATATTACAGATGAGATACCCTTGCTTGAAGATGCCGGCGCCATTGTACTTGTGCCGGATACATTTGCGCACAATACACAAAAAGCTGCTGTCGATTTTTTAAAATCAGGTTTTTTGCTGGCAAAGAAAAATGCAGGATTTCTCATTGAATCTGCAAAGGAAAAAGGAGCTTTTTTCACAGGTATTTCCTTTCTTGGAGGAAAATTTGGTTTTGCAGGGTACAATTGTGAATCAGATCCGGGGTATGGCGGGCTTGCAGGCCTTGTGAAAACAGCAGGCCTTGAATGGGACAATGTTCTGTGCCACGCCCTTGACATGCCCTGTGATCCTGAGCTTTGTCTGAAAAATACAGAACCTGCCGCAGCTCTTATGATGACACACGGGCCCGTTGAAATGGGCCTTGACAATGATGATTCATGCAATATTCCCGAACTTGTGGAAAAGCCGGTACAGGTTCAGGGTCCTGGGCCCGGCCCCGATGATGTAATAATCATCACAGGAGGGGCAAAAGGCGTTACAGCCTCCTGCGCCATTGAAATTGCCAGGGCTTTTTCTCCTGTCATCATTCTCATTGGAAGATCAGATGCAGATTTCAGCGAGCCTGACTGGGCACGTGAAATCCATGAACCTGCCATGCTTAAAAAGGCCATTATGGCAAATATGTTCAAAAACACCCGCCCTGCCCCGGCTGATATCCAGAAAATATACATGCGCATAATATCAGCCAGACAGATCAGGGATAACATTGCCTTGATGGAAAAACACGGAGCAAGGGTCAGATATTTTGCTGCTGACATAAGAGACTGCAACTCAATTGAAAAAATTTTCACAAAAACAAGGGAAAAATTCGGCAGTATATCAGGCATAATTCACGGAGCAGGGATTCTGGAGGACAAACTCATAGTTGACAAACAGCCTGATCAGTTCACCCGTGTTCTGGAAACAAAGGTGAAGGGGCTTGAGGCTCTGTTATCTGCATCCCGCCGTGACAAACTGAAATTTTTCATCATGTTTTCCTCCATTGCCGCAAGAACCGGCAACCCTGGGCAATGCGACTATGCAATTGCCAATGAAATATTGAATAAAACCGCAGCAAAGCTTGCATACGAAAATCCGGAATGCCGGTATCTTGCCATAAACTGGGGCCCCTGGGAAGGCGGCATGGTAAATGATTCACTGAAAAAACAATTCCGGAAAAAAGGAATCAGCCTTATCCCGTTGAAACAGGGAGCACAATGCCTGATAAACGAACTGGCATGCCCGGCATCCGAGGGTGATCCTGAAATTGTCATAGGGGCTCATCTTACACCCAGGAAAAAATCAGAAAAACCTATTCTGTCAACTGCAATGCAGCTCGGCATTGGCATTGATTCAGCACCAGTTCTTAGATCCCATAGAATTGCAGGCAGGCCAGTGGTTCCATTTGCATTATTGATGGAATATCATGCCAAAGCCGCTGAAAGAAATAATCCCGGCCTTGTATTTGCCGGAATGGACGATATGAGGCTTTTAAAAGGCATAAAACCGGAAGACGAAAAAATCGCCATAAAGGTCAATCTTGCAAAATGCACAATTGAAAACAACGGGTTTAAAACCTCAAGCACAATTACTTCAGAAAACGGATCTGAAAATTCATCACTTCATTCAAAATGCACAATCCTGCTTAAGGACAGGCTGCCCGATCCTCCTGTATTGTCCAAGGCTGCATTCATGGAATTTGCGCCATGCAGAATCACGCCTGAACTGGCCTATGAGAAAATTCTTTTCCACGGCAGGAATCTTCAATGCATCTGTGCAATAAACGGGTATTCAGATAAGGGTATTGAAATTACAGCCAGACCTGCATCAAGCCCGGAGCAATGGATTGGAAGCGGATTCAGCGAACAATGGACAACCCAGCCTATGATGGTGGACGCAGCTTTTCAGGCTGCCATAATATGGTCATATCAGAAAACCGGCCATGCCTGCCTGCCAGGCTATGTTGCCAATTTCAGGGTTTATTCATCCTTTTGCAGCCTTGACCAGACCATCAGGATTATTTTCACGGTAAACGAACTCACCCCTCATTCTGTTAAAGGATATTTTACTTTTTTAAATCAGGATAAAACCGTTGTTGCAAGCATTACAGGTTTTGAAGCTGCCATATCAGCGGGTCTTGCAAAAAAATTCAAACCAGAGCCTGTTTTTTCAAAAAAATCCATCCTGGAATTTGCCCAGGGCAGTCCTTCCAGGGCCTTTGGAGAAAAATATAAAATTTTTGACAAAGAACGCAAAATTGCCCGTCTTCCAAGACCTCCGTATTTTTTCATGGACAGGGTGATAAAAACGGATCACCCACAATGGGAAATGACTGCCGGAGGATGGATTGAAACAGAATACGATATTCCGGAAAATGCCTGGTATTTCAGGGCCAACAGAACAGATGCCATGCCTTTTTGCATCCTGCTTGAAATTGCTCTTCAACCCTGCGGATGGCTGGCTGCCTATGCAGGATCCGCTCTTAAAAGCAAAGAAAGGCTTTATTTCAGAAACCTTGGGGGTAAAGCCGAGCTTACCCGTTCATTGTCAGGGCAATCAGGAACACTGACAATCAGAGTCAGAATGACTGATGTGTCAATGGCAGGGGCAATGATAATCCAGAATTTTGATATGCAGGTACTGGAACAGGGCTCAATGGTTTACAACGGAACAACCAATTTCGGTTTTTTCACTGCAGATGCCCTGTCAAACCAGGTAGGCATAAGGGACAGCAGATTCAATAAATATACACTGCCTGACAATATGCTGGAAGATTCGCTTTCATTTTCCTTTGAAGAGGAACCGGAACTTACGCCGGAAGATGATGATTTCCCTGCCATTACACCCAATATGCCGTCCACTGCCCTCAGAATGATGGATAAAATAGAAATCATGAATTTCAAAGCCGGACTTTACAGCAATGGATATATCATGGCCATAAAACAGATCAAACCGGAAGAATGGTTTTTCAATGCCCATTTTTACCAGGATCCTGTATGTCCCGGTTCTCTCGGGATAGAGTCCTTTCTGCAGATGATAAGATTTTTTCTGTCAAAAAAATTCAATATTGACCCTGACAGGTATCAGGCCGTGGCAAGCCCCGGTCAGACCCATGAATGGATTTACAGAGGCCAGATCATTCCTTTGAACAAACAGGTAAAAATTCATGCCCATATAAAGGAAACCAGTGAAACAGACCAGGGCTTTTACGCATCAGCAGATGGAGCCCTTGAGGTTGACGGTATCTGTATCTATGAAATGAAAAACTTCAGCATGGGTTTTCTCAGGGCCGGCCATGATACAGATACAGGCCGCTGCACCACAGGATACGGGAAAAAAAATACCAATACTGCTCATGGGTAATGGATCTGCCTGTGGGTTCAATTGCCTGCACCGGATTTTATCTGGTAAAAGATCCCTCTGTGTTCCCGGACAGGTTCGATTTTGTTATCTGCTTCCAGCACATCCAGGTATTTATTGATCTGAGCCCTGTGCATTCCAAGGATTTTTTCCAGATCCTCAACAGTACATGGACGCCTTGAAATGGTTCCCAGAATGGCCTGCTGCGTGTCTGTCCTGTATGAAGGATTGTGTTTTCTTTCACGGGCTGAAGCTATGATCTCAACCCTGTCAGACTCAATATTATCCATGATCCTCATCAGGTCCGTGTGCATGGCACCTTTAAGGCCGGCAAGCGTACCCGGCCTGTCAAGGGTATTCAACTGAACCGAATCAGGCTTGATCTGCATAATAATTTCATTCAGTTTATCCAGATCTTCAGGCCCGTCATTATAACCCGGCAGAATAAAGACTTCCAGCCAGACCCTGCCGGAAAATGATTTTGAAAACTCAATCAATCCCTCTATATATTCTTTAAGATCCAGACCTGGACATGGACGGTTGATTTTTATAAATGCTTTTTTCACAGCAGCATCAAGGGAAGGAAGAACAAGACCTGCTCCTGCAAGTTCCCTTCTGACCTCTTCATCATGGAGAAGAGTACCGTTTGTCAGGACTGCCACAGGTATTGAAGGTTTTTTACGTTTTATGAATTCAATCACATCGCCCAGCCTGGAATTCAGAGTCGGCTCTCCTGAACCGGAAAAAGTGATATAATCAGGGTCAGGGCTGTTTTTAAAATAATGATCCAGCTCTGATATAACCTCATCATATGGAACATATTCCCTTCTTTCAAGGGTCAGCTCAGTTGTCCTTCCTGCTTCACAATATACACAATCAAGAGAACACACCTTTGAAGGCACAAGATCCACTCCCAGAGACATGCCAAGCCGCCTTGAAGGCACAGGCCCGAACAGATATTTATACATGACAATTTCCTTTAATATATCCTAAGCTTAAAATTTATTTCCTGACTATATATACCTATTTGATTGACAGAATCCATTATTATCTATACTTTGTCTTGTGTTATTTTTTTTACGGTAAAACAAGAGGGAAAACAATGCTGCTGAAAATCAATCCTGACAACCCCCAGGCGCGCCAGATAGCAAGGGTTGTTGATATCATAAAAAAAGGCGGGATAGTGGCCTACCCCACAGATACTTTTTATGGTATCGGATGCGATATCATGAACAAAAAGGCGATTGAAAAAATATATGCCATAAAGCAGAGAAACAGGAACAAACCCTTCAGTTTTATATGCCCGGACCTGAAAAATATCTCACAATATGCCAAAGTTTCCAATTTTGCATACAGGAATATGAAAAGGCTGCTGCCGGGCCCATATACATTTGTACTTACAGGTTCAAGACTTGTACCAAAAATAATGCTGACCAAAAGAAAAACAGCCGGAATAAGGGTTCCTGCAAACAGGATACCCCTTGAAATAGTAAACCAGCTTGGTCATCCGATTGTATCAACCAGTGCCACTCATCCTGACGGGACTGTGTTTGACGATCCTTCCCTTTTGCATGATCATTTCATCAGAACCATTGATGTGGTAATTGATGGCGGCCCTGTGCCCGGCATACCCTCCAGCGTGGTCTCCCTAATTGATGACATACCTGAAATTATCCGTTATGGTGCCGGAGATGTTGAAATCTTTGAGTAGGGTTTTGGCAAGCTTTCTGAAAAAACTTATTTTATCTTCATCCGGATAGACAGGTTTCAGCTTTCCTTTGATGCGGGCCATTTCTCCTGCCCATTCAAGGGCATCATCCAGATTGCCCAGCCTGTCAATCAGCTTAAGCCGCAAAGCCTTCTGTCCGGTATAAACCCTGCCGTCCGCAAGCTTTGCCACGGATTGAACATTCATATGCCTGGCCTTTGCAACATCTTTTACAAACTGCATATGCAGCTCATCCACAAGGGACTGAAAAATCTTTTTTTCAGATTCCTTAAGCTCCCTCAAAGGAGAGCCCATGTCCTTGAATTCACCGCTTTTTATGACCACAGGAGAAATCCCTATTTTTTTTGCAATATCCATCAGGTTGGCATATTCCATTATAACACCGATACTGCCTGTAATGGTTCCGGGGTTGGCCACAATCCCACTTGTTGCACAGGCTATGTAATATCCGCCAGAAGCAGCAACAGAACCCATGGAAGCAATGATTTTCTTATCCTGCCTGATTTTCATGATTTCACGGTAAATTTCCTGTGAGGGCCCTATGCCTCCGCCAGGAGAATCTATTCTCAGGATGATTGCCTTGATTGCATCATCGTCCCTGAATTTTTTCAGATCCTGAATAATTTTTCTGGAGGACAGAATCACTCCCTTGATTTCCACAATTCCGATATTCCCTTTGTCTGCGGATAAGGATGTCTGTTTAAAATGTTTCATGACCATGCCGGAACCCAAAAAAGCAAAGCCTGCCACTCCGACCACCATAAAAGACAGGCATCCTGCCAGCATTGCAATAAAAAATAAAAAAGGATGTCTTCTGGAAAACATGTCTCACTCCGGAATAAATAATCTGAAAACAAAAAATGGCCGGAACACATATTGTTTCCGGCCATCTTCATCAATCAAAACTGCCTGACAGGCGTTGATTTATTGTTCATCGCAGTCTGCCGCAAATTCAGGCTTCATCATCTTCGTGTTTCTTGGCTTCCTGATTCTTCTGGGCCTCAATCTGCTCCTGGATATTGGTTCTCAGAATTTCGCCAAATGAAGAAGTTGCAGGTTTCATGTTTTTTGCAAAATCTTCAAGGAATTTGTCATCATCATCTTCTTCAAGCCGTTTGATGGAAAGCCCGATCCTTCTTTCATCACTGTTGATGTTCATAACCTTGGCAGAAATTGTTTCGCCGATCTGGTAATGATCCTTGGGGCTTTTTATATTTTCCTTGCTGATTTCAGACACATGAACCAGACCTTCAATACCTTCCTCAAGCTCAACAAACACACCAAAATCAGTCAGATTTGTAATTACACCTGTAATTTCCTTGCCGACTTCATAGCGCTGGGCAACTGTTTCCCAAGGATCTGCCTGGGTCTGTTTGATGCCAAGGGAAAATCTCTCATTGGCCTTATCAATATCAAGAACAACAGCCTGAATTGTATCATTCTTCTTGTATATTTCAGAGGGGTGTTTAATGCGTTTTGTCCAGGAAATATCTGAAATATGAACAAGCCCGTCAATATCATCATCAATACCGATGAAAAGACCGAATTCTGTAATATTTTTAATCTTGCCTTCTATAATTGTGCCAACTGGATATTTCTGTGAAATCACTTCCCACGGATTATCCATGGTCTGTTTAATTCCAAGGGAAATTCTTCTGTTTTCAGGTTTCAGGTCAAGAACAACAGCTTCAATTTCCTCTCCCACTGTCACCATCTGGGATGGATGACGAATCTTTCTTGTCCATGACATTTCAGAAACATGAATAAGCCCTTCAACACCTTCTTCAAGCTCAATAAATGCACCGTAATCTGTAAGGCTCACAACCTTGCCGGTGATTTTGGATCCAACAGGATATTTTTCAACGGCAGTTGTCCACGGATCAGGTGTCAGCTGCTTCATGCCAAGAGATACCCTTTCCTTTTCAAGATCAAAGGAAAGAATCTTGACAGTAATCTTGTCACCGATTGTAAAAAGTTCAGAAGGATGCTTGACTCTGCCCCAGGAAATATCAGTGATATGGAGAAGGCCGTCCACTCCGCCAAGATCGACAAAGACACCGTATTCGGTAATATTTTTAACAATGCCTTCCATGACCTTGCCGTCTTCAATTGTTTTAAGTGTTGTGCTTCTGAGTTTTTCACGTTCCGCTTCCAGCAGCACCCGTCTTGAAAGTACAATATTATTGCGTTTTTTATTGTACTTGAGGATTTTGAACTCATAGGTTTTGTTGACCATTTCGTCCATGTTGCGGATGGGCCTTAAATCAGCCTGAGAACCGGGAAGAAATCCGATCAGGCCTATGTCAACTGAAAAACCGCCTTTGACACGGCTTGTAATGACACCCTCAATGGTGCCGTCTGCATCATAAATGTCTTTAATTGCATCCCAAACTTTAACTTTTTTGGCTTTTTCATGGGAGAGAAGAACGGTTTCCTCTTCTTCGTCCCATACTTCAATCATCACCTCAATCTGATCATTGACATTGACATTTACATTGCCTTGTTCATCAATGAATTCGCTAATAGAGATCTGGCCCTCAGATTTATATCCCACATCCACGAGAACTGTATCGCGTCCCACAGATATGACGGTTCCGGTTACCACCTGACCTTCTTCAAATTTCTTGAGGCTGGATTCATAAATATCCAGCAGTTCTTCCATTGTTTCCTCGCCTGTAATCTCAGGTGCGGGCGCAGTTTCCTTCTCTATTGTTTCGGTATTCATTTTTTGATTTTCGTTCTCTTCAGCAATGTTGTTCATTAATATTATTCCCCCTAATCGATTTTTTTTATACTTTTCTATATAAGACCGGGCTGCTATAGACAAGTACAATTTATCTTTATAACAAACACAATTTTAAAAATCAATATAAATCAGCCCTGCCCGCTATTACATCAAGCATTTTATCGACCACCTGTTCAATATTCAAAAGTGAAGAATCAATCATGACAGCGTCAGAGGCAGGCTTAAGGGGTGCGATTGCCCTTTGGGAATCGTTTTCATCCCTTTGTTTCATCTGCTGCTCAATCTCATTGATATCACAGGATTTACCAGACATTTCATCAAATCGCCGTTTTGCACGGATTTTCAAATCCGCAAAAAGAAAAAATTTATACCGGGCATCCGGAAAAACCACGGTTCCCATGTCTCTTCCCTCAAAAACAGCATCATTTGTTTTTGCGATATTGCGCTGAATCTTAAGAAGAGCGGCTCTGACTGCTGGTTTTGCAGATGTGACAGAGGCAAGCATGGAAATTTCAGCAGTTCGTATTGAATCTGTGATGTCCCTGCCTGATGATATAAGTGCCGGATCTGCATCCTCCATCACAAGTTCAAGATCAAGGCCTGACAAAAATTTTTCAAGCGCTGCGTCATTCTTCCAGTCAATATTCTGCCTGTCAATCTCATAGGCAACTCCCCTGTAAAGGGCGCCTGTGTCAACATAAATACACCCAAGCCTGTGTGCCAGAAGTTTGCTGACACTTGTCTTGCCGGCTCCTGCAGGGCCGTCTATTGTTATAATTCTGTGTTTCATAGAATCAGATTCCTTATTTTTTCAGAACAGATTTCAGCGCCTTGATGAATCTGACATTTTCCTGGTGCGTGCCTGCATTAATGCGCAGGAAAGTGTCAAATCCGTATGAGTTCAATGCCCTGACAATGACGCCCTGACAGAGCAGTTTTTCAAATACATCCTTTGCATCGGTTCTGACATCCACCATCATGAAATTGGACTGGGTGGGAAGGCAGTCAAGCCCGAGGCTGCCAAGTCCGGCACAAAGATAATCAATCCCCTCATGCACCATTGCAATGGTGCGGCCAAGAAACTGGTCGTCATCAAGAGCTGCGCATGCTGCTGCCTGGGCAAGGGAATTGACATTGAACGGCTGCCTTATCCTGTTGAGAATTTCAGCAACTCTTTCATCCATTATGCCATAGCCTACCCTGAATCCTGCAAGGCCATAGGCTTTGGAAAAAGTTCTCAAAGTGACAATTCTGGGGTCTTCAAGAGGTGTTTTCATGGAATTGTAAACCCTGTCATCCCTGACAAATTCAATATAGGCCTCATCCACAATCACCAGAACGTTATCAGGTATCTGAGATAAAAAAGCGTAAAATTCATCATATGTAATGACGCTTCCCGTCGGATTAAAGGGATTGGTGAGGAAAACCATTCCGGTTTCCGGAGTGATTCTCTGCAATATTCCGTCAAGATTGGTGGAAAAATCCTTCAAAGGAACCATCACGGGCACACCTTTTGCCGTTTTTACGCTTATTTCATACATCAGGAATGAAGGCAGCGGCATAACAGCTTCCTGGCCGGGCTCAAGAAACCCGTGTGCAAGAAGAGCAATAATATCATCAGACCCGTTTCCCACAACAATATTCTGCTGGGTGACTGCAAATTTTTCAGCAAGCCTTGAAGCAAGCTCAAAGGGAAAGGATTCAGGATACCGGTTCATATCCTTTAAATGGCGCATGACAGCTTCCTGAACTCCGGGAGAGAATCCAGCTGGATTCTCATTTGAGGCAAGTTTGACCGCATCTGATATATTATATTCCCTTTCAAGTTCCCTGAGTGGTTTTCCGGGTTCATAGGGCTTTATGCCTGCTATGTTTTCCGGAACAATCTGTTCCATATAAAGTTCTGCCATGGCTTTGTTTCTCCTGATAATAAAACAATATTATTTAGTTAGGATTTGAATTTTTGTCAATGATTATGATACAAGGGTGGCCATGAAAAATCATGTGATCACAGGACTTGAAAATCTCATGGCTGACCCGCCTGCCTGCCTTGAAACAGGCAGAATCGGCCTTCTTGCCAATCCCGCCTCAATTGCCCGTGATTTTACCCATGCATCCCGCCTGATACATAACAGGTTTCCTGGCAGACTTACAGCCCTGTTCTCACCGCAGCACGGATTTTATGCGGAAAGGCAGGACAATATGATTGAATCAGATCACTTTTTTGAACCTGAATTTGGCATTCCGGTATTCAGCCTTTACAGCGATACCAGAGTTCCCACCCGGGAAATGTTCGATCTGATTGATACATTGATCATTGATCTGCAGGATGTCGGCACAAGGGTCTATACATTCATATACACTGTATCCCACTGCCTTGAGGCGGCTGCACGGTTCAAAAAAAAAGTTGTTATTCTGGACAGGCCAAACCCCATAGGCGGAATACAGGTGGAGGGCAATATCCTGTCAAAGGAATATACATCTTTTGTGGGAAGATTTCCAATTCCCATGCGCCATGGGATGACAATCGGTGAAATATCACAATTTTTCAACAAAGAATTCAGTATCGGCTGTGATCTGCAAATTGTCCCCATGAAAGGCTGGAAAAGAAAAATGTATTGGCAGGACACAGGCCTTGTATGGATTGCGCCTTCCCCAAACCTTCCCACTGCCCTGTCATGTATGGTTTATCCGGGACAGGTTGTTTTTGAAGGAACAAATATATCAGAAGGCCGCGGCACTACCATGCCCTTTGAACAATTCGGAGCACCTTTTCTGGACATTGAAAAAATAAGTTCAAGAGCAGTTCCTCTGATACAGGGAGCATATTTAAGACAGGTAAATTTTGAACCCACCTCTGGAAAATGGCAGGGCAAACGCTGCAGGGGATTTCATATCCACGTCACCTCCAGGGAAAAATTCTGCCCCTATTTTTCTTCCCTTGTTCTTCTGCAGGCTATTATGGAATTTCACAAAAATGATTTCAAACTCAGGCAGCCTCCATATGAATATGAATTTCACCGCATGCCCATTGACCTCATACTCGGCAGTAAATCCCTGAGGTGTGTGCTGGAACGGAATGAAGACCTGATTCGCGTCAGGGAATCCTGGCAGGAGGGCCTTCATAAATTCAAACAGACTGCAAAAAAATATTATTTATATGACTGATACTTCTTCTGAAAAATCCGGCTGGAAAAGAATGAGCTTCAAGGGCAACAAGGTATGGGTGCGTACTGATGCCGATGGAAACCCTGATCTTGCAAATGGCAAAGCACTCATAAAATACAACCTGAACCAGGATTATGAGTACAGGGTACATGAATCTGCACTTAAGCCTGAAGACCAGGCAGTGCCTGCCGGATCAAAGTCTTCAAAAAAAAAGAAAACAGGTGCCGGCCATTCCCGGATTGACCCTTCTGTTCCTGAAAACTGCATAAAAATCTATACGGACGGAGCCTCTTCCGGCAATCCAGGGCCTGCCGGCATTGGAGTTTTTCTCATCTACGGGGAAAACCAAAAAAAAATTTCAGAATACATAGGAGAGGCCACCAACAATATTGCAGAGCTTACTGCCATTAAAAAAGCTTTGACAAGCCTTAAACGCTTTGACCTGCCTGTGCGCATCTTCTCAGATTCAAATTATGCAATAGGCTCACTGACAAAACCGTGGAAGTCAAAGAAAAACAGGGAATTGATACTTGAAATAAAGCAATTGATGAACAGGTTTGACGATCTTGCCCTGATCAAGGTTAAAGGGCATTCTGGCATCAGGGAAAATGAGGTTGCCGATTTTCTGGCAACCTCAGCCATAAAAAAGGCCTGACTTGACAGAAGACAGACCTTTGGATTCATAATATTATTCTGGTGGATATTTTCCTTTCCTGTTGACTATTTCTCGGCATCAGGTGCGTCAACGCCTTCCTTGTTTTTCCAGGAGTCCTTAAGCTCGTCAAAACCAAGATAAAGGGCAAGGCCTCCACCGAGAAGCAGAACAGGCGGTATGCAGCCTGCGAGCAGTGTCAGAAACTGATTAAACCAGACAGCAAGACCAACAACTCCGAGAAGAACTGCAATTGCGCCACCGATTAGTGTTTTCATAAAGTGATCCTCCTTAAGATTGATATTCAAAATCTGGAGTTTAATTTCTTGACTTCAAAATGGCAG
>CAYUOB010000082.1:0-14197 GCA_964446145.1 uncultured Desulfobacula sp.
GGGGACGCCACTTAGAGCGGCAAGGGTTTCAGAGTTTTTCTGAAGCCCTTTTTTATGCTTGCAAAACTACAAATCTGTCATGGCAAGGCAGGTCCATAAAATATCGAATCACTGGTTACAACAAACGATGGCGTTTCCAGTTGGCAATAATAGCTCATCCAGTCAATTGCCCATAAGTGATCTTTTGCTGGAAACGCGCTTATTTTGGATAGGAGACTTGAAACTGATATCTATTTTAACGAAAATGTATCAATGATTTGAAAAAAATTCTTTTATGGTATTAATTTTATTTCGTTCTTCAAGGACAAGGCTGTGAGCAGTATTTAAATCAATTTTTTCAAAACAGATCGTATCCCCTGGTGTTGTCTGAGCAACAATGGGAAGGTCAGAAGAGATAATCGTAGCAATTTTTGCATATCCACCAACCGTCTGTTCGACCAATAGAATGATGGGCTGCTCATCTGGCGGTATCTGAATGCTTCCGGGCATGGAGGGTTCTGAAACAATGCTTCTGGGCATGCCGGCCTTGATGGGTATGGATTCACCCTGTAACCGGTATCCCATACGATCTGCCTTGGCCGTCACCATATACTCGGATTTAAACAGGGTTTTAAGACCGATATTGAAATAATGATCCTGGGGGCCGGGAATGGCCCTGATAACCGCATGAGATGGATAGACAGGGATCAATTCCCGAGGGATTGCCCGTTTACTGTTTAACAATGAAGCGTCCCGGATTTCAAGGATATCACCTTTTTGCAGGGCCCGCCCTTTAAAGCCGCCGATTTTACCTCCCACATATGTAGAAAAACTTCCCATAACCTCAGGCACGCTGATACCGCCGGAAAAAGCAAGGTATGCGCGGCATCCGGATTGTACCTGGCCAATGGAAACAATATCTCCCGGCTTTACCCGTATGGAACACCATTGATCCACGGGGATTTTATTGACAGTAATTCCCATTTTGGCGCCTGTAAGAGCAATATCCATATCCTTTCTGATTTCAAGGGAAGGTCCCATGACTGTAAGCTCCATGACAGCGGTATTTTCAGGATTATTAACCAGAATATTCGCCAGGACAAAGGCAAAACGATCCAGAACCCCTGATACAGGTATTCCCATGTGTTGAAAACCGAATCTGCCCTGGTCCTGAATTGTTGTATATCCACCAGGAGCCAAAATTTTGACAGCACTCATAAGTTCTCCTCCTGTATCTTCAGCCTGGTATATTCATCTTTGGAAATGGGGATAAATTTAATCTTATCGCCTGCCTTGTAGAGAAAAGGATTTTTCCGATCAGGGGCAAAAAGTTTCAAAGGAGTTCTTCCGATTATCTGCCATCCGCCAGGGCTTGTTATCGGATACATACCTGTCTGATTATTTGCGATACCGACGGAGCCTTCGGGAACAAGCGTTCTAGGGGTTTTGAGCCTTGGTGTGAACAATTTTTCGTTAAGTCCTCCCAGAAAAGGAAAGCCAGGAGTAAAACCGACCATGTAGATCAGATATTCAGGCTCACTATGTAATCTGATAACATCTTCCTTGCAAAGTTCAGCGGACTTCCCCACATTTTCAATATCCGGCCCGAATTCTCCGCCATAGCATACTGGAATTTTTACAAGCTTACAGGGTTCAGCATCTGTATCATCAAGGGTATCTTCGACCCTTTCAATGGCGCTCACAAGTTTTTCCGGGTGAGTGAGTAAAGGATCATAAAGCAGCAGAAGAGAACAGTAAGTAGGGATGATTTCCATGGTACCCGGGGGGGTATCTGCTTTGAGCGCCCCGGCCATGGCCCTTACTTTTGTATTCACATCAGGATCAATACCCTGTCCGAATTCAATGATAAGCCCTGAGTCTCCTGCCAGCCGGATGACCGGTTTGTCTCCCGCCCTCTTTTTCATCACTGGATATTCTCTTTCATAGGTTTTACTCTTATATTGTTTTCTTCAAGAGTTTTTCTAATCGTCCTGACAAGATCAACAGCAGCCAGATTGTCGCCATGTACACACAATGTCTGGACTTCAAGTTCAATAATAGTACCGTCAACTGCCTTGACAAAGCCGTTAGCCATGTCAAGCGCCCTTTCAGCAACAAGATCAGGATCAGAAATCACAGCCTCGGGTTTCTTTCTGGACACAAGGGAGCCATCAGGCGTATATGCCCTGTCCGGGAATGCTTCAAAAACCACTTTAAGCCCCATTTCTTCTCCTACCTGCCTCATGGTTCTTCCTTTTTTGCCTGCCAGGGCGATAAAATACAGATCAGAGTCAAAGCTTATAATACTTTCGGCAACAGCCCTTGCAATGATCTCGTCTTCGACAGCATCAAGATAAAGCGCCCCATGGGGTTTGACATGCTGAAGACCTGCTCCGTGCACCTTGCAAAAGGCCTTCAAGGCTCCTATCTGATACACAAGATAGTGCCGGATTTCCTCTGGTGTCAAGGCCATGCTTCTGCGGCCGAAGCCCATAAGATCCGGATATCCCGGGTGAGCACCGATTGCCACATTTTTTTCAACAGCTGTTTTAACACTCCTGTTCATGACAATAGAGTCTCCCGCATGAAAGCCGCAGGCAATATTTGCAGATGTAATATACTGCATTACCTCTTCATCCATCCCAAGCCTGTAAGCACCAAAGCTTTCTCCCATGTCACAGTTTAAATCCATTGTTTTCATCAGGTATCCTTGTATCCTATTTTGCCGCCATCAATCTTGGCAGATATAAAGCGATTTCCGGAAAAATAGTTAAAATTGTGGTTGTCAATAACATTAAAAAAAAGAATGGTAAAGCATATCTTGCAATTTCTGTGATCGGCTCTCCAGTCAGGCCCTGTATAACAAAAAGGTTGAATCCGACAGGCGGTGTGATCTGGCTGACTTCCACCATTAATATAAGATATATCCCAAACCAGATGGGGTCAAACCCTGCGGCAGTTACCATGGGCAGGGCTATCGGCAGGGTCATTACAACAATGGAAAATCCATCCAGGAGACAACCCAGTACAATATAGACTCCTCCAAGAAGAATCATGAGCATGTAAGGTGAAAGGTTCATCTGGGTAATGGACTGGGTAATGGCAGCAGGAATTCCCAGAAATCCCATGGTTCTGGACAGAAATCCTGCGCCCATAACAATAAGCATGATCATGGCATTTGTTTTTACTGCTCCTTTCAGACATTCGAGAAGGATTTTCAATGTCATCTGCCTGTTGATAAAAGAAAATATCAATGCGCCAAGGACTCCCAGTGCGGCTGCTTCCGTTGGTGTGGCATAGCCGCCGTAAATACTGCCCAGCACCATCAGGATCAGAACCAGTGTCGGAGCAAGATCCTTGAGTCCTATTAAACGGTCCGCCCATGAATAGCTTTCCTGGGTTCTAGGCGCAATATCAGGATTTTTTATCCCTCTGTATATAATATAGGCAGAGTAAATACCTGACAGAAGCAATCCCGGCAAAATACCGGCCATAAACATTTTCCCGATGGAGACCTCAGCCAGGATAGCATATATAATCATGATCAATGACGGAGGTATCAGAAAGCCTAAAGTACCCGCACCTGCCAGAGAGCCCATTGAAAGGCTCCGGTCATATCCGAGTTTATCAAATTCAGCCAGAGTAATCCGTCCCACTGTCGCTGTCGTGGCTGCGCTGGAACCGGATACAGCAGCAAAAAGTGTACAGGATACGATATTCATGAGCAAAAGGCCACCTGGAAGGCGGTAAAGCCAGGGCACAAGAGCCTTGAATAATTTTTCGGAGATCCCCGATTGATACAGGATTTCACCCATGAGAATAAACAGGGGCAGGGCAACATATTCCCATTTTTCAATGGAGGTCCATACTGATAATGCCATATTGTTCCCGGCAGGAAGAAAGGAAAAAAAAGTCATGCCGATAAAGCCGACAATAAAAAGGGCAAATCCAACCCATATTCCGGCGGACAGGGCCAGAAAGAGAGCCCCGAACACAACAGCCGACATTAACATGAGGCTCGTTTCCATTACAGGGCCTCCTCTTTGGTTCTGATCGCAGCCCAGGTTTTGACGCTTGTTGCAGCAAGTTGAATAAAAAAACAGGCAGCACCAATGAGCATGATAGTCTGAGGAATCCACAGGGGCGTATGGGTCAGCGTGCCTGAGGTGGAGCCGTATTGTACGGCTGATTTTACCATTTTAAAAAGATACCACCATAAATATCCCATAAAAACGGTTGTGATCAAAGTCGCAATAAAGGTGATTATCCTTTCCATTTTTTCAGGCAGGAATCCTAAAACAAGAGTGATCCTGATATGACCTTTTTCCTTAAGGCAGTATCCAGCTCCTAAAAAAATAATGGCTGCAAGGCCGTAGGCGCTGTATTCATCGGCAATCAGAGTAGTTTTTTCAAACATATTCCATATGAAAATTTCCACCAGGATCAAAAGAGTCATCAATCCTAGAATCAAAGCGGAAACAATTGCCATAAACTCACTTAAACTATCAGACAGCTTTACAAATTTATTCATATGTTTCACCAAGATTTACGATAAGGCCCGGCAGGCTGAGCCGGCCATACCAATTTAATTAACCAGCAGGCTGCAAGTCTGTTCCCGGCAGCCTGCTGTAGAAGAATTTTCAATTCCGAATGAACTCAGAATTTAGCGTCCTGTAACTCTATAATATTCCTTTAAAATTGCCTGGGCGTCCACTCCGGCTTTTTCAGCCCATTGAGCCCTTAGTTTTGTACCTATATCATTTAATTCAGCCCTGAACTGTTTGCTTACCGGATCAATAATCATCCCGTTTTTAACGAGAGTTGCGCGGCTTTTACGATCCATGTCACCGGCAAGATTCCACATTTCATCTTCCATCTGGGCGGCAATCTCAAGCACTGTGGACTGGATTTTCTTGTCCAGTTTGTTCCAGGCATCCAGATTCACATTGATCATATTAACCGGCCCTACAATATTGATGGGAGTAAAATATTTCAACACTTCCCATGCCTTTGCATCGACCCCTGAAACCGAAGAGGTATACATGGAATCCAGGAGGCCGGCTTTCATGGCAGGATAAACTTCTGAAAAAGGCATTTTCCTTGCTGCAATACCCGTAGCCTTTCCAAAGGCTAGGCCCGTTCCGTCATAAACTCTCATCTTAAGTCCTTTTAAATCGGATCTGGACTTTATGGCACGCTGGGTATAAATACCTGAAAACGGCCATACAGATGTGTACAGGGTCATCTGATTGAATTTTTTTAGAGTTTTGGCATATACAGGCTTGGCAAGCTGATAAAGAAGACGCTGTTCAAAAGCGTTAGTAGAAATAAAAGGCTGTGCGGTCAATGCAAGTATGGGAGCATCCCCCTCGACCATACCGGTCGGAATTTCAGCCACGGCAAGTACGCCTTCTGCAACAGCCCTTAAAAGTTCAGTACCCTTAAATCCAAGAGAAGCGCCAGGATGAAGCACAATGGTCAATTCTCCATTGGTGGCTTCGGCAACTCTGTCTGCAAATCTCTGAGCTCCTTTTGAGTGGAAATTACCAGCAGGATAATTCAGATGCAGATCCCATTTTGTCTTTGCCATGGCATTGGAAAAAATTGTCAGGGCAAACATCAGGCCGGTTAAAATGATTAATAGTCTTTTCATCTTCTGCTCCTTTCTTAATTTATGGTTTACAAGAGCTCTCATAACATTGGATGGTATTAGGATGTCATAAAAATTATTATCCTCTGTCTGAAAGTCTCAATATGATCCTGCAACAATTGCTTAAGCCTGTGTTTATCTTTATTGGCAAGGCTGTCTATTATCTGTTCATGCTCGGTGACAACTGATTTATAATGGAGTTCAATGGGCCTTTCAGGATCTATGATGTTGTCATAGGAAAGATATGACAATCTTTTAGCTTCCTTTCTGACATCATTCACCGCCCGGATCAGAAACTCATTCTGGGAACATCGTGCAAAATGCATGTGAAATTCATGGTTCGCTTCCACAAGTTTAAAAATCTTGTTTGAAAGAATGGCCTTTTTAACTGCCTCATTTGCCTGCTTCATTTTTTTAATAAAGGTTGAACAATCTTTATTAATCGCCACATCAACCACACCAAACTCGATAATATGCATGCTTTCAAACATGGCCTTGGTGTTCTGCAGGGTAATGGGCCGGACAATGACTCCTTTGTTTGGATGCGATTCTACCATTTTTTCTCCCTGCAGTCTCACAAGGGCTTCCCGGATCGGAGTCCTGCCGATCCCTATCTCCTCCACAAGCTGATTTTCCTCAAGGTGCTGACTGGGCTGATATTCAAGGCAGATGATTTTTTTAACAATGGTTTCATAGGCAGTGACTGCCAGTGGTTGCTTTGGAATTTTCTGAATTTTTACCGAGGGTTTCATGAAGTGCGATAATCCTTTCTATTAACCTTTTGATTCTGATCAAAATATACTTGACATAGATTAAAAATATATGTCAAGTATATTTTTAAAAAATGTATGATTTATCCAGATAAAAAAAGGAGACAATAATGGATGATAAAATATATATAATCACATCACCGGTCATGGGAACTTTTTACCGCGCATCCGCCCCGGACAAACCGCCGCTGGCAAGGGTCGGACAAAAGATAAAGGCTTCTGATATTGTATGCGTGATAGAATCAATGAAAATATTTACAGAACTTCGCAGTGAATATTCTGGAGTTGTAAAGGAAATTCTGGTGGAAAACGAAGAACCTGTCATGAAACAGCAGCCGCTGATTATTATAGAAAAACAATAGCCTGTATTTATATAAAAAGGGAGGGGACAATGATATTTAAACGCATCTTGATAGCAAACAGGGGCGAAATAGCCGTAAGGATCATCCGGACATGCAAAGAAATGGGGATCGAGACCATTGCGGTTTATTCCGATGCCGATAAGGACAGTCTGCATGTAAAATATGCAGATCATGCCGTAAATATCGGACCTGCCCTGAGCTACAAGAGCTATTTAAATATGAACAACATCATTGATGCGGCGAAAAAGGCAAAAGCCGATGCCGTCCATCCCGGATATGGTTTCCTGTCTGAAAATGCAGCATTTGCACAGGCCTGCCAGGACAATGGCATGACTTTCATCGGACCGTCCGCCCGAACCATTGAAAAAGCCGGCAATAAATCATCGGCCAGACAGACATTGGTTGAGCTTGGTATCAAGGTAGTCCCTGGAAGTGACGATATTGTTTCATCTTCAGATATGGCCTGCAAGGTGGCCGCAAAGGTTGGATTTCCCGTAATTCTGAAAGCGGCTGGCGGCGGCGGTGGCCGTGGCATGAGGATTGCCAGCACCATGGAAGAACTTATCGAGGCATTTTCCATGGCATCGGGAGAAGCAAAGGCAGCATTCGGCAATCCTGACATCTATCTTGAAAAATATATTGAAAAGCCACGACATATAGAAATCCAGATTCTGGGTGACATGCACGGCAATTATATTCATCTGGCAGAACGGGAATGCAGTATCCAGATGAGATATCAAAAACTCATTGAAGAAGCCCCATCGTCCTTTGTGGATGATGAATTCCGTGCAATACTCGGGAAAACAGCCATAAGAATTGCCAAAGCTTTGGGATATTTCAATGCTGGAACCATTGAGTTTTTAGTGGATAAAGACAAAAATTTTTATTTCATGGAAGTCAATGCCAGGGTCCAAGTAGAGCATCCTGTTACAGAGCTGATTACGGGTATTGATATTGTTCAGCAGCAGATTCTTATTGCAGCGGGCCAGAAGCTCAGGATCAGGCAGAACGAAATTATACCCAATGGATGGTCAATGGAATGCAGGATAAATGCTTCAGATCCAGAAGACAATTTTATGCCGTCTCCGGGTGAAATTGAATCTATTCTCTTTCCAGGTGGCCCAGGCATCAGGATAGATACTCATATCCATGATAAATACATGGTTGGTCCGTTTTATGATTCTCTTATCGGTAAACTCATTGTCTGGGCTCAGGACAGGCCGTCTGCCATCAGGCGTATGAAAAGGGCACTGGATGAATTCCAGATCAGAGGAATTCAGACAACCATCCCCTTTTTCCGGAAGATATTTGAAAACAGATCCTTTATCAATGGTGATATAGACACCCATTTTTTAAAACATGTCTGATCTGTTTGTGAGTCTGCCAATTTCATGTTTGGGTTTGTTCCCCTGTAATAGTTTTTCTCAACTGGACAGGATATTCCATATTTATTTGCTTCAACGCCCCAGTTTGATTTTTATTTAAAAACAGGTCCATAAAATATCGAATCACTGGTTACAACAAACGATGGCGTTTCCAGTTGGCAATAATAGCTCATCCAGTCAATTGCCCATAAGTGATCTTTTGCTGGAAACGCGCTTATTTTGGGTTATATCTAAAATGTATGTATGGTTGCAGGGTGGATGCTGAAAAAAACCTGGTTGCCGGGTCTTAAATCCATTGTGCGTCTGCAGTTTGCAGGGCAGATTATTTCAAATTCAGCGGACAATGATTCCACATGGACGGCAAGGTAAATTCCCCGGCTTGAAATCCTTGTGATTCTGCCCTGAAACTGGTTTGCCAGAAATTCATTTTTTGATGACGATAATATGATTTCTTCCGGTCTGATGCCGGCATGGATATGTCTTTTTTCAGGCTGCTGAAGAATATTGAGCCTGATATCTGTATCTTTGAGTTGAATTCCTTCTTCAATTTTGTCAAATGCAAAGATGTTTTTCATCCCCACAAATTTTGCTGTAAATATGGAATCAGGCTTTTCAAACAATGAGTCGATTCTGCCGTGCTGTATAATTCTGCCGCGCCTTATGATTGCGCCTGTGTCAGCAAGGTATAATACGTCCTGGAAATTATGTGAAACCATGATAATTGTCATGTCAAGATCATTGTGCACCCTTTTTAGCAATTGCCTTGTTTCTTCACGGAACATGGGATCCAGGGCGGATAAAGGCTCATCAAGCAATAAAACCGCAGGGTTCAGTATCAATGCCCGTGCAAGGGCAACCCTTTGTTTTTCTCCTCCGCTCAGTTTTTGGGGAGTCCGGGAAATTATATCGTTCAGGCCCAGTGTTCTGGTAAGTATTCTGAATCTGTTGTCTGCCTCATTCATGGAGATATTGTGATATGGGACGCCATAATAAATATTCTGTCTTACGTTCAGATGGGGGAAGAGTGCAAAATCCTGATATACAATTGCTATATCACGTTTTTCAGCCGGCAGGCCTGTGATGTCAATGCCATTGAGACGGATGGTGCCGCAGGTGGCGGTCATGAGTCCCATGATGGTTTCCAGAAGCAGGGACTTGCCTGATCCTGTGGGGCCGATCAATGCAAAAAAATCTTTGGGTTTTATGTGAAGATTAATATTGCTCAGATTGAACCCGGGAAGATTTAGGTTTATATTTTCAAGCTGAATCATGCTGTTAACGATAATTGTGAAGATTTTTTGAAAACAGCCTCAGTGCCACAAACAGGGCAAATGAAACAATGATCAGCCATACGGCTATGGGTTGGGAATATTTAAGTCCGTAAGCTGTGAACCGTTCGTAAATCATGACAGTGGCTGTCATGGGATGATATGCCACAATAACAACTGCGCCGAATTCTGAGATGGCTCTTGCTGTGCACATGATGAAACCAAGTATGATATGGCGCAGACTCAAGGGGAATGTGATCCGCAGGAAAGTGGTCAAAGCTCCTGCTCCCAGTGAGCGCGAGGCTTTTTCCAGGCTTTGGGGAACATTTTCAAAACCTGCCTTCACTGTATTTATATAAAATGGAAGTCCGACAAAGACCAGAACCGTTATAATTCCTGTCCAGGTGCCCATGATCCTGATACCTATGTTAGAGAGAATTTGTCCCAATGGATGGTTTCTTCCGGCAAGGCTCAGGATTGCAATTCCAACAACAGGGTGGGGGATCATGATGGGAAGATCAATAATCCCCTCTATAATTTTTTTGCCGCAAATTTTTTTTCTTGCCAGTATATATGCCAGCGGAGTTCCAAAGACAAATGCAATGAATGATGCTGAAAGCGCTGTTGCAATGGACCGGGAAATGGCGGCCAGCACTTCCCGGTCGCAGATGGTTTCCACCAGCATGTGTATTGATGGCTGAAAGGTCATTTGCACAAGGGGCAGAGTCAGCAGCAATATCAAAGGCAGGCTGAGCAATGCCAGCAGCCATGTGGAAATATCAGGGCGTTTCATGGGCCTGGTGTCAGTTCTTTACTTCAACAAGCTTTTTTACAGGCAAAGGCAGCATGTCTGCAGTTCTTTTGTCAGGCACGCGGGCCGGTATAAAAGGCGGCTGGCCCATCTGCGCAAGGATTTTAAGCCCTCCGTCCGGAGACAATAAAAAAGCCATGAAAGCTGTGGCAGCCTCTGGATTCGGAGCGTTTTTCAATATGGTTATGCCGTATGTGCATGATTTGCCTTTTCTTATGATCCAGGTATTGGGTTTTTTGCCGGACACCCTTACCCTGGCCTGGCTGTATAATTTGTCATATTTGTAATTGCCAAGATTGATATGGTCATCCAGTTTGACATATTTAAGGTTGTGTTGGATGGCCACGGACATATATTCCCAGGCGTAATCCATGTTTCCGGTTTTCAGAAGATTGACAAGTTCAACTGATTTGGGCCTTACATTGCGCAGAGGACGGTTTGCCAGAAGCTTTTTGCCAAGGCCCTTGATTCTGTAGAATTTTTCTGCAAGCTGCAGCACCATCAGGCTTCTGTATCCGCATGGATCAAGATTGGGGTCGGAATGCCCCCAGACCACATCTTTTTTCAGCAGAATTTTATACCAGTTATCTGGGTTTATTTCATTTGCATATCTGCTTTTGTCGGTATAACACAGTACAAGCTGGTTTGTTGCAAAGCGTATGTTCCAGCCGGCAAATTGCGGGATAAGATTATTATCAATCACTTTGTAGTCTGCTGCTGCCATGATATCGGCAGGCTTGCCTACCTCGGAGATCATTCTTGCCATTTTTGTACTGCCTCCTGCCTCCCGCAGAATATCCACCTCCGGATATTTTTTTTCAAATGCTTTTTCCATTTTCTGGAACGGGATTGTAAGGCTTCCTGCATGGAAGATGATAAGCTTGCCTGCGGGTTTGCAGAAACCAGACACAGGGATTGCCATGATAAGAATCAGCCCTGTAAGAACCGCTAAACGATGTACAGATGATTTTTTTTGCATTATTTCCTCCTTTATTGTTTTTAGGGCATGTTTTTAAAACAAGCGCAGAAATTTATTAGGACAAAAAGTTATAATCGTCAATATATAAATAAAAAAATAGTTATTATAACTTTTAATAACTTAAAATTACATTTAATTGAGGAGGAAGATAAATAAGACATGCTTTTTCAGAAAAGATGCAGGAACTTAAATCTGCCCTTCCTGAAAAAGCATGGTTTTTTCAGAATGTATAACGATAGCTCAGGAAAATACCTCTTCCTGGTTTGGGATATCCTTTTTTTTCATAATAATCGTGGTCAAGCAGGTTGTCTATTTTCAGTATCAGTTTATGATGCTGCATAAAGCTCATTTCCGTTACAAGATCAACCACGGTAAATCCAGGATATTCAATTTCAGGATATCCTGCGCTGTTCCAGTCAGTATCCTTCATCTTGCCCTGGCTTCTGCAGCTTAATTTTGCGTCAAACATGCCGTCATCATAATGTATACCATAATTTACAGTATGTTTTGATACATTGTGGATATCCTTCATAAGCCCTGTTGTCTGCTGTTCTTCAGCACTGAATATCCTTGTGCCGTTGACAAAGAAACTCAGTGAACGATCCCAGTGCAGCGGCACGCCGATATCATAGGATGCCATATATTCAAGCCCTGATATTTCTGCGCTGAGGCTGTTTTTATAGGTTTTGGTGTTGCCGACCTGTTCTGTGGTGATTTTATCATCAATATCTGTATGAAAATATGTGATATCTGCACTGAATCCGGTTTTTGCCTTTGTATAGCCGATACCCATATCCCAGGTCACTGAAGATTCAGGGTCAAGATTGGGATTTCCTGTTGTGATCATGGTGACTCCTCCCACCACGCGGGTGGAGTATCCTGCAAGCTGTGCCGCCGTTGGCGGGACAAATGCCTTTCCAATGGTGGTATGAACCCTTGCTCCTGAGTCAAACAGATAATTTGCTCCTGCCCTGGGGCTGAATGTGGAAAATGATTCAGTTCTCGGAGTAAAATCTGTTTTGTATGGTGTGGCTTTGGTGCCGACATCAAAGGTATCATAGCGGCCGCCTGCTGTAATGGTCATGTGGCTGTTCATCAGCTTCCAGACCGTTTCCAGGTATCCTGCTTTATTCTCACGGGTCTCATCCGGTGACCATGGAGCTTTTCGTGTCCCGTCCTGATTATAGCTCCTTGATTCCTTGTTAATGTATTGGTAATCAGCGCCCAGTATAAATTTATGCTCTTTCCATGTCATGATATCCTTGATTTGAAACCCCGTCCAGTTGATTTCAGAATCATAACTGCGGAAGGTCGGAACTGTAGCAGCAGGCCAGCCTGCGTAATTGCTGTAGCTTTCAGACAATTCCTGGGTTCTGTAGGCGGCAATGTCAAGGCGGTGTTTTTCTGTTATCTGGCCTGAAGCATTCATATTCAGTCCGTAATGATCAATATCCTTGTGCCCTGATTTAAGCTCTCCATTAAAAATATCACCCGGGGTTTCAATATCGCGTCCCTGGTAGATGTCTGTTTTAAGGTCCACGCGCCAGTAATCACCAAGATCAGCTCCCAGCCTCGCATTGGCATTCTGGGTTTTGTATTTGGTATTGGCCCGTTTGCTGCCGTTCCCCATTCTGAAATCGTCCTGCTGATCATACCTTTGACCGGACAGGTCAAAATCAAAGATATCGTTTATCTGTCCGCCAAGGGCTCCTTTTTCAAAATTTGTATCAAAAGAGCCATACCCAAGTTCAATGTTTCCATTCAGTTTACCCTTGCTTTTTTTTGTGATCAGGTTGACTACGCCGCCCATGGCTTCTCCGCCGTATAAAGATGAGGCAGGGCCCTTTAGAACTTCTATCCTTTCTATATTGTCAGTCAGGACGGTGGCAAGATTGGTTGCTCCTGCCGGGGTGCCGTCTATCAGAACCAGGGAATGTTTGGTGATCCCTGAAAATTCAGGCCTGAACCCCCTTATACCGATTCCGGCCAGAGCTCCCGGGTACTCAATAACTCCGATGGATGCGTTTTTCTTTAACTGCTCGGTAAGAGTATTGCCAGTGGTGAGCTCAATCTGTTTTGAATCAATGGTTTCGATTTTAACGGGCAGATTTTTGATTTTTTCTTTGCTTCTGGTTCCCGTTACAACCATTTCATCCAGAGTGGTTGTTTTTTCCTGTGCATCAGCAGGCCCCGGCAGGCAGTACAGGCAGCAGAGAGCCACAGCAACAGCCATTGCTGACTTGTGTAATACTTTGAACATCATCTCCTCCATAAGGCAGGCGCACCATGAGAAAAACAGGTGGACATTTTTTCCCACGGTTGAACCCTTAATTTTTCCGGGGTTTAAATATAAAAATCCCCGGACCATTTAATTTGTTATCAATGATCTGGGGATTCCCTGATTTTTCCACAGATATACACCTTTCCCTGTCCACGGGGGAAGACATTTTCTTGCTTTCAGGCAGGTCTTCTGACTCTCGGGTCATCCTAATCACTGCTCCTTCCCGGCCTTAATCAGCCAGTGGATTTTTTGCAGTTTTCGTCTCCGATCACAGCGGCGGGCCCGTCTCTGAATTTCACAGAGTTCCCTTATTATACCCTTAAAGGGTACCTGAAAACGACAGGAAAATACTTAATGAAAAAAAAACATGAAGTCAAACAAAAAATCCAAATCTGCTGGTTCTTCGTCAAACGGGGCTGTGCCATGAATTTTGAGTTTAAAATATTTATATATCCTGAGCCTGGAAAATTTTTATTTAAAATCTTGACTTTTTTTATTGGCTTTTGTAGCACATATGTACTTTATCCGGTGCCACAGGCTTAATAGGGAATTTCCGTGAAAATCGGAAACGGGCCCGCCGCTGTGATCGGGGACAAGGGCTGCATTATGCCACTGTTGGTTTTCCAATGGGAAGGCGCAGTCCAAGGATGATCCGTAAGTCAGAAGACCTGCCTGATAAAAATAGCGGGGATCTGTGTACGGCAATGCCGGA
>CAYUOB010000083.1:0-14181 GCA_964446145.1 uncultured Desulfobacula sp.
TAGCGAACAAAGGAGGAAACATGGAAAACCCCTATATGCCGTATCCGGTTCGCATTGATGATATACAGATTGCAACTGAAGACAGATCTTTAAAAACATTCAAATTTGTTTTTTTGAATAAAGAAGATGAGAAAAAATTTGCCTATCATGCAGGTCAGTTTGCAGAACTGTCAATTCCCGGAGTTGGAGAAATTCCCATTGGAATTGCATCCTCTCCGGTTGAAAAAGGATTTGTCAAATTTACTGTTTTCAGAACCGGTGTTGTCACCTCCCATCTTCATAATATGAAAGTCGGTGATATCATGGGAATCAGAGGGCCTCTGGGCAACTGGTACCCCTGGGACAAACTTGAAAATAAAAATATTGTGATCATAGGCGGAGGATTTGCCTTTACCACTTTAAGATCATCAATTATTTATATGCTGGAGCCTGCAAACAGAAAAAAATTCAAAAATATTGACGTGGTATATGGAGCAAGATCCCCGGGAATGCTTTTGTACCGTGAAGAGCTTTTTGGATGGGAAAAACGCGATGACATCAACATGCATATAACCGTTGACGGAACCGATGATCCAGACTGGAAATATCATACCGGTTTTGTGCCGCAGATTGTGGAAGATTATGCTCCAAAGGCGGATAAGGACACATATGCAATTATCTGCGGGCCTCCCATAATGATCAAATTCACTCAGCCATCACTTGTCAAACTCGGATATACTGACGAGCAGATTATCATGTCCCTTGAAAACAGAATGAAATGCGGAATCGGCATGTGCGGAAGGTGCAATATAGGAAGGGAACTTGTCTGCAAGGACGGGCCTGTATTCACTCTGGCCGAACTTAACAGGACACCCAAAGAATATTGATAAGGGCGTATTTTATATTGACAAAGAACTATTGCTTAAGATATGGTTAGTCTTCAAATTATTGAAGCAAAGACGATAGGTCTTAAAAACGATAAAATGAAAAACATTTTACAGGAGGAAATTTTAAATGGCAACAATCGAGTTTAACGGGAAAACATTCGAAATTGATGAAGACGGATTCCTTCTTGACTACAATACTTATTGTGATGAATGGGTAGAATATGTCAAAACTCAGGAAGGTATCGAAGAGCTTACAGATGAACACTGGACACTTGTAAAGGTTCTCCAGGACTACTATGAGAAAAATGGTATTGCTCCAATGGTTCGTGTTCTTTCAAAACTTACCAAGTTCAAACTCAAACACATCTATGAGCTGTTCCCCTCTGGACCGGGAAAAGGGGCTTGTAAAATGGCAGGTCTTCCCAAACCGACCGGATGTGTCTAAGCATACCCGTTTTCAATAGTTTTTATTAAATCCAAAGGCTCTGCATAATGGTTTTGCAGAGCCTTTGTTTTTTTAAGACCCGGAAGTGGAGCAATGCAATATGCCGGCAATTGATGAAACTAACAAAAAAATTTTAAATATGATCCAGACGGATTTTCCCATTCATTCCAGGCCTTTTAAAGTGCTTGCAGACCGTCTTGACCTGAGCGAAAACGAATTGATCACCAGAATAAGACAAATGAAAGATGATATGGTGATCAGGCGCATAGGCGGAAATTTCAGCCCTGACCGACTGGGGTATGTATCAACATTGTGTGCGGCTCAAGTGCCTGAAAACAAAATTGATTTATTTACAGACATTGTTAATTCATATCCTGGAGTTACCCATAATTACAGGCGCGATCACAGATTCAATATCTGGTTCACTTTTATTGCCCCTTCAAGACAGATTATAAAAAACTGCCTTGACCAGATCCGAAAAAAAACAGGTGTACAAAATATTTTAAACCTTCCGGCAACCAGAGTATTCAAGATCAGTGCCAATTTCAGACTATGACGGAACTAAATGCTGCCCTTATAATCCAGAACTGCATTGCAGGCCGGTTTGAACAAAATATGGATTCCACCTGCTCCTTCATTGAAAAAGCCGCTGCAAAAGGAGCGCAGATTGCTGTCTTTCCGGAAATGAATCTTACAGGCTATGTAACCGGAGCAGATATTTACTCCATTGCAAGGCCGGTAGATGAAACCCTGACAAAAATTTTCACCGGACTTGCAGAGAACCTTGACATGACTATCCTGACCGGGCTTGCAGAAAAAGGACACAATAAAAAAATATATGCGACCCATCTTGTTTTCAAGCCTGACGGCAGATGGTCAAAATACAGAAAAATTCACCTCTCTCCCCCTGAACAGAATTTTCTGTGCCAGGGCAACAAAATCAAAATTTTCAGAACCCATGATTTCAATTTTGCAGTTCAATTGTGCTATGATGCGCATTTTCCTGAGCTATCCCTGTCCATGTCATTGAAAGGCGCTGATATTATCTTCATTGCCCATGCTTCTCCCAGGGGCAATCCAGAAGAGAAATTCATTTCATGGACACGGCATCTCACTGCCCGCGCCTTTGACAATGGAATTTATGTTGCAGCCCTGAACCAGACCGGAGAAAACGGCCGCAATCTTGCTTTTCCGGGTCTGAGCCTTCTGATAGGCCCTGATGGAAATTTAATTGACCG
This sequence comes from uncultured Desulfobacula sp., assembly GCA_964446145.1. Taxonomy (GTDB): domain Bacteria; phylum Desulfobacterota; class Desulfobacteria; order Desulfobacterales; family Desulfobacteraceae; genus Desulfobacula. Next base: position 2,550 of record CAYUOB010000083.1, read on the forward strand.
CTCTGTTCCCGAAAATGGGTGTGAAAAAATTCACATGGTAAAAATAGACAAAACCCTGCTTGAAAAAATCAGATCTCACAGGATGAAGTATTTTCTTCCCAACAGGCGCGGGGATCTCTTTGATATCTGAGTGTTATTCCTTATTTTCGACCTTTCTGGCGCGGTGCTGGATATAGGCATTTTTGATGGCCTGATATGGATCAATTGAAGCTTTTTTAATGGCTTCATAATCCCCTATGTGAAAGGATGTCGTATTAATGGAATCATATGCCTTGATTCCCGTTGAAACCTCCCAGGGCTCGACATAGGTAACAGGATTTAAGAAATAGTCCCCGACACGGCCTATGGCGTCTCTTAAGGTTGAAGGGCCCAGGACCGGCAGCACAAGATAAAATCCATTGCCTATTGAATAGGATCCAAGGGTCTGGCCTAGGTCTTCATCTGAAGTGTGAAGATCAAACTGGTTTTGGGCGATTTTGGCAAATCCCAGAAATCCTATTGTTGAATTGATTACAAAAATTTCAACTTCCCTGCCTGCATTCACAACCCGGCCCTGGAGCAGGTTACTGACAAAACGAACCGGAAAAAGCAGATTGTGAAAAAAATTGCTGACCCCCTTTCTCACAATAACAGGAGTAACAGCCTTATATCCCTGAGACAGAGGTTTGATGGCTGCAAAATATAAAAAATCATTGAATGAATACATGGCATAATTAAAATAATATAAGGGGTCGGCAACAGATTGTGTTTCAGAACTGTCTTCAAAATCCTGCATAAGTTCATCATCCAGTTCATCATTGTCACTGCCGAGGGTTTCAGATAAATCATCAGTATTTTCAGCCACCAGCATCCGGGCGGTACTGCCGGCGGTTTTCTGAAATTCAGATTCAAAGCAGTCCGAGGACAGGACAGGGTGAACAATACGGTCGTTTTCCGCAGAAACATATGAATGGCAAACAAAAAACGACAACAAAAACATCAGAAATGAAAAACAGATTCTTTTCCCCATTTTTTTCCCCATGCAGACTGGTGTTATGTGCAAGATTATTTGTTCTTATTAAAGATGAATTTCCTGACAAGGGATTCAATATCAAGTGACGATTCCGTATTAACTACCTCATCGCCCGGTTCCAGCATGGTATCAGATCCACCCGGCAGGATATCAATGTATTTTTGTCCTATTATACCAGAAGTCTTTACAGAAGCAATGATATCTTCTGACAGCCCGATATTTTTATCAATGCTGAGCTCCACCTTTGCAAGCATACGTTCCTTGTCTATGGAAATTGAAGAGACGCTTCCTATTTCAACACCTGCCATTTCCACCCTTGCGCCCTTTTTAAGGCCGGAAACCGAAGTAAAATATGCATAGATCCGATACTGCGGCCTGTTCATCAGCCCGGTTTCGCCAAAGGCTGCAAAAAGATAAGTAATGCAGGCAAGGCCCAGTATAACAAAAAGCCCCACATAAAATTCTATTTTCCGTTTCTTCATTGAAATTTCCTTTTAAATATTTTCCCCCCTGAGAAAGGCGTTTAAAATTTTACTGTGCGAATTGAGGATATCCTGTTTTGAGCCTTCAAACTTTATTATTCCATTATCCAGCATGGCTATTCTCTGTGCAACATCAAAAATCTGAGGGATATCATGGCTGACAATCACGGCTGTAAACCCGAATTGTTCCTGATATTCCTGTATCATGGAATGAACCTTCTTCTTTCTTACAGGATCAAGCCCGGTGGTGGGCTCATCAAACAGCACAACATTGGGATCTGTTACAAGAGCCCTTGCAAGAGCCACGCGTTTTCGCATTCCTCCGGACAATTGAGCAGGAAATTTTGATTCAGTACCGCAAAGGCCCAGCTGGTCAATGCGTGCGCTGACCTTTTCATCTATTTTACCCTTTGGAAAATCCGGGTCTTCTGTCAGAGGCAGGGCAATATTGTCATAAATGGTTAAAAAATCAAAAAGGGCATTATCCTGAAACATATAACTGAGTTCCTTTTGAAAAGCCCGCCTTGTTTTTCCGGGTAATTCAGAAAACGGCCTGCCCTTTATAAGGATTTTTCCCGAATCAGGACGCACAAGCCCGATAATATGTTTTAAAAGTACGGATTTACCTGTACCGCTTTTCCCGATGACAGCAAGAATCTGGCCCCTGTATATGGACAGATTGACTCCCTTGAGCACCTCATGGGTTCCAAAACGCTTCCTTACATCTGTGAATTGAATCAAGGGTTCTGTCATCACTGTCAAACCAGAAAGAAAGTAATAATATAATCTGTGATCAAAACAAAAATACATGCCTGAACAACGGCGTTTGTGGTGCTGAGGCTCACGCTTCTTGCACCGAACCCGCTGAACAGGTGTGTATAATATCCCCGGTAGCAGCATATTGTTGTGACCACAAGGGAAAAAACAAGCGACTTGTAAAATCCTCCGGATATATCTGCTGTGTCCACGCTTTTAACTATGGTGTCCAGATAAACATAGCGGTTGATCCCAAGCATTACAGAACCTGAAACAAATCCGCCTAAAATCCCTATGACATCAAATAATGCTGTCAGAAGCGGAAAACTTATTATTGAAGCCACGATCCTCGGGCTGAACAGAAACCTGACCGGGTTTATATGCATGGTTTTCAAAGCATCAATCTGCTCTGATATACGCATGACACCGATCTCGGCTGTCATGGCAGACCCTGCCCTTGCTATTATCATAATGGCACTTAAAACAGGGCCCAGCTCCCTTATCAGGGTCAGGGCCACGGCAGAGCCAAGAGCAGCTTCAGACCCGAATTTCACAAGAGAGTAATACCCCTGAAGCCCAAGCACCATACCTGTAAAAAGACCTGTCAGAGTGATGACAAAAACAGATTTTGCCCCAATGAACCAGGTATGATCAATAATCTTGGAAAACTGAAAAGGAAGAATAAAGATTCCTGCCACGCCTTTGGCAAAAAAAAGACAGATTCTTCCGATGGATTCCACATACCTGATAAATGTCAGGCCGAATTTTTCAACCAGTTCAACTAACATGGAGCCTATATATCGTTTAAATCGCAAAAAAACAAGATTACGTAATATTTTTCTTGACACGTATTAATATAATGAATACGTATTAATGCCGGTTATACGTATTACGATGAACACCAAGGCTGATAAGCAGAATTAATTTTAAAGGAGCAACCATGGCCCAGAAAATCACTTTAAGCATTCCCGACATGCTGTATGAAAAGCTGAAGGAATGGAGAACATCCTTCAATCTTTCCAAAATGTTTCAGGAAGCTGTTGCAGATGCGATTCAGAAAAAAGAGGAATTTCAGAAGCGTTTTTCAAAGGATCACAATATGGCTGAAATTATCACACGCCTGAAACAGGAAAAAATGATCTGGGAAAAACAGTTTTATCAGCTTGGCAGGGAAGAAGGCCTTAAATGGGCCAGAACCGCACACTATGAAGATCTTTTGTATGTACTGAGGTTCAACAGGGCCTGCAAACTGATCTGCGACCCTAAGATGAGCGATTATTTCACAAAAATTTACGAATCAGCCTCCCTTTCACAGGATCAGTACCCTGATCCCGAAGCAAGGGAAATGATGTTCATGGACGGCTGGTTCAGTGGTGTCATGGAATTCTGGAATCATGTAAAGGAAAAATTATAATCATGAAAACTCATAATAATATCCTGGGAATTGATATAGGTTCTGTAAATATCTACGCTGTTGTTCTGGATCCTGACGGCAGAATTGCATATAAAAACAATTGCACCCACCATGGAGAAATAAAACAGAGTCTTACACGGATTCTGGAAAAAATCGACCTTACTCAGGTCTCCCATGTTGCAATAACAGATGCAGCTCCATCATTTATCAGGGCTGACAGGTCATATGATGAACAATTGACCATCATCCGTGCTGCACAATATTTTCATGACTCATTTGATGCAATCCTGCACATAGGAGGCGAAAAATTCTCCTTAAGCAGATTTGACTGTGATAATAATTATATAGGTGCCAGACATAATACTTCCTGTGCTGCCGGTACAGGAAGTTTCCTTGACCAGCAGGCAAGAAGGCTGAACCTTGCAGGAGGTTCCAGGCAGTTAAGTGAACAAGCCGAGCACAACAATGACAAAATCCCGGATATTGCCACAAGATGCGCCGTGTTCGCAAAAACAGACCTGATACATGCCCAGCAGGAAGGCTACAGCATTGAACAGATATGCGACGGCCTTTGTTACGGGCTTGCCAGAAACATCTTCAATACTCTTTTCAAACACAGCAATATCGGCGAAAAAATTATATTCTGCGGCGGGGTCTCTGAAAACAGGGCAGTCAAAAATCATCTTGAAAAAATAACCGGATATAAATTCATTACCAGTGAAAACTCAAAATTTTTCTGTGCAGCCGGTGCAGCACTCTGCCTGCTGGATGATTTTGCTGAAAACAGACAGATGGATTCCCTTGGTTTTTCTTCTTCTGATGATTTTTTCACACCTTCTGACACAGATGAAACCATAATGTCATACCCCGCCCTTGAACTGAAACTTTCAGATTACCCTGATTTCACAAGTTTCTCTTCATACGTTTATCACGGGGTTGAGGTGGAAATTTATCAGAATCCTTCCACCATTGATACATCTGAGGGGTATCTCGGGCTTGATGTCGGCTCAACCAGCACCAAAAGCATTCTGATAAACAAAAAAGCTGTGCCCATTGCAGGATTTTACACAAAAACAGCATCAAGGCCTGTAATGGCTGTCCAGAAAATATTCAGGGCATATGAAAATTTTTTTGGTTCCCACGGATTGAACATAAAAATAAAAGGCTGCGGGACCACAGGATCAGGAAGGCGACTCAGTGCAAAAATCATAGGAGCTGATATTGAGCCCGATGAAATCACAGCCCATGCAAGAGCAGCAGTCCATTTAAACCCGGAAGTGGACACGATCATTGAAATCGGAGGGCAGGACGCCAAATTCACCCTGGTCAGAAATAAAATTGTCACTTCATCTGTAATGAATACAGTATGTGCAGCAGGTACAGGCAGTTTCATTGAAGAGCAGGCATTAAAGCTTGACTGTCCCCTTTCTGAATACTCGCGCCTTGCAGAAGGTGTTGAATCCCCTGTGGCAAGCGACAGGTGCACGGTCTTCATGGAAAGGGATATTAATTATTATTTTGCCAGAGGATACCGGAAAAATGAAATCCTGGCATCTGTTCTGCACTCTGTGCGTGACAATTATCTGACCAAGGTCGCCACCATGGGAAGAATAGGAAAATGTATTCTTTTCCAGGGAGCCACTGCCAGAAACAGGGCCCTTGTTGCAGCATTTGAGCAGAAGCTTGAAAAGCCCATCCATGTATCACGGTACTGCCATCTTACAGGAGCCCTTGGAATTGCTCTTCTTGCCAGGGAAAAACAGATTGAAAAATCCAAATTCAGGGGTTTTGATCTGTGGAAGCATGATATTCCAGTGCGCCAGGAAACCTGCCAATTATGTACAAATCATTGTAAAATCACCATTGCAGACATTGAGGGGCAGACACTTGCATATGGATTTTTATGTGGCAGGGATTACCAGACAAAGAAAAAAGTTATAAAAAAGAACAACCATGATCTTTTAAAACTCAGGCGCAGAATAGTTCCGTCATACGAATATCCTGAGCTGAAGCATGATTTTACAATGGGAATACCAGACGCATTGCACCTTGCTGAAGACCATGAATTCTGGATACATTTTTTCAGGCTGCTGGGAGTTAAGACAAAAACGCCCTCAGGCCTGAAAAATCCTGTAAAACTCGGCAAGGCGCATGCAGGGGCTGAATTCTGTGCACCCATTGTTGCATTGCACGGGCAGATTCAATACCTTTCACAAAATTCAGATTATATTTTTCTGCCCTATTATTTTGAAGAAAAATCTGAAAAAAAGGACAGACGGCGCCAGCACTGCTATTATACCCAGTTTTCCGTGTCCATCATTTCATGTATTCCTGGAATTGACAGAACAAAGCTGGTTTCTCCCATAATAAGATACCTTTATACAAATTTTCATACAAAGCTTGAACTATACAAATCCTTGAAAAAAATATCTGCTGATTTTTCCTTTTTTGATATTTCAAATGCATATGACAATGCCCTGGAGTTCAGGAAAAAAATTCAGGCAGGGCAAAAAGCTGTTTTTAAAACCCAGGTATCAGGCAGCAAGGATATAAATGTGGTTTTTGTCGGCAGGCCCTACACTATATTGAACACAGCCCTGAACAGCAATATACCGGGACTTTTTGAAAACCTTGGAGTGAAAACCTTTTTTCAGGATATGCTGGATTTTGAAAATCATGATTTTTCAGCCATTGACCCTCTTCTGCGCGAAGTTCACTGGAAATACCTGGCACAAATACTGAAAGCAGCCCATATTGCAGGCGTAACCGACAATCTTTATCCTGTCTACATAAGTTCATTCCGCTGTTCTCCGGATTCATTTGGAATCGATTATTTCAAACAGATCATGGAAGCCTGTGACAAGCCATATCTTGTCCTGACCCTGGATGAACACGATTCAAGCGTGGGATATGAAACAAGGGTTGAAGCAGCGGTTCAGGCTTTTTACAATCATCACAGGTCGCATACCCGGAATGACAGACCAGAAAACAATATGTCCCGTCTTCATCCAAATTTTGCTTCAGATCTGAAAGATAAGATCATTATTATGCCCAACTGGGATGTATTCAGCGGAAGCCTTGTGGTCTCTGTGCTGAAAAAAGAAGGATTCAATGCCATTTTAATGGAGGAATCGGAACAGACCCTGAAAAAAAGCATTTTAACAAACACAGGCCAGTGTATTCCCTTGAATGCCCTTGCTGCAGGATTCATTCACACAATTGAAAAAAAAGGCCTGGACCCGTCCAGGTGTGTGCTGTGGCTGAATGATTCCGAGATTGCCTGCAATATTAAAATGTATCCGTACCATATAAAAAAAATACTTGAAAAAACCGGCATGGGCTTTGAAAAATCAAATGTTTATGTGGGAGAATTGTCCCTGATTGACCTTTCATTCAAAGCCTGCACACATACATATTTTGCCTATATGTTCGGAGGGCTTCTGCGAAGCATGGGATGCAGAATAAGGCCCTATGAAATCAACAGGGGTGAAACTGACAGGGCTCTTGAAAAAGCACTTAAAATTCTGTGCACTGCCTTTGAAAACGGAACATCAAGGGAAAAAGCCCTGGAACAGGCTGTCAGCCTGGTGGCTGCCATCAGAACCCGCAGGGAAACCCGTCCCAAAATAGGTATTTTCGGTGATCTTTATGTAAGGGAAAACGATATAATGAATCAGGATCTTATTCATTATATTGAAGACAATGGAGGAGAGGTTATCACCACTCCCTATTATAAATATGTTAAAATCATTGCAAATTCCTATTTTAAAAAATGGTTCAAGGAGAAAAAATATTTCAGCCTGATTTCCAACCGGGCTCTTTTTGTGGTCATGCAGGCCATGGAAAAAAAATATTATAAATATTTTGAACCTGTCCTGGACAAATCCTGGTTTGAGGTAAAAAATATTGATAAAAATATCCTTGGTGAATATGGAATACTTCAGGAACATACAGGAGAATCAATGGACAATATTTTAAAGATTCACCATCTGATGCATGAACACCCTGACCTGGCACTCCTTGTCCAGACCAACCCTGCTTTCTGCTGCCCCGGCCTCATAACTGAAGCCATGGCCCAGAAAATAGAAGAAAAAATTAATGTGCCCATAGTAAGCATTACCTATGATATATCAGGAGGGAATAAAAACAGGGTTATTATTCCATTTTTAAAAGGGCCCAGGAACAGGCGCTATCCCCATAACCTGAAAGCTTTTGTCTGACGTTCTCCAGGAAGATACGGCTTGACATCAGGATATTTTTTCAAAAAGGCATTCTGGAACTCAATACGCCTGACATTGAATTTATTGTGCATATCAACGGCTCTTCTGTACCTTAAATAATATGCATCATAATTCTCAAGGTGTTTTTTATCCTTTACCTGTGTGATATTGTAAAAATTAACATAGGTATAGGTTAAAAGAGCCTCAAAGGCGTCCAGGTATTTTTGAAGGCTTTTGTAATGCTGGCTCACAATCCTGTTATGATAAAATTTTCTGATATGGGATACCCAGGCAAGTTCCCTGTCGGAAAAAAAATTATGATATTTTGCAGTGTATTCAAGAAGCTTTTGTATTGCAGCCTGATTTTCCTCAATGCTTTTTCTCAAATTATGAATATATTCAATGGTGGTTTTAATATCTTCAATTCTGGATTCCACCTTGCTCAGGCCCTCAAGCTTTGCAAGCTCCTTGTCAAGCCGGAGTGTGCTCAATTTCAATTCATTGCTCAGATATATCATCTGACGGGTCACAGGCGGAAGGTCAGAGTATCTGTGTTTATTCACATAACTTGAATAAAGAAAAATTTCGCCTGCACATACAGCTGCAAAAGAAGCCGTAAAAATCATTATAAGAATAATACCTGATTCCCTTTTTGCCTTGAAAATAAAAAAAGGTGTGGTCACTGGCGCAAGAAACACTGCAAGTGCCCACCATCTAGGAAATTTATGCCGCCAGGATTCATAGAATACAGCACTGGCCACAAGAGCAGCATATGGAAAATAAAGATAATACAATTCATATCTCCTTAAATGTTTTTATCTGATAATCCCTGCCATCAGTGAATATGAAAACAGCTCCGTTCTCATCAGTCCGGAAAATACGGATTTTCCTTTTTTTATAGCGCGCTGTCACTGCCGGATGCGGGAAGCCGTATCTATTATGCCACCCGCAGGATATTATTACACTTTCAGGACTGACTTTATCAAGAAATAAATTTGTACTTGATGTCATGCTTCCGTGATGAGGGGCCAGAAGTATTCTGGAGCGTATATCAGGGCCATTGCTCCGGCACAGAAGTTTTTCCCTGCGGCATGATATGTCTGCCGGAAACAGCATGGTAAATTTTCCATATTTTAATCTGAAAACAAGACCATTGTCATTGAGCCTGCCCCTGAGATACCCTGGCCTGTTCCCTGAAAATTCCATCAGGATACCGCCTGCTGCAAAATATTCGCCTTCAGGTGGTGGATGGTGTATTCTGATATGTTTGCGCCTGCATATCCTGACAAATTTTTTATAATTTTGCGTCCGGGTTTCATCTTTATTCCTGATAAGACATCTGACCCTGAAATTTTCAATAATAAAAACAAGGCCGTTTAAATGATCAGATTCAGGGTGTGTCAAAATCACATAATCCAGAGATAAAATTTTTTTCTGCCATAAAAAAGGAGCCACAATATATCTTCCAGTATCAAATGAAGACATATCGGAAAAACCGCCTGCATCCACCAGAATGTTTGTTCCTTCAGGACCCTGTATAAAAACGCTGCTGCCCTGCCCCACATCAAGCACAGTTATATGCATTGCTTTTTCTGGCCTGCCAGGTTTTGCCGCCTGATGCACCAGGCCCGGTATCAGCATTGCAGGCACCAAAATCATGCAGAAAACACCAGGCTTTGTTTTTGCCTTTAAAACAAAAAAAATTGCTGCCAGAACCAGATAGATCATTGCAATATACACCCATTGCAAGGTAAAGGTTCTGAAAAAAGCCCCTGGCAGGGAAACAAGAAATTCCGATATTGTAATAATAAGTAAAATTATTTTCTCACATATAAACACCAGTGCTCCGGCAAATCCGGGAAAAAATGAAAAACTGCCGAGAACAACCAGTCCAAGCGGCAAAACCAGAAATCCGGTTAAAGGAACCAGAATCAGATTTGACAATGGCATTACAGGAGAAATAATATGAAAATACCGGGCAGTCAAAGGGAAGGTTCCAAGTCCTGCAAGCACGGTGACAAGCATCATGAGGCCTGCCCTTGCAACAAGTTTTTCCGAAAATATTAATGAATTTCTGTCAAAAATGCCAAGCCCTTCAACTATGAAAATCACGGAAATAAATGACAACTGGAATGAAATAGAAAAAAGGGCTCCGGGATCCATGATAAGAATCAATATCCCTGCAAGGGAAATACTTGAAGGAAAATCATTTTCATTTTCGCAGATGAATGCTCCCCATAAAATAATGATCATTATCAGGGCCCGTCTGGTTGAAGCTGAAAAACCCGTAAAAACTGCATAAAGAATCAAGGGGACAATGGTGACAGCCAAGGCGGCCTTTCTTGCACGCCCGGAGACAAGCAAGAAAGGGATCAATCCTGCAAGCCCATAAAAGATATAAAAGAAAAGCCCGCTTAATATTGCCAGATGAAATCCTGAAATTGCCAGAATATGGCTTATACCCGCCTTTGAAAACAGATCCTGCACAGAAGAGCAGGAAGCAGGTTTTCTGCCTGTAACCAGAGCAATGAGAATTTTTCCCGCATCTGAATTATCTGTCCTGGCCGCCATAAAATTTTCACATCTGTATCTGAATTTTTCTGTTTTTCTGATAACCCATGCAATAAAACCGATATCACAGGAAGAATTCACCACCCTAAGATTCCGGGATTTTACATATGCTGTGCCATAAATCTTTTTCAGCCTTAAAAATCTTTTATAATCAAACCCGCCTGGATTCATGAAATTTCGGACAGACCTTATGGAAGCCCGGAACTCAACTGTATCTGCGTACTCAGGCAGGCGCCCGTTCACTGAATTGAAAACATTCAGATAAATATTACCGCACACCTTTTTTTCAGGCTGGTTTTTGAATTTGATTCTGCGGCAGGAAAGAATGAACCTGGATTTCCCTGTATATTGTCTTGAAAAGGAAATAATCTGTCCTGTAATCTTTATTTTCCCCTGATCACAGAAATTTGAGATATGGGATTCAGGCAGAACCGGGAACAGGTCTGACTGAATCAGCCAAAAACCAAAGCAGAAAACAAAGCATGGCATGAAATAAACGGCATATGGTTTTCTGAAACGCAGAAACATGCATATACAAACAACAGAAAACACTATCCCGGCAACAGCGGCAGTCTTATGGTTCCCAGACAACGAGCCTGACATAATACCGGCTGTTATGAAAACAAAAATCCAGACAGAAACCGGTTTTAATAATATTTTCCCATCATTTTGCCCTGAACTGACTCATACTATCTGATCCGCTGGATATCAGCACCCAGTAATGAAAACTTTTTTTCAATGGATTCATAGCCTCTGTCCATATGATATACTCTGGATATGACGCTTGTGCCTTCTGCAACAAGGCCTGCAATAACCAGAGAGGCACTGGCCCTTAAATCAGATGCCATTACCTGGGCTGCCTGAAGCTTTTTCACACCCCTTACCGTTGCAAGGTTACCATTAACAATTGATATATCCGCCCCCATTCTCAGCAGTTCATTTGCATGAATGAAACGATTTTCAAAAATGGATTCATGGATGGTGCTGCTGCCATCTGCAATGGTCATGAGCGCCATGAACTGAGCCTGCATGTCAGTTGGGAATCCAGGGTATGGCAGGGTTTTGATGTCAACACTCCTTACAGGCCTGGTTCCTGTAACCTTTATCATATCAGAAAAAACTTCAATTTTTGCTCCTGCGCTGCGCAGCTTGCTTATGATTCCGCCCACATGATCCG
>CAYUOB010000084.1:0-13989 GCA_964446145.1 uncultured Desulfobacula sp.
GAACCCCCAGGATCTTTCATTCAACACATATAAACTTGTCAGAATGAATGAACAGATAATAAACGGCAGGCTGGAATGGCTTTTCTTTGCGGACCAGTGCAGACACTGCCTTGACGCTCCATGCCTTGAAACTGCATTTGACAAAAATGCAATTTACAGGGACGATGCAACAGGAGCTGTTCAATATACAAAACAGACAAAAAAACTTGATGCAGATGAAATCACGGGTTCATGCCCCTATAATATTCCAAGGCAGGCCCCTGACGGCACCCTTGCCAAATGTGACATGTGCAATGACAGGATTCACAACGGACTGCAGCCTGCCTGCGTTGCAGCATGCCCGACTGGTGCAATGCAGTTTGGCGACAGAGATGAAATTCTTGAACTTGCCGGCAAACGGCTGGCAAAAGCCAGAAAAAAATTCCCCAAGGCAAGGCTTTTGAATCCCGAAGAGGTAAATGTAATTTATCTTGTGGGATTTGACCCCAGCCTGTATTCCCGATATGCCCTTGCAGACAGCACCAGGCCGGGAATCAGCAGAAGTGTGGCTTTACGCAGAATGATGGGGCCTTTTGCCAGAATGATACAGGTATAAATAACCCATAACCCAAGATGCCCGGAAAATCGCTTTTTCCGGGCATCTTTCAAAGGACACAAACATATGATAAGTGTTGAACAATTACAGAATGCTTCTGATACAATAAAAAAAGCAAGGCCTGCCTATGAACCTGTACTCGATTTTTATACACAGGTATTTACATTACAGGAACTGAACCGCAGTGAAATATCAATTCCTCCCATTCTCATTGATGCAGATACCTTAAAAACAAAACAGGAAAATGAAATGCCTCTGATTGATCAGTCCGGGTTTGCATATGATATCAGGGCAGGTAAGAATTTATTTGACCGGATCTGCACCCTTGCCTGTAATTCAGCACCTGGATTATCATCAAGCGCCAGAACCCTCAAAAAAGAAATCAATGCCAGTTCCCTGCAATTGAAAAATTTATTTGACTCAATCATAACCGGTCAGGACTCAGCCTTGCATGAACTTGCAAAAGGCATTGATATTCCCGAAAAAGACCTTGTTTTTTTCGGATATCTCAGCATTGCCCCGGCTGTCAGGACATGTGCAATGCAGCTTGAAGCTTATCTGGATGCAATGCCGGATTTTCAAAAAGGCTATTGCCCGGTTTGCGGCAACCTGCCTGACCTGGCCTTTCTCAAGGAGGACGGAACCCGCCACCTGAAATGCTGTTTCTGCAGCCATGAATGGAAAACATCAAGAATGGGCTGCATTTTCTGCGGGAACAATGATCAGAAGTCCCAGCATTATTTTTTCAGCGATGAAGAAAAAGAATACAGGGTCAATCTGTGCGACAATTGCCGCAGTTATATTAAAACGGTTGATCTAAGACAGATGAACCGGGCTTTTTACCCTCCGCTTGAACAGATCGCAACAATACATCTTGACATGATTGCACAAAAAAAAGGATATATAAATTCAGGACAGAATAATTCTGTATCACGGAATATTCCGGGAAAATCCCGTGCAAAGGAGACCATGTCATGAATTTTAAAGAACTCATCCTTGAAACCAGCAATCAACATATCGGCATTATAACCTTAAACCGCCCCGAAAAACTGAATACATTCAGCAGTGTCATGGCTTTGGAACTGAACATGGCCCTGATGCAGCTTGATTCAGATTCAAAAATACGTGTAATCCTGGTGAAAGGAGCAGGCAAGGCATTTTGTGCAGGCATTGACGTCAATGAACTTGAAGGAAAAACAGCCCTTGAATACAGGGAATGGATAGAAAAAATGGAAATGCCTCTTGTTACAATTTCAAAGCTGAAAAAGCCTGTCATCACCCAGGTGCACGGAGTGGCTGTTGCAAACGGCATGGGCCTTGTTGCAGCATCAGACCTTACAATTGCTTCTGAAAATTCCCGCATGGGCCTGACTGCGATCAATGTGGGATTAAACTGCATAGGGCCGGTAATTCCGGTTGCAAAATGTGTGGGACGCAAAAAAGCACTTGAACTCCTCCTGTACGGGAACACGATCAAGGCCGGTGAAGCATTGTCTCTTGGATTAATCAACAAAATTGTTCCTGACAGCGACCTTGAAGCAAGGGCACTTGAATGGGCAGGGGAACTTGCCGCCAAAAGCCCTGTTGCTGTCCAGATTGCAAAAACAGCCTTTTACAGAAGCGAAGACATGCATTATGATGCAAAATTTGCTTATATGAATGAAGCCTTTGCACGTCTTTGCACCACCGACGATGCAAAGGAAGGCGTCATGGCTTTTTTTGAGAAAAGGACTGCTGACTGGCAGGAAAAATAGTACCTGCTTTCCCCTAAAACGAAATATCTGCTGAAATTTTGTGGTACGCCTGGCAGGATTCGAACCTGCGGCCTACGGATTAGAAGTCCGTTGCTCTATCCAGCTGAGCTACAGGCGCAAACAAAATGGTCTTTTATCAGATATAATGCGCCTTGTCCACAAAAAATTCAACTCTCCCATATTTTTTACGCTGAAATATTGCTTTTAACATTATAATGATAATGATATACTTCTCTTTTATGAAAAAAATCTTAAGGCGTATTTAATGAAAAAAGAAATCATTCCAAAAGACACGGCACCGGCAAAACTTACCAGAAAAGATTTTCTGGCCCCGGTCCGCAAGGAAGCTTCTTCAGGCACAAAAGCGCTTGTAAAAGCAGACCCGGTTCAGGCATATCTCAATGAAATAAGCAGATACAAGCTGCTCACAAGGGAGCAGGAAATCGAACTTGGAAAACGCATACAGGAGGAAGGAGATCAGGAGGCGGCATATATCATGACCACATCAAATCTGCGTCTGGTGGTCAAAATAGCCCTGGAATTCCAGAGAATCTGGATGCAGAATCTTCTGGATCTGATACAGGAAGGCAATATAGGGCTTGTGCAGGCTGTCAAGAAATTCAACCCCTATAAAAATGTTAAATTCTCATATTATGCCTCATTCTGGATAAAGGCATATATACTGAAATTTATCATGGATAACTGGCGGATGGTCAAGATAGGGACAACCCAGGGCCAGCGCAAGCTGTTTTTCAGGCTGAAAAAGGAAAAACGCCAGCTCATTGAGCAGGGGTTTGACCCAAAGCCAAAACTTCTGTCCCAGAGGCTCGGAGTAACGGAAAAAGAAGTCATTGACATGGATCAGAGGCTTGACAACTGGGATCTCAGCCTTGATGAACCCCTGAAGAACGATTCAAACACGGAAAGAATCGAATTTATCAATGTTGATACTGATTCATCTGAAGACAGGGTTGCCAAAAAAGAAATTGAAGATATTCTTCACACCAAAATCAATGAATTCAAAAAGACCCTGAATGAACGGGAGCTTGATATATTCAACAGAAGAATTTTTTCCGATTCTCCCCAGACACTTCAGGAAATCGGTGAAGAATACAATATTTCCCGCGAACGTGTAAGGCAGATAGAAAATAATATCATTAAAAAAATGAAGGCCTATTTTAAAAAGGACATGCCTGATTTTGATATGTATGACCACAGCAGATGACAGTGGTACAGCTTATTGTCAAAGGTGATTTAAGATATGAGAAAAATTATTTGTGTTCCTGCCTTTCTGGCAATGGGACTCATTGCATCAGGATGCATTCCTTCCGGGCATAATCTTAATCCGTCCGCCTGTGTCAAACCTGTAAAGCACAAAGGCACAAAAACAGATATATCTTCTGCCTATTATTACCTTGAATCAAGATTTCACATAAAAAACAATGAAATTGACAAGGCAATTGACTCTCTTAAAAAAGCCATTGCAAAAGATCCTGGTTCCTTTATTCTGACAAGGGACCTTGTCAATCTATACATGAAAACCCATCAAAAGGCCAAAGCAGTCAAAGCCGCAGAACGTCTTGCAAAAATAGCTCCGAACAATGCAGATGCTTTAAGGCTGATCATTCACCTTGAAAAAAAATCCATGGACAGGGACAGGCTAATTAAAATCCTGAAAAAAATAATAAAGCTTGATCCTGATACCAGGGAAAGCTTTCTGCGCCTCGGCAGGATTTACATGAAAACAGGGGACAATGACAGGGCATTGGAATTGTTCAAAAAAATGGCTGACCGGTTTCCAGATTATTATGTTGCAAGATTTTATCTCGGCACAGCCCTGCTTGCCCGTAAAAAATACAATACAGCCAGGCTCCAGTTTCTGAAAACAATTGAACTTGCACCTGATCTTATGGAACCAAGGTTTCAGTTGATCAAAATTTACCAGGCCGCCCCGCAATCCGGCGATACAGATAAAAAAATCATAAAAGCCTACCAGGAGATACTTGAACTGGATCCTGGAAATTACAGGGCAAGGCTGGGAATTGCACTGTATGAATATAAGGCAGGCCATAAAAAAAAGGCACAGGCTTTTTTCAAAAAACTTGCAAAAGATATCAGCACGGATCCAAGGCTTGTTGCAACGGCCTTTGATGAATATATTACCGCCAAAAGATATAAAGATGCTGTCATCGTTTTCTCCTGCATGCTGAAGGCAGAGCCGGAAAGCTCCACCCTGAATTTTTTTACTGCCATAGCACTTGAAGCTGCAAAGGATTATGCAAAAGCCATCACCCATTACCTGAGGGTAAGGCCTGACCACCCGCGGTACAAAAGGGCAATCCTCAGCATTGCCATGCTTTACAGGCAGCTGGAAAAAAAATCAACTGCAGTCAATTTTCTTGAGGACAAGGCAAGACTCTTTCCAAAGGACATTGATATAATAACCTATCTTGCATCCTTTTATGAGGAGGATCATAACTTCAACAAAGCAATTTCACTGCTGAAGCGCGGAATTGAAAATTCACCGCAAAATACAGCGCTGCTCTTCAGGCTCGGTATTGTGCAGGACAAGGCAGGATTGCGCGACCAATGCTTTGCCACAATGAAGAAAGTGATCAGAATCGATCCGGAAAATGCCAGTGCCCTGAACTATCTTGGATATTCCTATGCAGACCTTGGAATCAGGCTTGATGAGGCATTGACGCTTTTAAAAAAAGCCTGGGCAATACGGCCCGATGACGGATATATCACAGACAGCCTGGGCTGGGTTTATTATAAAATGGGAGATCTGGACAAGGCCGTAAAATACCTTGAAAAAGCTGCCGGCCTGACTTCTTTTGACCCGACAATTACTGAGCATCTGGCAGATGCATATAAAAAATCAGGCAATAGGAAAAAAGCCCTTGAAACCTACAAAAAGGCCCTTGAAAACCTTAAAGAAAAAAACAAAAAAAAACGCGCTGAATTAAAACATAAAATAAATTTACTGCACAAAAACCTGAATGATTCATAAATCAACATTCACCGCAATTATATATATCATTTTTCTTGTCTGGGCTGTTTCAGGATGTGTTCACACAAGGCCGCCCATAGACCCTGTCATGGACGCCAGGGCTTACAGACTTGCCATGTCAGCCCGAAGCCTGAACCACACCATAGTCTCAAGCAAAGGCACAGGCACGGCACGCCTCAGCAGTCACGGCAGTGTGGAAACATTCAGATTTGCATGGGCAGCATTGCTTCCCGATATAATAAGAATAACCTTTCTTGTTTCAGGCATTCATGCACAGACCATTGTATCAGACGGGACCAGGCTGAGTTTTGTCTCCCATACAGGGGATCACCGCATATATACCTCATATTCAAAAAATCCTGACATGGAAAAATATATCAGGGTTCCGGTCAGGCTGTCAGAACTCATATCAATACTGGCAGGACGCCTGCCAATCAAAAAAATTGATGATGCATATTTTCTGCCGGAGGCTCCGGATCTGTCCACAGTTCACGTTGAACAGGCCCATAATTCACAATATCAGGAGATTCGTTTTGGCCGGAACAGCCGTGCCGAAAGTATCAGAACCTTTGATGGAACCGGCGGAATATTATATGTGGTGCGTGTGATACAATACAGATATTTTAAAAAAAAATACATACCTGTAAAATTGAGACTGGAAGACGGCAATGGCAGAAAACTTGATCTGGCCATTGATAATTTCATTGCCAATCCTCCCATAAAAAAAACTGTGTTTCAATTGACACGATTCAAATAATGATCATTATTTATGATGATTTATCAACCATATTTCTCAAAGGAGATGTTATAAAATGATTCATGACAGTGTTGACAGCGCAAAAAAAGGGAGCACCTGCCCATCCCAGGCCCAAAATGACATGGCTGCAAGGCAGAAACAGGAAGAAGCAGCCATCAAGGCATCCCTTTCAAAAATAAAACATAAAATTTTTGTGCTCAGTGGCAAGGGCGGAGTCGGCAAAAGCAGCGTATCTGCCAACCTTGCTGCAGCTCTCTCAAAAAAAGGCTATAAAACCGGCCTTATGGACGTTGATGTGCACGGCCCTTCCATTGCTCAGATGTTTGGCATGACTGAACTTCTGGACATTTCAGAAAAACAGCTTCTGCTTCCCAAAAAAATCAATGAAAACCTCAAGGTCGTTTCTGTTCAGGCTCTCATGCAGGATAAGGATCAGGCCATAATCTGGCGAGGCCCTGCCAAGACAGGCATGATCAAGCAGTTTGTAAGCTCAGTTGACTGGGGAGAGCTTGATTTTCTGATCATTGACGCTCCTCCTGGTACGGGAGACGAGCCATTGACCGTTGTGCAGACCATACCGGAAGCCCTTGGAGTTGTTGTGACAACCCCACAGGAAGTTGCACTTGCAGATATCAGGAAATCAATTTCCTTCTGCAAGACTGTGCATCTGAAGACCCTTGGCATTGTTGAAAACATGGCAGGGTTCAGATGCCCTCACTGCAATGAGCCCATTGAACTTTTCAGCTCAGGCGGCGGAGAAAAAACAGCAAAGGCCCAGGGGCTTACATTTTTAGGATCTCTTCCCTTTGACACAAGAGTGGTGGAATCAGGCGATAAAGGCTCTCCTCTCATGTTCAAAGACCAGGACACTGAATTTACAAAAGCCTTTGACAATATTGTGGAAAACATAATCAGGCAATTGTAGAAAATACTTTTGAATGATAATTTTGAAAAAACCGGGGAACTTAGAAATTTTCTCAATACAAGAGAAGAGACCCATCTTTGTTCCCTGGCATGTTTCAGCCGCAGTGCCGTGCGCCGCCACAAAGAAAAATTCAGGGATCATGATTACAGGCAGGCCTTTGCCACGGATGCTGACAGAATTTTAAACTCCCTTGCCTTTACCCGCTACATTGACAAAACCCAGGTTTTTTCAATGATCAACAACGATCACCTGACCCACAGGGTAATCCATGTCAACCTTGTTTCAAGAATAGCAAGAACCATAGGCCGTTACCTTGGCCTGAACGAAGACCTTATTGAGGCGGCAAGCCTTGGCCACGATATCGGCCATCCCCCATTCGGCCACGACGGGGAAGGTTTTCTTTCGGAACTTACCCATGCCTGCGGCGCCGGTTTTTTTCACCATAATCTCCAGAGCATCCAGTTTCTTGATAAAATAGAAAAAAACGGCAAGGGCTGGAACCTTGCCCTACAGACCCTTGATGCAATTGTCTGCCATAACGGTGAAGCCCATTCAACAAAACTTGTTCCCATAAAAACAAGAACCTTCAGGGAATTTGATACCCTTGTCAAAGACATGAAAACCCAAAAATCCTGCGATGCAATTCCCATGACCATGGAAGGATGCGTGGTCAGAATGGCAGATACCATAAGCTATATAGGACGTGACCTTGAAGATGCAATACGTCTTGGAATTGTTGAACGCCGTGATATTCCCGAAACCTGCAAACAAAGTCTTGGACAGACCAATGGAACAATTGTGTTCAATCTTGTGACTGATCTTATTTCCAGCAGCCTTGAAAAACCCTTTATCTGTTTTTCCGAAAAGGGAGCCAGGGCCCTGAAAGAACTGAAAATTTTCAATTACAGACACATATATAAAAATCCGCTTATCAAGAAACATTTGGGCTCAATCCGTGATATCTTCAATTTTCTGTTTGAAAAATATATGACAGCCCTTGAAAAAGAAGATGAAACAAGCCCCATATTTACAGATTTTTTAAATGGAATGTCAGGTCAATACAGGCAGGCCATGTCTAACCCTGAAATTGTCAGGGATTATATATCAGGCATGACTGATTCCTATTTTATCCGTCAGGCTCCGGAGCACATGAGGCCTTCTCCCGTTGAAAATGTTTGAAAACCGCACATACCGCAGCCTGCACAATAAAAAAGGACTTGTTTCCTTTGAAATCAGTGTAAAGCAGACCAACCTGAATATCCAGGCAAAATCCGACCTTTCCGCCATGGCAGTCAGGGCCGTCCTTGAATGCAGAAATCATATTGAAAATACAATAAACGCCTGGCCTGAATTTGCCGCCTCACTTATTCCTCTCCATTATGCAGGCCCATGCCCCCGCATAATATCTGATATGCTTAATGCAGGAAGGCTGGCAAATGTGGGGCCCATGGCAGCCGTTGCAGGAGCTGTCGCAGAATATACAGGCAGGGCTCTGCTTAAATATTCAAGGGAAATTGTGGTGGAAAACGGAGGCGATATCTTCATCAAATCAGATACAGACACAATTTTCAGCATCTATGCCAAGGATTCTCCCTTCAGCATGACAACCGGAATCAGGGTGCAGGCACAGGAAAGCTCCTATGGAATGTGCACATCTTCAGGCACTCTGGGCCACTCAAAAAGCCTTGGCACAGCTGATGCAGCAAGTGTAATGGCAGATTCATGCCCGCTTGCCGATGCTGCTGCCACAGCCCTTGGCAATATCATAAAAAAGCCCTCAGACATACAAAAGGCCATAGATACAATAAAGTCCATATCAGGCATCAGGGGCATTGTTGCAATCAAAGGCGACCACATCGGCCTGTGGGGAGATTTACAGATTGTACGGCTTTCATGATCAGGCAGTGTGTGCTGCTCAATACAATTTACCCACTTTATCCTCAACCGCCTTGACAATACTGCCGCTTTCCAGAAGTTTCTTCACCTTTGCAATATCTTCAGACAAGAATCTGTCTTCTTTCATATATTCCACATGTTTTCTGATTTCTGAGTATGCGGCAAGAGTGCCGTCCCCTGCTTTCATATTGGTGAAAAGATCAATGCCCTGTGCTCCGCACATAAGCTCTATTGCAATAACATCCTCTGTGTTGGAAAGAATGCTGCGGCATTTTCTTGCTGCAATGGAACCCATTGAAACATGATCCTCCTTGTTGGCAGATGTTGGTATTGAATCCACTGATGCAGGATGAGCAAGTACCTTGTTTTCAGAAACAAGGGAAGCTGCTGCATATTGTGCAATCATAAACCCTGAATTAAGCCCGCCATCTTCAATAAGAAATGCTGGAAGCCCGGAAAGCTGGGGATTTACAAGTCTTTCAATCCTGCGTTCTGAAATATTGGCAAGCTCGGCAATGGCAATGCCAAGAAAATCACAGGCAAGGGCAAGCGGCTGGCCGTGAAAATTGCCGCCTGACAAAAATTGTTCTGAATCGGAAAAAATAAGGGGGTTTTCAGTGGATGAATTCATCTCGATTTTTATTACCCTGTCCACATAGGCAAAAGCATCCCATGAAGCTCCATGAACCTGTGGAGAGCAGCGCAGGGTATAGGCGTCCTGAACCCTGGAACAATCTTTGTGAGAAGAAATTATTTCTGAATTTTCAGTGATTCTCAGCATATTGTCCGCTGCCATTATCTGGCCTGCATGGGGCCGCGCCATGTGGATTCTCGGATCAAAAGCAGTTCTTGTGCCCATAAGGGTTTCAAGACTCATGCTGGCTGCGATATCAGCATGCTTGCAAAGATTTAATGCATCATGCAGAACAAGGCAGCCTAAAGCTATCATAAACTGGGTGCCGTTTATGAGGGCAAGCCCCTCGCCAGCTTCCAGTTCAAGAGGGTCAATGGATTTCTCCTTTAAGGCCTTTGCAGCGGGCATGATCCTGCCATCAAGGTTTACATTGCCTTTTCCAATCAATGCAAGCGCAAGGTGAGCCATTGGAACAAGATCTCCGCTTGCTCCCACAGACCCTTTTTCAGGGACAACCGGAATAATATCCGCATTCAGGAGCTGTACAAGTTTTTCAATGGTTTCAAGCCTGAGCCCTGAATTGCCCCGGCAAAAATCATTGATCCTAAGTGCCATCATTGCCCTTACGATTTCCCTGTCAACAGGCCTGCCAATCCCGGCAGCATGGCTTAAAAGAATATTTTTCTGAAGTTTTTTTGTATCATCAAAACAAATGGCAACCTCGGAAAGCGCCCCGAATCCCGTTGTTACCCCATAGATGCGCTCCCCGTTTCTGACCCATTGATTAACAAGCTTTCTTGCATTGTTTATCCCTGATACAGATTCATCAGAAATTTCCACCTTTGCCCCATGTCTTGCAATGCTCACAAGATCATCCAGTTGAAAGTCCCTGCCATTAAGGACAATTTTCCGTTCCATTGCTTTATCCTCTCATGAATTTGCCAATTAATTTATAACGTGAACCAGGAGAAATCATGATATTGTATGTTGCCACCATATCAAAAGACCATGTCCGCCTGGTCAGGGAGATGCAGGGTTCATGACGCTGGATTTTCAAGGCCCTGCGTATGTGCTCAGGACAGGTCACAGCCTCTATAACATGTTCTGCCTCCTGTACCGGAGCCTGTTCAAGAAGGTAATCGCTTGGAGTGATTTCATTGAAATCCTGCTCAAGATAATCCGGAGCTATTTCAGGATTGACAAAACGTTCCGCATACTGGACAGGAAGATTTCTGTCCATATGAACAATGATTGAATGAAAAACACCGGCGCCCTGTGCAAGATGCATTTTCCCGGCAATATCAGCGTCTGGTATTTCTTCTTTTAAAACCAGTACCTTTGAAGAATGCACCCCGCCCCAGTCTGCAATTTCCCGCGCAATACTCCTGATTTCAAGCAGAGCTGCATCAGGTTTGGGCCTTGCCACAAATGACCCGACACCCTGCACCCTAACAATTCTTCCCTCTTCTGTCAGCTCTTTAAGGGCACGGTTGGCAGTCATTCTTGATGCATTGAAATCCCTTGCAAGCTGGGTTTCAGAAGGTATTTTGTCATCAGGTTTCAGTCGGCCTGATTCAATATCCCTTAAGACGCTTTTCTTGATTTTCTCGTATAATGCAAATGTCTGGGTGTTTTGTGCCATAAAATTTCCCAATACCTGAAATTGTTAAAAAAATCTGCTTGACATGATATCTATACTTGTATAGACAAGTATTTATAAAATTAAATCCTTAATGTCAATATCAAAATTTTGAAAGGAAAACAAAAACACATGCAATTACCGGATCAGGCAGATATTCTGCTTTTCAACTGCAAAGTTGCGGCCATGACAGGAGCAAGGCTTTCGGCAATTGACAAGGGTGCTGTGGCAATCAGCAGAAATCTTATTTCATGGGTCGGGCCGCAGGAAGACCTGCCGGAAAACATTAAAAAATCCTGCGCACATAAAATTGATTGCAAAAAACGCTGGATACTGCCGGGATTTGTTGACTGCCATACCCATCTCATATGGGCAGGATCAAGAACAGATGAATTTGAACAAAGAATCAGCGGCACAAGCTATGAAAAAATTTCAAAACAAGGCGGGGGAATTTTCTCCACTGTAAAAGCCACAAGAAAAGCCGGTGAAGATGAATTGTTCAACCTGGCCTCCAAAAGAATCAAGACCATGCTGAACCAGGGAACCACCACCATTGAAATCAAATCAGGGTACGGGCTGAACCTTGAAACAGAACTTAAAATGCTCAAAACCGCAGACCGCCTGGATAAAAATTTTCCAGTACATATTCAGGCCAGTTTTCTGGGAGCACATGCCCTGCCCCCTGAATTCAAAAACCGGAGCGATTCCTACATTGATTTTCTGATCAACACTGTACTGCCTGCAGTCAGGGAACAGTCAATTGCCTCTGCCGTGGACGGGTTCTGCGAAAAAATAGCATTTTCTCCGGAACAGATGAAAAAAATATTCCATGCAGCGGAAAAATCAGGATTCAGGGTCAAGCTTCACGCAGAACAACTTTCAGATTCAGGCGGAGCTGCAATGGCAGCACAGTTTGATGCACTTTCCTGCGACCACCTTGAATATCTGTCAGTTCAGGGGGCTGAAAAAATGGCAGAACACGATACAATTGCCGTGCTTTTACCCGGAGCGTTTTATTATCTAAAGGAGACCCAAAAACCTCCTGTTGATATTTTAAGGAAGCTTGGAGTTAAAACCGCCGTGGCAACCGACCTTAATCCCGGTTCAAGCCCTGTTTTTTCCATGCCCCTTATCCTCAACATGGCCTGTGTGCTCTTCGGGCTTACCTGCGAAGAAGCTCTGGCAGGAGCCACCATAAATGCAGCACATGCTCTGGGTCTTGAAAAATTCAAGGGAAGCATTGAACCTGGAAAACATGCCGACCTTGTGGCATGGGATATTGACCATGTTTATGATCTGTGCTGTTTTACAGGTTCTGCACCTGCTGATCTCATTATCACACAAGGCAGTATATATAAAAACAGCCTTGAACCTTAACCCGCATAAAAAAGGTTTGACATGAAAAATATAATACTGATTATTGACTGGATAATTTTAACTGGTTCCTGTGCATTTTTCCTGATTCTGGGTTTGTCTTCCATAAGGGAAAAGGAAATCCGTGCTGCTGTCCTGGCCTTTATTTTTCTTGGGGCAAATGCATTACTATGGTCTGTTATCATAATTTTTGCAGATAAACTGCAGTATATCAATATTGTTCTGCTTGGCTCAGGCGCTGTTTTTTTCATCATATCAATGGTGCGTTTTTTCCCTGACAGGTCACCTGCAAGGGATACATCAAAGGGTGTGCAATATGATGAAAGGGACAATATGTTTGCAAGAAACAATCTTCAGCATTACCCGGAACTGATGAAAAAATATCATGAAATGCGCCCTGAAAACAGATCAACAGACCTTCAGATTCACAAAAAACCTGAATTCGGGGAAAAAGAGCAATTTTACCATGATCCATACACTGCCCCCTGGTTTTTATCTGCATTTGAATACCTTGAGCGCTCAATCCCCCTGTCAGAAGGGGAAACATCGCAAAAACATGAAAATATTGACCCGGAAAAATTCAAGTCAGTCATTGCCGGAGCTGCAGAATTTTACGGTGCCTGTGATGTGGGATTTATCCCGCTTGCCCGCCACCATTACTACAGCCACAGGGGCAGACATGCATCAAATTTTGGAACGCCCACTGACCAGACCTGGAAAACAGCCATTGTCATTGTGATACCCATGCGGGTCGGAATGCTTAAAACAGCCCCTGCAAGCAGCGTTATTCAGGAATCAGCACAAAAATATGTTGAAGCTGCAAAAATTTCAAATATCATGGCAGGATATATACGCAGGTTCGGATACAGGGCAAGAGCGCATAATGATGCCAATTATGATGTATTATGTGTTCCGCTTGCCGTTGAATCAGGCCTTGGCGAACTTGGGCGCATGGGCCTTTTCATGCATAAAATCTACGGGCCGTGCGTAAGGCTTGCCGTTGTAACAACCGATCTTGAACTGCCGCCATCACCACCCTCAGATACCTTTCATATGTCAGAATTCTGTAAAATCTGCAAAAAATGTGCTGACAACTGCCCTTCAGGATCAATTTCCCACGGAGATGAGCCATACAGCCGAAATATGCGTCACTGGTCAATAAGCCAGGAAAAATGCTTTTCATACTGGAAAACCATAGGATCAGACTGCGGACTGTGCATAGGTGTGTGCCCATATACCAAACCTGACACACTGATCCACAAACTGGTCAGGTTCTATATTTCCCGCAATGCTCTGAACCAGAAAATAGCCCTTTTCATGGATGATCTGCTTTACGGCAGATATAAATGTTTTTTACAACTGAAAAATGACCCTCTTTTATAACTCAAATTTGACCCACCCT
>CAYUOB010000085.1:0-13451 GCA_964446145.1 uncultured Desulfobacula sp.
GTCTGTGTTCTCGGCTTCCTCTTTTCCAAGGCTTTCGGCATTAGCTTCTGAGCCTGGCTCTTGTTTGCTTATCCTGTCTGCTTCTGTGACTGCTTGCTCGTCATACGGATTCAGCAGGAAAGTAACATTTTCATCAATGCGGCTGTTGTCAACAAAGGTGAGTGCAGCAGCAGAATCGGGAACATGTTTTACACAGACATAGATTTGCATTGGAATGGCCCCTTACCCAATTATCCGTTCACGGAAAAAGAACTGTTGTAATTTATCTGTCTTTTTCTGGAGAAAAAGCCCACATCAGTTGTTCTGTCAATATATTTGAACTTGTACTGGAAAGGTTCGTTATCATGATCCAGGCCCTTTTCACAGGCATCAATGAGTTCTGCCATCATACGTCCGACCACAGGCGCATTTTTAAACTGGTTTCCGCTGGTGCCGACGGCAAGATAAAACCCGGGCAGATCTGTTTTATCGTAAATTGGAATCCAGTCATCAGAGCAGTCATAAAGATCACATACACCCCTTGGCTGGTTAGGCACCTTCAGGGAAGGAATACGCTTGCCAAGCCTGTAGCACTGAGCCTTCCACTGTGCCTCGGTAAGCTGGTTGTCATATCCCGGGCCGCCCTTGCCTGCATAAAATTCATTGGGATCAACCCAATGCTGTGGGTCACATTCAGGATCTTCACTGCCGATCAGAAACAGGTTGCCCACCTCAGGCCTGACATAGCAGCCTATGTCCCCGTCTGACATATGGTAACCTTCATTGTAATAATCATAGCCTTCAGGAGAAGGACAATACATGACCTCATGGCGCAATGCCTTGGTTTTGATATTACATCCTTCCCACACTCCATCTGCCATCTTTGTAATAATATATGAATGGGGGCCTCCCACATTAACCACTATATCTGCATCAATTTGTGCACCATCCTTCAGTGTCACGCCCTTTACCCTGCCTTTTTCACTTCTGATATCAACCACTTCCGCATTAAACATGAATTTTGCGCCCTTGGCTTCGGCAGCTCTCATTATATTATGGGCAGAAAGGGCAGGGTCATTCACATAACCACCTTCAGGGCAAAAAAGCGCACCTTCGATTTCCTTTGTGGGTTCGTCATAGAACCTTGGATCTTCAGGACGCCTGACCGGCCAGAATTCATGCAGGTCAGCAACCGGAACAGCCTGCTTTATCCTGTCATTTGACCATTCTTCGTATTCAACTCCCACTTCGTCATAATTTTTCTTGACCTTGCGCCAGTCATGGCCCTGGGATTTGATGAGAATGGAACCTGTATTCATGTATTTTGCAAGCCCTTTTTCATCTTTCACATGATCCAGATAATTTTCCCAGTCCAGCCAGTACTTGAATCCCTCATATGCCATGGCAACACCGTCAGCCGTGGAATAATGCGCCCTTACAATTGCGCATGACCCGGCGGTTGAGCCTTCTCCAGCATCAGGTCCCTTGTCCACATTAAGGGTTTTATAACCCATTTTTGACAATTCATAGGCAATGGGGGAACCTATAACGCCTGCACCAATGATAATTGCATCAAATTTCTCGCTCATGGTCTTTTCTCCTTATAATTGAAGGTATAATATTTACGTAATTTATGTATTCATGACAAGGTATTAATAAAATCCGTGAATCTTTTTTCCCCTGCCGGAGCAAGCCCGAATTCAGCCCCGGCATCCAGTATTGCATGTATCATATCCCTGCCATAGCCCCTGGAACAGGTCAGAACAAGTGCTGAATTTTCAGGATTCCGGCTCAGGGTAACGATCTGGCATGGCACATGGGAAAAAGGCCCCTGAAAAAGAAAAGGAACTTTTTTTGATTTATCCATGAAATCAAGTGAGCTCAGTTTTTCACAGATTGAAAATACATTGGGCCCGATAAGGGCAACGAACAAGGTTGCCTCTGTAACATCTGTCATACCCTGTTCATCCGGCATTTCAATCCTGTCCGCATCATCCAGGCAATAAAGGGAAACCTGGGTATTATTCATGCGGTTTGCAAGGATTCCGTTTTCAAACACCGAGTCTCCAGGAACCTGTGGAAGAGTGATTCCAAAGGGTGTTCTTTGTCCAATCTTTGAATCCTGCAGGTCAAATCTGGGCTTATGACTCAAATCCACCAGAAAAGGGCCATCGCCTTCTTCCCTGTATTCCGTGACCACATCCCAATTGTCTCTTTTTTCAGTTTTCAGGGGGCTGGCCCTGAATACAACAGGGGAAACTCTTTTTATTTCTTTCATGATCATTCCCTTACATTTTCATCCGTTTTCCTTCAGGATCATAGAACGGAGTTTTAGTCACTATTGCGTAAATTCTGTTATCACCGCACTCATCCTCAAAAATTTCAAGCCTTGTACCGATCTTTGAAAGAGGTGCTTCAACCAGTGCCATGCCGACAGCTTCCTTAAGGGTGAAACTGTCCCTTGCAGTACACACATACCCCCTTACCCTGTCATCAACGATCAAGGCCCCATCCTTTGGTGCGCGTGTATTATTTTCCATTTTAAAACCTATGAGCTTGAGACGGGTCTGATCCTTTTCCGCCTGGCGGAGCGCGACAGCACCAACGGTCTTCGCATCTGCCTTATTGCGGTCCCATAGAAATCCCAGGCCAAGGTCAAGCAGATTTGTCCGCTGTTCAGATTCAGATCCAAGTATTACATGGCATTTTTCCATGCGCAGCACATTCTGGGCTTCCACACCGAAATTAAGTATATTGAATTCACGGCCTGCTTCCTTCAGCATCATCCACACGGACTGCATATAGGAGGAAGGCACATGGAGCTCATATGAAAGCTCGCCCACAAACCCAAGGCGCATGGCTCTTACAGGGACGGTATCAGCAATCTTGAATTCCCTGTATTCAGAAAAGGCGAACGCCTCGTTGGACACATCAATATCAACAATTTTTTCAAGCACTTTTCTGGAATTCGGGCCTGACAGGTTAATGACGCCCATTGCATCGGTGAGGTTTACCAGATGAAAATCCCAGTTATCATACCTTGTATGGTAGCGTATCCATTCAATGGTCTGACCTGCCCTGCCTGTGGAAGTCGTGAAATAATAATCATTTTCACCAAGCTTCACCACAACTCCGTCATCAATCACGCATCCGTCATCATTGCACATTGCAGAATATTTTATCCTGCCTTCCTTTACCTTTGACATGTCAGACACATATACACGCTGCAAAGCCTTCAGGGCATCAGGCCCGTGAATTCTGAACTTACCGAGAGTTGAACCGTCCAGCATACCGACATTTGACCTTACATTCTCAATTTCCCTTCTGCATGAAAAATCATCGGAAAAATACCTGGCCCTCTGCCATACTCCGATATTCCTGAAAATTCCCCCGTCCTTTCGCTGCATTTCGTCCATGGGGGTTATCTTAAACATGATATGATTGGTTCCGGCATAGGTTGATATAAGGGTCGGAACCAGAGGAGGCCTGACATTTGTCGGCCTTATGGAAATATCAGGCAGAGCCTGGTATTTTGCAACATACAAAGGCAGATTATGACCCGGAATACCGCCCTGGCCCGGACCTGTGCCGGCTGAAGTGAAACGTTTTATCAGCTCAGGCATATCAAATCCCTTGTCAATTGCCTGCTTTATGTTTTTAATGGTTGTATCTTCATCAAAACATATGAAACTTTTACGACCTTTTACGGGAGCTGTAACCAGCTTTGTACCCCTTGCAGGGCCGGGAAGAGCCTGCAGGGCTTTTTTTGCTTCCCCCAGCTCTCCTATGGAACAGTTTTCACAGTCAAATGCGGCCTTGAGTCCGGCAAGTGTTCCTGATGCCTCAATGGAAGCTGCATCTTCCAGGCCTGTGATCCGCCCTGCAACATGCATCTTTTCCGGCAGTTTGTCCACAAGAAAAAAACCTGTATGGCTGTCATATTTAAGTTTGCCAAGGGCAATGGTGACCGGGCCTGTAACAGGAGTCCATCCGGCTGATGCCACAACAAGGTCGCATGCAAATTTTCTTTTAACAAGCCCGTCAATGCCCGACAAAGTTATACCTGCGACCTTTTTTCTGCCGTGGGCGCAGTTAGCCACCCAGCCCCTGAAAAATGCAATTTTTCTTTCATCAAGTTTTCTGAGAAGTTCAGGGTCCTGGCCGTCTTCCCTGATATCAGCCACGCATGCCACTGAAAGCCCAAGGTCATGCAGATCAATGGCAGCTTCGATTCCAAAATCATGGCCAATACTGAATACAGCTTTTTTACCGGGCAGAATCCCGTATGTTCTTGCAAGGCGCAGGGCGCATCCTGCCTGCATGACTCCCGGTTTTTCATTATTTTCAAAAATAAGGGGCCTTTCAATGCATCCTGTGGCAACCACAACTGATTGAGCCCTGATTTCAATATATCTCTGGTCAAACACATCATCTCTGCCGCCTATCTGAAACCCGGTAACAAGGTTGTTATTATAGGTTCCCACTACACTTGCATGGGTAAATATCCTGATATTGTCAAGACTGTTTACTTCCTTTGCAAGGAAATGTGCCCTTTCATTGAGTGTCTGCCTGTCCTTATATTTTTTTGACCTGTACTCAAATGAACCTCCAAGCCAGGGCCGGGATTCCATCAGAACAACCCTAAGGCCCTTTTTACCGGCTGCAATGGCTGCCTTCATTCCGGCAGGCCCGCCTCCTATCACACATACATCTGTATTAAGAAAAATCTCATCATATTTTCCGGGCATTTCAAAATCAGGGCTTATCCTGCCAAGGCCTGCTGTTTTCCTTATCTGCTTCATGGCAATGGGCCAGATTTTTGCAGGTTTGTGCATGGTGCTGTAGTAAAAACCTGCAGGCATCATCCAGTCAAGCTTATCTATGAAAGACAGCATGTCATTTTCCGCTGAACCCTTTACATTCTGTTCTTTTATGACCATGCCATCTTCAAGCAAAGTGTTTTCACACCTGACATTTGGTATGCCGTCCACTTCCATGCATGTGTTGCTGCATTCTCCGTCAAGACTGTAAAGCCCCCTTGGACGGTGATATTTCAGGCTTCTTCCAAAAATCCTCACACCATTTGCAAAAAGGGCGGTTGCAATTGTGTCTCCCTCTACCCCGTAGTATTTTTTCCCTTTGTAAATAAAAGAGATTTTACTGGCTGCATCTATTCTCAAAGTCGGCAGATGGTTAAACCGGTTCATTTTCTTTGCCCTCCTGCACCTGTTTTTCAAGATTTGTGGTTGTATCCCGATAAATGGTGAACCAGCTGCCGCAGCCGTCTTTATGAAACCACCACTCTTTTTGTATGCCTGCAACGCATTTGTTCATATGAACATAATCACACCAGGCTTCCGGCGTAAGGTTTCTTTCATCCGGGCGGGGGCCTTTGTCTTCTCCGCCAAATCTGAATTCATATCCGTTTCTTTTACCGCAAATCGGACATGTGATTGTTAATGCCATTTTATTTTCTCCTTGAAGTCTAATTGTCCGGGCTGTAGTTCACAAGCGCTGCGGTTTCACCCATGAGCCTGTGTTCCTGATAACGCTTCAGGGCAAACGGTTTAAGCATTTCAGGACATTGGCCGGTTGCCATGTATTCAGCCATGTATTTACCAACAGCAGAACAGGATTTGAAACCGAAATATCCCCATCCGCAGTCCATATAAAAGCCTTCAACAGGGATATTGCCGTCCATGATGGGCGCCATATCAGGGGTCATATCTGCAAGGCCGCCCCAGATCCTCATGAAACGCACCCCCCGAAGACATGGCAGAAATTCCGAAAGAGCCTCAGCCTGATGTTTGATATAATGAGCAGTATTAAGTGTAGTATAATTGGGCCACGGGTCCATGTGAGCACCTGTTGCCACCTCTCCTTTCAAGGTCTGGTTTGCGTAACAATGATATGCTCCTGATGAGACAACATGATCCAGCAGAGGTTTCAATGGCTGGGTAACCATGGCCTGAATTGTCAGAACACTTATGGGCAGCTTAAGGCCCAACATGGAATGGATAAGCCCTGCTGAATATCCGCCGGCTGAAATCAATACCTGTTTTGTATTTATGGTGCCGCGGCTTGTGGTCACAGAGGTGACTCTGCCGTTTTTGGTTCCAATGGATAGAGCTTCGGTCTGCTGATGGATCTGCACTCCTTTTTTTGCAGCTCCCCTTGCAAGCCCCCATACAACTGCGTCATGACGTACAATACCGCCGGGAGGATGAAACATGGCGCCGTGAATGGGAAAGGTGATATCCTCTGAAATATTCAGGGCAGGAACAAGCTCCTTGGCTTCCTTTGCATCTATGAGATGGCTTTCAACTCCATGAAACTGTGCGGTTGCAATGGTCATTCTTGCTGCTTTCATGGCTGCTTCGGAATGCATCAGATTAAGGTTGCCGCAATTGTTGAACATCAGATTGTAATCAAGGTCCTTTGTCAGAACCGGCCAGAGATCAAGGGCTTCCTTGTACAGGGGAACATTGTATTGTGTACGCTGATTGGCACGTACAATGGCTGTGTTTCTGCCTGCACCGCCAAAACCGATATAATTTTTCTCAATAATCGCAATATCGGTTATGCCATGTTCCTTTGCAAGAAAATACGCCGTTGCCAGACTGTGCAGCCCGCCTCCGATGATTACCACATCATAACTTGATTTAAGCTGGGTTTTTCTGCCCCACATGGGCTTTTTTTTCAAAAACATTGGCCTTCTCTTAAATTATGGATTGTTGCCAGATGATACCTTTACCATTTTCATCATTAGTTCATGAAATAAAATATGTCAAGCATAAAATCAATAAATGATATATTTTCTTTCATTGAGCCTTGACAAAATATCATCCTTTTTATAAAGTTGCGTCAAATTAACAGATCACAGGAAAAAACAATGAATGATCCAGCATCACACCCGGTAATAAATGATATCTCCGCCAGACTTGACTCCCTGACCCCAAAAGCCCAGACTCTTGGCACATATATAATGCAGCATCCTTCAAAAGCTGTGTTCATGACCACAAAAGAACTTGCAGAAGCCTGCGGCATAAGCGAAGCAACTGTTGTACGTTTTGTCAGCACCCTCGGATACAAGGGATATTCCGATTTTCAGGAAGCTTTGAAGGATTTTGTAAACACAGGACTTTCCCTGCCTGAAAGAGCAGATATCAAAGGCATTAACGAGCCGGGCGCTGACAGGCTTCACAGGGGGATACTGGAGGAATTGAACAACCTTAAATTTTTATACGAAAACATCAACGTGGAAACAATGAACCAGTTTGTGGGCCATCTGGATAAACCACGCCCCATTTATGTTGTCGGCTCAAGGCTGTCATATACCTTTGCATATTACTTTGGATGGTCTCTGACCAAAATAAGGAATGAGGTTCATATTTTAAAAGGCAGCGACTCCACTGCAATGGACATGCTTGCCAATGCCAGGCCTGAATGCCTTGTGATCCTGATTGCCACATCAAGATACCCCAATGAGCTGATCAGGTTATGCAAGATGGTCTGCCGCAGTTCCCATACCCTTTTAACCATGACTGACAGTAATCTGAGCCCTGTAATACCCTTTGCTGACCTGTCCCTTGTGATACCTTCCAGATCCATACCTTTTATCGGGAATGTCTCAGGAATGCTGGCTGTAATTCAGTTCATGGTACAGGAACTTGCAGCAAAAAGAGGCGACAGCATGGCAGAATACCAGCAACAGCTTGAAACCTTTTACCTTGAAAATGATATATTGTTCAATTTTGAACCCAGATAACGGATATTGCTCACAAGAACACAGGAGAAAAACATGCTTAAAACACAAAAAGAGCTTTTAAATGTCCTAGAAGAGCTTGGCATTGAATATACAAACCATGAACATCCCGCTGTTTACACGGTTGAAGAGGCAAACCTGCACCATGAGGGAATAAAGGGAGCTCACAGCAAAAACCTGTTTTTCAAGGACAGGAAAAAAAAGTTGTTCCTGGTTGTAACCCTTGACACCAAACCCATTGTCATCAAGGAAGTGGCCAAAAAAATCGGAGCCAAAAGCCCATCTTTTGCCAAGCCCGAACTCCTTGACCAGGTTCTTGGGGTGATACCCGGGGCTGTAACCCCGTTTGCAGCAATCAATGCAAAAGAGCACAAAGTAAAAATAGTACTGGACAAAGATCTTATGGACAATGAATTTTTAAATTTCCACCCCCTTGTCAATACTGCTACAACAACAATTGCATCATCAGACCTTATAAAATTTCTGGAACACTGCGGCCAGGAATTTGAAATTATCCGGTTATAGTCCTGACAGAGATGAACAGTATTTCACCTGCTGAAAAAATTTCAGACCTTATACATTCAACCAGGGTGATGACCCTGGCTGTATCAGACGGAGACACACCATGGTCATCGCCTGTTTATTTTGTATTCTGCTCACCGGGATTCTGTTTTTTTTCCAATGAAAAATCACGGCACATTCAGTGGGGAAAGGCTTCAGGAAAAATATGCGCCTGCATTTTCCACGATTCCGACAACATGAATGAAATATTCGGGCTGCAAATGACAGGCAGGCTGAAGACTGTGTCAGATCATACACAATACATCCGTATTACAAAAGCATATATTGCAAAATTCAGTTTCCTGAAAAAAATTTTCACAGGACAGGCCACAGACTACCCCCGATTCTTTCTTGAAAGGTTCAAATCCCGCCTATACAGCTTCATTCCGGAAGAAATAATCATTTCAGACAATTCCCGGAACTCCTGCAACCGCACAAAATTTGATCCTGCGGAACTGTAAATATTCTTGACAGCAGCTTTTTGTTTCTCTACAGAAACAAAAGCTGTTTAATAAGCATAAAGGATCAATAAAATTTTATGAAACATTTTTTCAAGGCTGTCTCCGCAGTGGTAATACTGGGAATCGCCGTTATAATCACCTTTACCACCTGGCAGTTCAATTCATATTCTCCGCACCGGCTTGACCAGAAACCTGTACCCGGAAATCTGAAATATTTTCAGAATTCCTATGATGAATGCAGGAGCAAATTTCTTGAAGATGCACAAAAACTGACTGGAATTTATAAAAATATAAAGATTGCCGGATTAAAAATTGAAACCAGACAGGATCATGATTTAAGTATTGACTATTGCTATATTCCTGCACAGAAAACCACCCGGCGCCTGCTGATAATAAGCTCGGGAGTACACGGGGTGGAAGGCTATGCTGGCAGTGCTGTACAGCAGATGATTCTGACCGAGCTTGCAGAAAAACTGAATTTTGATGAGCTTGGCCTGCTTCTGATACACGGTCTGAATCCTTACGGGTTCAAATACAACAGAAGGGTAAATGAAAACAATGTGGATCTGAACCGGAACTGCTCAACCGATTCTCACCTGTTTGAAACAGCAAATCCTGGATATGACAGGTTAAACATGTTCCTGAACCCACGTCACAGGGTAAACCTGACAAGCTTTAACAATTTTTTCTTCCAGCTTACAGCGGCCAGGAAAATAATGAAGTATTCAATATCAAGCCTCAGACAGGCCATTTTACAGGGCCAATACCAATATCCCAGGGGAATATATTTCGGCGGAAGCAGGCTGGAACCCTCAATTCTTGCTGTAACTTCCCTGATCCGAACCACAGCACAGCCATATCCCCAGATATTGTCCATTGACCTTCACACAGGTTATGGCGCAAACGGACAATTGTACCTTTTTCCCAACCCTGTAAAAGACAGAAAAAAGAAAGCAAGGATAGAAAAAATCTTCTCCGGCCAACCCATCAACTGGGGAGATACAGAAAACTTCTACATAGTTACAGGAGAATTTGCAACCTATATCGGCAGTATTCTTCCTAACAAGGATTACATGACAATGACGTTTGAATTCGGAACCATGGATACCGATACCACCATGGGATCCATAAAGGCATTACACAATGTCATCATTGAAAACCAGGGCAACTGGCATGGTTATGCCTCCAGAAAAGATAAAGACAGAACAAAGGAACGCTTTATAAAAGGATATTACCCTGAATCTGAAAAATGGCGTTCAATAATAATCGAACAGGCAAGAAAAACTTTGATCAGGGCAATAAAGGCATATCAGACAATTTGAAGAAAACACGCATAACAGATAAAATCACCTATGTTGAACCGGATTCCATGACTAATTTCACATCATGTGCCGGAATCATCGTAAATTCCGTAAAAAAAGTCATGGTTGACACCAACATGGGCCCCGGCCACACCTCAAGCCTTCTTGAACTGGAACAGCCTGATGCCGCCATAATAACCCATTACCATCTTGACCATTCCATATGGACACGCCAGGTGGCAGCCCATACAAACGCACGGATTTTCATACCTGAGCCCGAAGAAAATTATCTGACAAGCCTTGATTTTGTCATTGAACAGACAGCACAGCCATTTGGCATGGCAGAAGAATGGAAAAATTTTGTAAAAAACAATCTTGGATACAAGGCCCTTGGCAACCACGAATGCTACAGCAATGCAACAAGTTTCAAAGACCTTGCACCTGAGATGGTTATTGTTGAAACTCCGGGGCATTCTCCTTCCCATACATCCTTTTATTTTCCCGATGAAAAAATTCTTTTTTCAGGTGACATGGGCCTTGACCGGTTCGGGCCCTGGTACGGCTGGAAGGACTGCAGCATAAAAAAAATCGTGGATTCCATTCTGAGGCTGGATGGCATGGATATAGGCCTGATTCTGACAAGCCACGGCGGCATAGTCAAAAAAAATTTCAACCATGCCTGGGCAAAGGCCATTTCCATGATCCTTGACAGGGAAAATAAAATCAGAAAAAAACTTGACAGCGGAATCAGCCCGGACGAAATCATCAGACAGGGCGTGTTCTATGTCAACAGATCCAAAGTAAATGAGCCCATGAAATCATTCCTTAACATGTGGGATACAGCCATGTATGAGCATCATGAAACCCTGCTGAAACAGGGCGGGCTTGAATATTTTTTCCCCCATATAGTTTCATACTGCTCAGATCAGGTCTCCGATTCAGGGCTGGCATAAAATATTCTGTCAAATATCAACTGATTATTTTAATAAAATATTTTTATTTTTTGTCTGACAGTATGAAAGCCCTATAACACCTGTAATTACAAGGCCTGCTCCGCATATCTGGATTAAATCAAGGTGCTCGCCCAGCAGAAACCTGGCATAAACACCGGCAAAAATAATCTCTGACATGGCAAGGATGCCTGCAACTCCCGCCTGTATATGCTGAAGCCCGATCATATAAAGAGTAAAGGCTCCTATGGTGGAAAAAAGGATAAGCCCCGAAAAAAGCATCATTGTTCTTAAACTCATATGAACAGGCTGGGCAGTAAAAGGCTGAAAAAAGAAAAGAAGAAAAGCTGCCGTTCCAAAGGCAACCATAAGGCAGAAGTTCGGGCTGTAGCGGTTTACCATTGACTTGCCGCATAAAGTCCAGCCCGCATACAGGACAGGAACGCAAAAACCTGCCAGAAGCCCTGATGTATCGGTTTTGCCGAAATCAAATGAATGCAGGCCTGATGCCATCACAGTGCCGGCAAAAATCAGGACCATTGCAACAATTTTTTCAAAATCAAGGGATTCTTTCCACAAATACCATGCAGCAAGGGAGACCACAGCCGGCATTGCAGCCTGATCAACCGTTGTTATGGAAGCCCCGTTCAGCATTACACTCTTGTTGTAGAAAATGTGAAAAAGGCCCAGAAATCCTCCCATACCCATAAGGCAGGGCAAATCCCGCACCTGTACGCTTACCCCCTGCCTGAAAAAGGAAGGCAGAAGCAAGATAAAAAGCAGGGCAAAAGTTGTCAGATCCCGCCAGAAAGCAAGAGATACAGAAGAACATTGAGAAGCATCAATAATATTGGTGACAAATATCCCGGACATGCCCCAGGCCGCTGCTGCCGCAAAAACGGACAATATTCCCCTGAGTCCTGTGTTCACTTATACAATTTTCCCTGAAAGCTCATATTTTAAACTTGTTGACAAGGGTCATGAGTTGCCCGGCAAGTCCTGATAACTGCCTTGAATCAGCATCAACACGGGAACTGTTTTCCGCCATTTTGCCTGCTGTTTCAGTGACATCAGCAATATCCCTTGCAATTTCAGCTGAAACAGCTGAAGTCTGGGAAATATTATCATTTATTTTATCAATGCCATCATTCACATTGATAATATTGCGGGAAATATCCTGAGTTGTCACAGACTGCTCCTCAACAGCTGAAGCTATCATGACCACTATATCATTCACTTCGTTAACCACTCCTGAAATAAGAGATATCTGGTCAACAGTCCTGGCTGTGGAAGAACGGATAGTTTCCACTTTTTCCTTGATTTCCTTTGTGGCATCTGCCGTCTGCATGGCAAGGTCTTTTATCTCGTTCGCCACCACGGCAAAACCTTTGCCTGCTTCTCCTGCCCTTGCTGCCTCAATTGTGGCATTCAAAGCCAGAAGGTTCACCTGATCTGAAATATCTGTAATCACATCAATCACATGACCTATATCATCTGCAGCACTGCCAAGCTCCTTGATCTTGCCAGACGCATCATCTGTTTTTAAGACAACATCTTCGGTGATCTGTCTGGCTGTAACAGTATTTTTTGATATTTCATTTATTGTGGTGGCCATTTCATCCATGGAAGCTGCCACCATATTCATGTTATCTGATGCCTGCCCCATCTCGGAAGCAAGGGAACTCATGGTAACACTCATTTCCTCGCCAGCTGCTGACACTGAACTGGCCCGGGCCAGGGTCTGGTCTGTGCCTTCCGCCAGAATTTTTGATATCTGCTCAAGGTTTGAGGAAGAATGATCCAATTGCCCTGCATTCTGGGCCATATCCTTTATCACCACATGAATTTTATCAATAAAGGCATTGAACCACAGGGCAACCTGGCCAATTTCATCTTTTGATTTCACATCAAGGCGGCCGGTAAGATCGCCTTCTCCTTCTGCAATATCCTTAAGCCTGTTAACTATATCTATCAAAGGCAAAATCATTTTGCCGGAAACAAAATATGCGACAGGAGTTACAAGGGCCATACAGATAAAGGCCACAAGAGCTATCATCACAACCATCTGACGGGTATTGGCCTTGACAATTCTGTCGGATTTCAGGATCAGAAGACCGCCCACATATTCAGTCCCTTTATAGACAGGCAGCATGGCCTGGAAATAATGAGTCCCGTTCAGGTTGATCTCGTCATAATAAAAATCCTGATCTTTTATGTTCCAGGGTTGGCTGATATTTTTTGGGATCGTGGATATATTTACCTTTGTGTACCTGGGGAAATCGCCTGCGCTGAATTCATCATTGACAAACAGATTCATTTTCATTGCAGTCACCCTGTCCATCTGCCTTATAAAGTCATCAGCGACAAGCTGCTGTGCGACAACAATCCCGCATTGTTCAGGCTCGGTTTTTTCAGTTTCTTTATTATAATAATT
>CAYUOB010000086.1:0-4468 GCA_964446145.1 uncultured Desulfobacula sp.
AATGCAATTAATGCGGTCAAGGCAGCCTTTGAAATTGCAGAAAGCAACAGAACATTAAATCAGTCCATAGAGTTTGATATGGATCCCATTGATGTGAATATCGGCATCAATTCAGGCTCAGCCCTTGTGGGAATGTCCCGGTTCAGGGGTTCCTTGGACACGCGCATGACCTATACTGCCACAGGAACTGTAACCAATATTGCTGCAAGATTATCAGATTATGCCCGCATGGGGGATATCCTCATAGGCCCTGAAACCAGGAAAATGATCAATGGGTTGTGGCCTGTATATCCATTGGGCCCTGTCCGGCTTAAGGGAATCAAAGAGCCTGTTTCTGTATTTTCCCTGCTGCGTGCACCTGAATGATCAAAGCCTCCGGCCATACAATAAAGGCCAGAGGCTTTGATGGGATTTCATTTGTGAAGATATCAGATTTCAAGCCATGAATCTGAATACAGGGTTTCACCCATGATGACCTTATATGTTTTTGCGTAATCAACAAGTTCCTTGTCCAGAGAACTCATGTCAGGTTCGTTGCCGTCCATCATGCCATAGATAAGATCAACAATATCCTGACGTTTGCCCTTTGCAATGGCAGTAAGTTCAGTGTCAAGAGGGTCTGCAATTACAGATTTCATACCGTATTTTTGCAGCATCACCATATAGGTACGGTTCAAAATGCCGCGCAGATGTTCCGGAGGCCCGTTTGAGAT
The DNA here is from genome assembly GCA_964446145.1 of uncultured Desulfobacula sp. Classification (GTDB taxonomy): domain Bacteria; phylum Desulfobacterota; class Desulfobacteria; order Desulfobacterales; family Desulfobacteraceae; genus Desulfobacula. The sequence goes on from CAYUOB010000086.1 coordinate 714, forward strand.
ATTGGAAAGCCCGCATGTTGACTGGGCACCGGGTGCTATGTCTTCGAGCATCATCTGAAAATTGAGAAGGCTCATGCATTGCTGCTGCTGTATATTGACAGGAGTTACAATTCCGTCCACCCATATTTTTTCATTTGGGATACCTGCTTCATTGGCAAAATAAATCAGCTCAACAGCAAGGGCTGCCCTTTCATTTTCATCACGGGGAAGGCCTTCCGGGCCCCACATCAGTGCAACAAAGTCTGCATCATATTCTGCTGCCAGGGGCACCATTTTCTCATATCTTTCAGGCCGCGCCATGATGGAATTGATTATATGGGGTTTGTCAGCAGGTTTGCAGACCTTGAGGCCTGCCTCAATTGCATCGATATTGGAGGAATCAAGCAGAAGCGGCATTCCAGGTACAGCTTCCTGAACCACATTCACAACCCACGGCATCAGCTCTGTACCGAATTTCTTTGCCGGACCCAGGTTGATATCAATATAATCCATACCCAGCTCTTTCTGGCGTACAACCTCCTCCTGAATGGGTACGGGATTTCTTTTTGCTGGATCAGGTTCCTTGAATTCCTTTCCAATTACTCTGGAAATGACATTCAGACTTTCTCCAAATAATAGCATGTTCTTTTCCTTTTATTCTTTTAAACGGTTGATTGATCCGGCCGGGAATCTTACTGATGTGAAATTCCCGGCTTTTCATTTTCCTACCTTGCTTTAAGGAAGGCTGCAAGATGAGCCGCCTCCCTTGGGCCTACCGTAATGGTCCAGCCTGGAAGTTCTTCTTCAACATCTCCTGCAATTGCAGCTGCATATCCCGGAATAATAATTTCAGTATGTTTCACTTTGTCCATTATACCGCTTTTCTTTACAAACAGGCCCACATCATCGCCGCCGAATTTTCCTGCTGCCCAGGCAGTCAGAACTGACAGACCCTCGGAATCCTTGACAAGCAGCCATGCCGGAACCTTACTTGCTTCAATTTCCCCTGAAACAATGAAATATGTCAAAGCAAAGTTGGTGGTTACAAGTACAGGTGAATTCTCATCAGGGTTGCCTATTTCAAATATGCCTTCTGTAACTGTCATGGGCCTCTGGGGATCAGTGAATATATTGAGGCGTTCAAGCAGAAGCGGGAATAATGATTCAGTCGCAAAATCGGACATTACAACAATTCCGCCGTATTTGGCGACAAACATGCCTGCAATCAGGGTTTCCATATCAAGATTGGATGCCATTTCACACGGGAAAGTAATGGTGGGGAATCCAAGAGCTTTGTTGGATGCTTTAAGAGCTGCACGGCGTATTGCGATCTGATCTTCAAAAGCCTGCTTTATTTCCCTTGATCCCGGATCAATGACAATATCTTTAATACCCATACCGGTCAGTTTTTCTGTAAGAGGCTGAAGAGCATCGACAGATTCTGCCTTGACGCCTATCGGAAGATCGTTGTCCTTGGCAATTGCTCCCATTGCGTCAATATTATCTGCATCGGCTCCGTAGAGAAGCGGGCGTTTGAAACCAGCTGCTTCAACACCTGCTTTCATGACTTCAGGATCCTGTGTCATAAGTACCAGGTTGAATTCAGATTCCTTTGCAATTTTTTCGGCAGTGGCGGCAAATGCATCTGCTCCGTTCCCTGCATCCTTTACCACAAGAAGTTCCGGCCTCAGGTTGAGCCCGACTCTTTCATATTGAAATGCATTATAGGTTTTAAGTTTTTTGTCAAGCTCAGCAGCATCAATGTCTGACATTATGGTAGCTGCAAGAAGAGTGGGGTTGAAAAATGTTTTTTCATGTCTGTAAAGAACTGTTTCTCCGCCTGTCACAGCCTTGCGCACGCCTTTGCCGAGTTTGACAGGGCGGATTGGAGGTGCAGAAGCCTCTGCAAGCTGTTCTCTTGCTTCATCTGAGACATAGGGACAGCTGTCAAGTTCCGCCTTTCCTGATGCAAGGTTCATTGCAAAGGCAAGGCAGGTCGGGACTCCACACTCCTTACAATTTGTTTTTGGTAGGAGTTTGAATATCTGTATACCGGTTAATGCCATTTTTTTCTCCTTAGAAGTTTCAAAACTTTATGGTAAAGATCCGGCCGTGAAAATTCTGGTGTGAAGTCAAGCCGGATCTTTTGTTCTGGTTTATTATCCTACAATCGGATCCATGGTCAATGCAGGATGGCCTTTTTCCTGGAGGAAGGGAAGGATTTCCTCTTCTGTGATACCGACAGTTTCATCGGCAATCATGTCATAGAATCCTGGAACGCCCATCTGTTCAGCACGGGCAACAAGCCTGTCCTTGATTTCTTCTTTAAGCATCTTGGGCATCCATACCATCCTTAAAAGACCGCCATCGCCCAGTATGAATTTACCCTGGGTGATATTGTGTTTGGAGTGTCCCACAAAGCCGGGAGAAGAAGCACCGCCGCCCATAACACCTGCCAGGGTGGTAAATTTCATCCCGCACGGGGTCTCTCCTGTGTAGTCACGTCCAACCGTCATGACACCGTTACATGCAGGCAGAAGGGCTGCAATACATTCACAGCATCCGCATGTTGTCATTGGGTCATGAACCATGGAATACAGGTTGTATTTTGAAATGGCTCCTCTGGAAGCCTTATTGACAAATTCATTTACACCTTTCCACTGACCCAGTTTGGGATCAAGGCATTCGCCTTTTTCAATGGGCTGGTTGGGGCCTGTGGGATTGATTTCATAAGCTGCCTTGCAGTCCATCCAGTTGTATGCTCCGCAGAGCCCTGTTCTTTCCGGGCTTACAGTACATACATGGCTTGGTGCAAATGACTGGCACAATGTGCATGAATAATAGGTTTCAACATCATCGTCAGTCATCTTGTCAACCCTTGCGTCACGTGCCAGGTAGTTTTCCCTTGCTATTGCAGTCATCTTGTCAACATCTTCAGGGTTGGTATAAAGAGTTACCTGTACCTTGTCAACAATCTTGGTGAAATCCTGGTGGAATTTTGCATACAGAACCTCGCCTATATCCTTCAGGGTAAAACCTTTTTCAATTGCAGCCTTGGAGATACGTACCCATGAAATATCCCTCTGGCCTATGTGCATGATACCCTGGATATAATTGATCAGATGATGGATCTGCCTTTCCATGATGGGCTCGAAATCTTCCTGGAATTCGCGGCCTGCAATCTGGACAAAAATACCAAGCGGGAAAGTTTCCCCTTCCTTGATTCCGTCAATATCAGGGCCGATTATCTCAACCTTGTGATCTTCGATCTCATTCATGTTGGCCATTTTCACAAGTTCTGTACACTGAGTCTTGCCGCCGCCGCATTGTGCATGCAGGTCAGCGCCTCTGACACGTTCGCCCTCAAATGCAGGGCCGAATGCGCATGGTATGTCAATTTCAGTTACATTGACCTTGAGGCCTCTTACTTCAACTGACCTCTGGCACATGTCTTCATATGCAACAGGAGCCACAACGTGCTCATATGTACATATACCGGTTGGCAGGATTTCAGGAATTTCAGTGTCAGCCAATGTCGGGAAACCCCAGTTTACACATCCTGCTGCTGCAACGCCCCATTCTGTTCCGACATCACCAAGTGCGTTTACAAAGGCAAAGATTCTGTCCTTGTTATATTTGAGAATTTTTTTGTAGTCACCTGGCTGTACACCGCCGAACGCCATTGCTGCTCTGTTGGCAAAACCAAGTGCAAACACGGCAGAGGAGATGTCCGGCCCAAACGGAACAATACGTGTGTTCCATCCGATCTGGACATC
>CAYUOB010000086.1:4478-12656 GCA_964446145.1 uncultured Desulfobacula sp.
GCCATTGTGGTTGGCTGCACAGAAAATGTACAATGATTTTTTCTGATAGTCCTCCACAATCATTTTGGCAATTTCAGCATTGGGAGCCGCACCCACCATTGCAGCAAAACCCGGAGCTGAACCGTCAACAAATTCAACACCCCTTTTTCTCAGGATAGTATCATCAGCAGGGCCTACCCAGAGTTTTCCGTTCTCAACATCAGGGTCTTCCTGGGGAATGTAGAAATCAGGATCATCAAGATATCTCAATGCTTCCATGATTTCATAGGAGAAGATACCTGCCATGCCCGCATCAAGAAGCGGTCCAAGGTACGGAAGCCAGTTTTTAAGCTTGATATGGGGAGGCAGAAGCCCTCTGGCAAATTCCATGGGTTTTTTCAGGTCTTCAATGGTCTCAACTTTAAGGCCGGTCAGGGAATATATGACCGGCAGGTAATATGCTGTATTAGGGAACCCGATTTTTGTACTTGCGTCATAGGTCTGAAGAGCCTTGTTAAGCCGTCCTTCAGCTTCAGCAACAACTTTGTATCCACCCTGAATGGCAGCAAATGCGATTAATTTTGACATATTCTGTTCCTCCTTCGTTGAGGATTTAATTTATTAAATTTGAAAAATCCTGTCATTATCCTTCAAGTTTCTGCCTGTCAGCCATATCCATGAGAACTCTTTCCCTTGCCTTGTCAATGCCAAGAGCTTTTCTCTTTTTATCGATATGATCAATCATCAGCCAGGCGTGTTTGATGGGATCCGGTTCCACATCCCATTTGCCGCCGTAAATGTTTTCCAGTTCCTTGGAGATATAATCATGGAAAACAGGAGCTCCGGAAGTGGGCAGGGTTCCGCCGAATACAGTGTAAACACCTGAGGTTACAAAATAGTGTCCAATGGAGATTGCTTTTTCACTCATCCATTCAGGTGCACTTCCTGCTGCCGGAAGATCACTTATATCGTTTCCAAGGCCGCCGGCCTTGACAACTTCTGTGGCTGCCAGAAGAATTCTGGAGTTGTCAACACAGGAACCTAAGTGCAGAACAGGCGGGATACCGACTGTTTCACAGACTTCAGCAAGGCCGGGGCCTGCATGAACCTGGGCAGCCTCTGGAGTTAAAAGCCCGTGAATTGCTGCTGTGATGGCATCACAGCCCGTTGTCAGCACAAGGACATCGTTTTTGATAAGTTCCTTGATGACCTTGATATGTATTTCATTGTGCCGGGATCTTGCATTATTGCATCCTACCACGCCTGCAATTCCACGTACACGGCCGTTTATGATATTGTCATTGAGTGTGTAATAAGAACCTCTGAAAGTTCCGCCAAGATGGTATTCAATTGATTCCACGCCAAATCCTGCAACCTGGGTTGCCTTGTATCTTGGAATCATGACTTCGGCTTTTCTGTTTTCAAAATTATCTATGGCCATCTTGACAATGCGTTTTGCATCTTCAAGTGCATAATGCTCATTGAATTCAATATGAATCACATTATCCTGTTCCATTCTGGCAATGGGATGGGTGGTGATAAGTTTTGTGTGGAAACATTTTGCAACATTGGCCAGGTTCTGCATTATACATTGAATATCCACAACCATGGCATCACATGCACCTGTTATTATTGCAAGTTCCTGCTGGAGGAAATTACCTGCCGTGGGAATGCCGTGGCGCTGAAGCATCTCATTTGCTGTGCAGCAGATGCCTGAAAGCTGGATACCTTTTGCCCCTTTTTCCTTTGCATAATCAAGCATTTCCTGGGACTGGGCAACTGCAACAATGACCTCTGAAAGCACGGGTTCGTGTCCATGAATGACCAAGTTGACATGATCTTCCTTCATCACGCCCAGATTTGCCTCGCCCTGGAGAGGAGAAGGGGTTCCGAACAGGATGTCCTGAAGATCGGTTGCCAGCATGGAGCCGCCCCAGCCGTCACCGATGGCGCACCTTGTGCATTGTTTGATCAGGTTTTTATAATCCTGGTCAACACCCATGTGGGTTCTGTGCATGATCTCAACAATTTCCCTGTCAATGTTTCTTGGAATAACCCCGTTTTTTTTCCATTTTTCATAAAGCGGTGCTGGAGCACGTTTTGCATAGAGCAGTTCGCCTGATGGCTTGCCCCATTCGTCCATGGCTATCTCTGCAACTTCAAGGGCAATTTCATCTATGTTCCTGTCCTTAGTTTCTCCGTCAACTTCCACTGTTGTGGCAACCCCGAGGTGGGGTGCAACAGCCAGAAGTTTCTGGGTATCTTTGATTTGGTAATCATCTGTTTCTTTTCTTGCAGCTGCAAGAAAAACTTCAGCAACAGATCTTCCATGGTCTGAATGGGCAGCAGCTCCTGCTGCAACCATTCTGGCAAAATTTCGTGCAGCAATGGTATTGGCTGTGGCCCCACACAATCCTTTTCTTGTATCTTCTCCTTCAATCCCGTCTTTGGGAAGCGGGAGCCTGCAGGGTCCCATTGAGCAGTTCTTGCAGCATATACCCTGAATACCGATGGCGCAGGGTTTCATGTTGACTGCCCTGTCAAAAATGGTCTCAACGCCCATTTTATGAGCGTGTTCAATCATTTCCCGGGTTGATATTTCATAAGATGCTGCTACAGGATCAGCAAGTTTTGGTGCTTTTGCGTTCTTTTTTTCTGCCATTAGAGGTTCCTCCTCTTGATTATATAGATAATGGCTGCCCGGCATTTGTTTGAGCCGGAGCAACCCGGTGTATATCAGGCTGTTCTTCTGTGAATTCTGTCCAGGTTCTCAAGCAGTTTGTCAAGCTGGCTTTTCTGAACCTCTGCCGGTGTCATCGGAACAGCAGTCCTCTTCCGGGGCCCTGCTGTGGCATGTTTTTCAAGCTCAGCAGCTCTTTTGTCCCTGAGAGCCTGTTCTTCTGCTTCACGTTTTGCTGCTGCATCTTTTCTTGCCTGTTCTTCAGCTTCAGCCTTTGCCTTTGCCTCAGCTTCTGCTTTTGCCTTTGCCTCAGCTTCTGCTTTTGCTTTTGCTTCAGCTTCAGGGTCAGGAGCAGGAGCAGGAGCAGGTTTCTCAGGAGCAGCTTCCTTTTTAACAGCTTCCTTCTTGGGTGCGGCTTCTTTCTTCGGAGCAGCTTCCTTCTTGGGTGCGGCAGGTTTTGGAGCAGCTTTCTTCTTCGGAGCAGCAGCTTTTGGCGCTGGTTTTTTCTCTTCTTCTTCCATTGTAAGATCAGGCTCGGGCGCCATTGCAGCAAAATCAATTTCAACATCATCAAGCTGTTTTGTGATTGGTGCCACATCCATGGCTGAACCACCGTCTGTAAGAAGGTCGATAAAGGATTTGGCAAGCCTTATGGATTCTGGGTGGCGCATGATAAGAATGCTTGAACCTGCAAGTAGGTATGCAACCGCTCCCACGGCTTCCATCAGTATTGCGCGTCTTTCAGGATCTCCAAGCTCAGGCGCTTCTTCAACGCTTTGTTTGGCTTCCTTGCATTTCCATACCTCATTTCCCAGGTTGTTGATCATGGGATTCTGCAGTTTGTCATCTCCCTGGGTCATTGCCGCCTGGACAAGACGCTCCATAACAGAATAGGAGTATTCAAGCCCGTAGCCCAGCCCGCCTGTGGTTGGGTCAACAATTACATTGCCAAGGTTTACACCAAGGTTTTCAAGAAGAATATTGACCTGTTTGGCAAGGTTTACGTCAATGGGAGAAGATGAAATTACAGTATGCCCATATCCCATTGCAGCAGCGCCTATTCCCTTGTAGTTCTTTTCTTCAACAGGACCTATGATCAGGTTCTGTCCCTGGCAGACTTCAGCAACTTTTTTGAGAACTTCTTCGTCCTTGGCAGGAACGGCACAACCCCATACAATCAGAGGTACATTGATGGCATCAAGAACCTTCTGTACTGTGGCGGCTGCTTCGTCAGGGCTGGCATCCTTGTCATTGGGATCAATGCTTTTCAGCTGAAGAACAATGGCCTGTGCACCATATTCTTCAACACATTTTTTTGCCCAGGCTGCCGGATCGGACATGACATCCTTGAAAGGGGCCATGGCAGCAGCCGGCCATTCCGGTGGTTCCATGTCCCAGATCTCCATCGCAACTACAGGTCTGTTGGGCATATCCCCTTCAAACTGATAAAACGGATAACTGGTCTGGCCGCCGACTGTGATGGCATTGTCACCTTTCCCGATGGTGATGCCTTTGATACTGCCGGCATAGGTTTCTTTGGTTATTTCAAATCCCACTTTTACCTCCTAAGATTAAAGATAGTTATGAGTTGGGGGGGTTAAGATTAAACTGACAGGGTGTTATCTGAAACGGGCACACATAAAATGAAACAGTGCAATCAACATCAGTTACCACTAAATTGACATACCTTTTCATATAAATGCCCTTATCATATTATGATTCACAAGATAACAGGATAAGACTTATAATTTGTATGGTTTTTTGTCAATAGATGAGTGAATTTAATGGCACAGGGGTAAAATGCCCTAGAGCCTTATATAATAAGGTATCTGAAGATAAACCCACAATGTGGTATTGTATTGAATGAAATTTAATTAATAAATTCAAATCGTATGAGCGAAAAAAGTTGATTTTTTATATTTAATTTAATAGGAAAGATATGCATACAAAGATTATGCGCTTAAATGTTACAGCCAGAATGGATTGTATTGGTTTAATCATTACTTTTACAATGGCTCGTTTTGAGTCCACAGCAATAAAGGAGTAACCATGGCACTAGATCCAACCAAACATGCAGATTGGGAAATTGCACAGGATGCAGAAAAAACAATGCTGAAAATCTATGAAATTGGTGAAAAACTGGGATTGACAAAGGAAGAGCTTCTTCCTCAGGGACATTATATCGCCAAAGTGGATTTCAGGAAGGTATTGGAAAGGCTGAAAGATAAGCCAGACGGAAAATATATCAATGTTACGGCCATAACCCCGACTCCGCTTGGAGAAGGTAAGTCAACCTCAGCAATGGGGCTTGTCCAGGGTCTTGGCAAACTTGGCAAAAAAGTATGTGCAGCTATCAGGCAGCCATCAGGCGGGCCCACCATGAATATCAAGGGATCTGCTGCTGGCGGCGGCCTTGCCCAGTGTATCCCCTTAACTCCTTTTTCTCTCGGGTTTACAGGCGATATCAATGCGATTATGAATGCCCATAATCTGGCCATGGTTGCCTTGACATCCCGCATGCAGCATGAAAGAAACTATACAGATGAACAGCTTGAAAGGCTGTCAGGAATGAAAAGAATCGATATTGATCCCACCAATGTTGAAATGGGCTGGGTCATGGATTTCTGCTGTCAGGCTCTGCGTAACATCATTATAGGTATTGATGGTGTGAACGGAAAGGCTGACGGTTACATGATGAGGTCAAAATTCGGCATTGCTGTATCATCTGAAGTTATGGCAATTCTGGCCGTTGCAACCGACCTTAAGGATATGCGTGAAAGAATGGGCAAGATTGTTGTTGCCTATACAAAGAAGGGTAAACCCGTTACAACGGAAGACCTCCAGGTTGCAGGCGCAATGACCGCATGGATGGTGGATGCATTGAACCCATCCCTTATTCAGACCCTTGAAGGCCAGCCCGTATTTGTTCATGCAGGGCCTTTCGCCAATATAGCAATTGGCCAGAGCTCCATCATAGCAGACCGCGTGGGCCTTAAACTTGCAGATTACCATGTGACTGAATCAGGATTTGGCGCAGATATAGGTTTTGAAAAATTCTGGAACCTTAAATGCCGTTATTCAGGCCTTAAACCCAATTGCGCAGTTGTTGTCGCAACAATACGCGCTCTTAAATGCCACGGCGGTGCTCCTGTACCTGTCCCGGGCAAGCCAATGCCTGAGGAATATGGTTCAGAAAATGTCGAATGGGTTGCCAAAGGCTGTGCAAATCTGATTCATCATATCAGAAATGTCCGCAAGGCAGGTATTGCTCCTGTTGTATGTATTAATGCTTTTTATACGGATACTGATGCTGAGATCGCCAAGGTTCGTGAGCTCTGTGAAGCAGAGGGCGCCCGTGTCGCTCTTTCCCGCCACTGGGAACATGGCGGCGAAGGTGCGATCGAGTTTGCCGAAGCTGTTGTGGAAGCATGCGAGGAAAAGAATGACTTTAAATTTCTGTATGAACTTGACATGCCGGTTAAAGACAGGATTGAGCTGGTTGCAAAGGAAGTTTATGGTGCTGACGGGGTTGATTATTCAGCAGACGCTCTTAAATCCCTTGAAAGAATCCAGGCTGATCCTGAACTTTCAAAACTTGGACTGTGCATGGTTAAAACCCATCTGTCCTTGTCTGACAACCCCAATCTTAAGGGTGTGCCCACAGGATGGCGCCTGAGTGTAAGGGAAGTCCTGACTTATGGTGGTGCAGGGTTCATCGTTCCTGTTGCAGGAACTATTTCGCTTATGCCTGGCACAGGTTCCAATCCTGCGTTCAAGAGGGTTGATGTTGATGTTGAAACAGGCAAGGTTAAAGGAGTATTCTAACCTGCCCTGATTTTTTTGATTGAAAAATCAATATAATAAATAAACGGCGCCTGCCCTTGATTGATGGGGCTGGCGCCGTTTATTGCTTTCAGCAGTTTTTAAATATTGTTCAGCTGATTATTTATGCGTTCTGCATTTCACATGCCATTATGGTATGTTTGCAAAGCACGGATGTGGTTACAGAACCGACTCCGGCAGGCACCGGAGAAATTTTTTCAACAACAGGTTCTGCTTCGGCAAAATCAACGTCACCACAGTATTTTCCTGGATTGTCAGGGTCGGCATTAATTCCTACATCAATGACGATCTGACCCGGTTTGACAAAGTTGGACTTTATCATTTTTGCTCTGCCCACTGCTGCCACAAGTATCTGGGCATCCTGACATACTTCAGGCAGATTTTCTGTTCTTGAATGGCAGATGGTGACTGTGCCATGTTCCCTTAATAACAGCATGGCCATGGGTTTGCCCACAACAAGGGATCGCCCTACAACCACACATTTTTTCCCTTTGATGGGAATATCATAATGGTGCAGCATTTCCATGCATGCTGTGGGTGTGCATGGAGGAAATCCCGTGGGGTCGTCAGTGAAAACTTTTGCAGCTCCGCCAATGGTAAGGCAGTCCACATCCTTTTCCACCGGGATCAGTGTTCTGATTTTTCTTTCGTCAAGGGTCTTGGGAAGGGGTGAAAACATCAGGATTCCGTTAACATCCTTTTTAGCGCCTATCTCAATAACTGCTTTTTCAAAGGCAGCCTGGTCAATGTCTTCAGGGTATTCAAACACTTCTGAATCCATTCCCACTGCCTGGCAGGTTTTTTTTGCGCCTCCTTCGTAAAACAGGTCATCCGGTCTTGCTCCAACCCTGATTATTCCAAGTTTGGGGGTGATCCCCTTTGCCTTTAAAGCATCCACTTTTTTTACAAGTTCAGCTTTTATGGCATCTGCAACGGGTTTGCCCTTTAAAATTTCAGCCATTTTTTATTCTCCCTTATTTTGTCAGCTTGGAAACCACAAGTTCAAAGGTCTTATCAGCGATTTTTGTGCCTTCATCAAGGAGCTCGTTCATCTCTTTTCTGGTTTTGGCAACAAAATCCTGATCTTTGATGGCATTCAGGTTGATGATTACATTAAGGCTTCCTGAAACAAGGGCAGCCTTCATGAATGCCACGCCGCAGCCCACATCGGAAATGGCAATCATAGTTCCGATCTGTCCCATTCTTTCATGGATTTTTATGCCGGCATATGCCTTACGCATGATTTCCATGGGTACTGAACATGCTGTTTTGCAGCATTCCTCCATTGTTTTTTCCTTGTATGCAATTTCTTCGGGAGTGCTGCGCGGCAGGCCATAGGCCTTTGAAAGCGGTTCAAAAACCTCAGCATCCTTGTCCACAAGGCTTTCAAGCTCCGCAATGATTTTTGCGCCTTTTTCAATAAGCTCTTTTACTTCTTCTTCAACATCCGCATATTTTTTTTTTCCAACAGTAAGATTTCCCACCATGTTGGAAAGTGCCATTCCAATGGCCCCTCCCAATGCGGCAGCACCGCCGCCGCCGGGAACCGGTTTTTTTGAGGCCAGGACTTCGTTGAAATCTTTACATGATTTATCCAGCATTGACATTTTATGGTCTCCTCTGTGATTAAATTGATGGTATTTGGCTTCCTTACCCAGAACACCTATATCGAACCG
>CAYUOB010000087.1:0-12453 GCA_964446145.1 uncultured Desulfobacula sp.
ACCTTTTTTTCCGCTTTTTTTCTACCTTTTCTAACCAATTGATTAATGGTCGGCATAACTTTCTCAATGCTCCTTATCAAATTTAAACCATTGTCATACACGACAAAATATTTAATTTTACGTTCACTTCTTTCAAATGTCAAGTTTTTTTAATCTTTTTTAATCATACTTCTTCTGGTTCGGCAATTCCGACCTCAACATCGCTATACCCCGGAAAACCTGTACCCGCTGGGATAATTCTGCCCATTACAATATTTTCCTTCAGCCCCTTGAGATGATCAACCTTTGCTTCAATTGCCGCCAGGGTCAATACCTTTGTGGTTTCCTGAAAAGATGCAGCAGAAAGAAAACTGTCAGTGGACAAAGAAGCCTTGGTAATACCAAGAATCAAAGGCTCTCCCTTTGCAGGGCTTCCGCCCCTCATGGCCACCTCACGGTTCACCTCTTCAAAACGCACCCTGTCAACCTGTTCATCGGGAATAAAATTGGTATCACCGGGATCCAGAACCTTGACCCGTCTCATCATCTGGCGTATCACGACCTCAATATGCTTGTCATTGATTCTGACGCCCTGAAGACGATATACTTCCTGAACCTCATCAACAAGATACTTGGCAAGGGCAACTTCGCCTTTTATATTCATTATATCCTGAGGATTTGCACTTCCTGCAATCAGAGGATCCCCGGCCTTTACATAATCCCCGTCATAAACCGTTACATGCTGGCCCTTTGGAATTGCATATTCCTTTTTCTCCCCAACATCAGTGGGGGTGATGGTAACCTTCTGCCTTCCCTTGGTACCCTTTGATACAGTCACATAACCGTCAATTTCAGTGAGGACTGTGGGGTCCTTGGGCTTTCTAACCTCAAACAATTCCGCAACCCTTGGCAGACCGCCTGTAATATCCTTGGTCTTGGTGGTAGCCCTCGGCAGCTTCGCAATAACATCACCTGCCATGATTTCATCATCCTCTTCCACTGTAAGAATTGCATTCACAGGCAGATAATATCTTGCAGTGGTTTTGGAATTGGGAAGCTTTACATTTTTGCCATCCTTATCCTTGATGACTATTCTTGGACGGACATCACTGTCCTTGCCCTCTGTAATGGTTCTGGAGACCTTTCCGGTGACAGGGTCAATCTGTTCCTGAACAGTATTTCCCACCTCAATATCGGCAAACCTCACCCTTCCTGATACCTCGGTGATAATCGGAGTGGTAAAAGGATCCCAGGTGGCAATCACATCTCCCGGCTCAACCTTCTGTCCATCCTTCACATGAAGAGTTGCCCCGTAAATCACCGTTTCCTTGGCCCTTTCCCTTCCTTCCTCGCCTTCAATGGTGATACCCCCTCCTTTTCTGTTCATCACAATGACTTCATTGGTGGCAGAAACAACTGTCTGGATATCATCATTGTATTTCAGTATACCGCCTACCCTTGCCTTGATTTCCGCAACCTCAACCTTTCTTGAAGCGGTTCCGCCTATGTGAAAGGTTCTCATGGTAAGCTGAGTTCCCGGCTCTCCGATTGACTGAGCTGCCACTATTCCAATGGCCTGGCCTATCTCCACTGTAACGCCGTGGGCAAGATCCCTGCCATAACATCTGGAGCACACCCCGTGTTTGGAGTTGCAGGTCAGAACCGAACGGATTTTCACCTTCTGTACACCTGCAGCTTCAATCTTTTTAACGTGGGCTTCATTGAGCTCAGTATCTGCAGCCACAATGAATTCGTCGGAATACGGGTCACGGATTTCCTCCTGGGTTACTCTGCCAAGAATCCTCTCGCCAAGGGTTTGAATAATCTCACCACCCTCATACAGGGCTTCCACCTCAATGCCGTTAATGGTGCCGCAGTCTGCTTCAACAATCGTGCAGTCCTGGCCGACATCTGCCAGACGTCTTGTGAGGTATCCCGAATTTGCTGTTTTAAGCGCTGTATCTGCAAGACCTTTACGTGCGCCGTGCGTGGATATAAAATACTGAAGAACAGAAAGACCTTCACGAAAACATGCTGTTATAGGATTTTCAATGATCTCGCCTGAAGGCTTGGCCATAAGCCCGCGCATCCCGGCAAGCTGACGCATCTGATCCTTGCTGCCCCTGGCTCCTGAGTCAGCCATGACATAAACTGCATTCAGCTCTTCAGGAGCCTCTGTATCTTCTGCTCCTGTGGGATTTTTCATGACCTCCATCATGGCATTGGCAATATCATCCGTTGCCTGGGCCCAGATATCAACAACCTTATTATATTTTTCACCCTGGGTTATCAGACCTTCTGAATACTGGTTTTTGATTTTTTCAATATTTTTTTCAGCCTTTGCAATGATATCCCATTTCTCATCCGGAATGATCATATCATCAACGCAGATGGAAAGCCCGCCCAGTGTTGAATATTTATATCCGATATCCTTGAGCCGGTCTGACAGAATAACAGTTTCCTTTAACCCTATATTCCTGTAGGCATAATCTATGAGCTTCACAATGGATGACTTATCCATAAGCTTGTTGACAAGTTTAAAAGGTAATGTGGTCTGGCGTTCATCCACCTTGAAAATCGTATATGAATCACCAACCTTTCTGACATCTGTAAACTGCTCTTCCTTTAACCCATAAAGCTGCTCCACAACGATTTCAGAAACCTGGAACAGGTTTTTGAATTCCTTTCTGGTCAAAAGCTTTGTCTTGCCGCGTGTTTTTTTGATTTCATCATCTGAATATTTTTTAAGAACCTTGTCAAAATCATTTCCTGATTTCAATTCCTCAAGGGCAGCTTCACACTCCTCCAGAGTCTGGGTTCTGATCCGGCTCAGGGAAAGAAGAATATCTCCGGGGATCGCCTCCCAGAGAAGTATCCTTCCGGTGGTGGTTTCATATATTTCACCGTCAATTCTGACCTTGATTCTGGCATGCAGTGCAACCTGCTTTGCATTAAAGGCAGACCTGACCTCCCGGATACTTGAGAAACTTGTCCCTTCTCCTTTTTGATTGCGTACAGCCCTGGTCATATAATAAATACCAAGGACAATATCCTGGGTGGGAACTATGATGGGCTGGCCGTTTGCAGGAGACAGGATATTATTGGTGGACAGCATCATAATTCTGGCTTCAAGCTGGGATTCAAGCGACAAAGGAACATGTACCGCCATCTGATCACCATCAAAATCAGCATTGAATGCCGGACAGACAAGGGGATGAAGCTGAATTGCCTTGCCTTCTATCAATACAGGCTCAAAGGCCTGAAATCCCAGACGATGCAGAGTAGGTGCCCTGTTGAGCATGATGGGGTATTCCTTGACAACAGACTCAAGTGCATCCCATACTTCTGTTTCCTCACGCTCAACCATTTTTTTGGCGCTTTTTACCGTGGAGACAAGTCCTTTTTGTTCAAGATAATTATAAATATAGGGCTTGAACAATTCCAGAGCCATTTTTTTAGGGATACCGCACTGGTGCAGACGCAGTTCAGAACCAACTGTAATAACAGTACGGCCAGAATAATCAACGCGTTTTCCAAGGAGATTCTGGCGGAAACGCCCCTGCTTGCCCTTGAGCGTATCACTCAGGGATTTCAGCGGACGTTTGTTGGTACCTGTAACCACCCGGCCGTGACGGCCATTGTCAAACAGGACATCAACTGCTTCCTGAAGCATCCTTTTCTCGTTTCTGACAATTATATCCGGCGCATTCAGATCAACCAGCCGTTTAAGGCGGTTATTCCTGTTAAGCACTCTTCTGTAAAGGTCATTGAGGTCTGAAGTGGCAAAACGCCCGCCCTCAAGGGGAACAAGCGGCCTTAAGTCAGGCGGCAGTATGGGGCATGCAGTCATGATCATTCTGGCAGGCTCAATGCCGGAATTTAAAAACGCATCAATAACCTTAAGGCGTTTGGACATTTTCTGCTGTTTGGCAACAGATTTGGTCAGCATGATCTGCTCTTTAAGCTCATCATGCACCTGCTGAAGATCAATTTCCTCCAGCAGTTTTAAAATGGCTTCAGCACCTATGCCTGCCTCAAAATCATCGCCAAATGCCTCCCTTGCCTCATAATACTGATCATCTGACAGAAGCTGAAGCTTTGAAAGTCCCGTGTCCTTCGGATCAATAACAATGTAGGAATCAAAATAAAGGACCTTTTCAAGGTTTTTCAATGTAAGATCAAGGACATTACCAATCTTGCTTGGAAGGCTTTTTAAAAACCATATATGGGATACGGGCGACGCAAGCTCTATATGGGCCATTCGTTCCCTGCGCACCTTGGACTGAATAACCTCAACTCCGCATTTTTCACACACAACACCGCGGTGTTT
This sequence comes from uncultured Desulfobacula sp., assembly GCA_964446145.1. GTDB lineage: Bacteria > Desulfobacterota > Desulfobacteria > Desulfobacterales > Desulfobacteraceae > Desulfobacula. The sequence continues at coordinate 4,310 of CAYUOB010000087.1, forward strand.
CATGCGCTTATATTTACCGCAATTACATTCATAATCCTTGGTGGGCCCGAAAACCTTTGCACAGAAAAGTCCGTCCCGTTCAGGCTTAAACGTTCTGTAGTTTATGGTTTCAGGTTTTTTGATTTCACCATGAGACCATTCCCTGATCTGGTCTGAAGATGCAAGGCTTATCTGAACGCCCTGATAAATCTTGGGATCTTTTGGTTTTGCGAAGAAATCGTAAATATTATCCAATGTCTTCTCCTTATTTGCTTCCTTCTATAAGATTCATATCCAGACCCAGACTGTTCAATTCTTTGATCAACACCCTGAAGGATTCAGGCATGCCAGGTTCAAGAACGTTCTGGCCTTTAACTATTTTTTCATACATCCGGGTACGTCCGGTCATATCATCTGACTTAACCGTCAAAAATTCCTGAAGCGCATGTGCAGCCCCGTAGGCTTCCATTGCCCATACTTCCATTTCACCCAGCCTCTGGCCTCCAAACTGGGCCTTGCCGCCCAGAGGCTGCTGGGTTACCAGAGAATAGGGCCCGATTGAACGGGCATGAAGTTTATCATCAACAAGATGATGAAGTTTGAGCATATACATGGTTCCAACCGTAACTTTCTTGTCAAACGGCTCCCCTGTCCTGCCGTCATATAATACTGACTGTCCAGAGGTCTCAAGCCCTGCCATGGCAATCAGCTCTTTGATTTCCTCTTCGCTTGCTCCGTCAAAAACAGGAGTAGCCATATGCACACCTTTTCTATAAAGAGAAGCAAATTCAACAAGTTCATCATCGGGCATATTTTCTATTTTCTCTGCCAGGCTGTCTTCCTTAAAATTTTTCTTCTGAGCTTCAGTCATGGAAAAAATTTCAACAACCTTTTTCCTCAACTGATCCAGCTTCATCTGGTTAATAAGTTCATCAATCTGCTGGCCCAGGCCGAAAGCAGCATGGCCAAGATGAATCTCCAGAATCTGACCCACATTCATCCTGGAAGGAACGCCCAGAGGGTTGAGCACCATGTCCACGGGCCTGCCGTCTTCAAAATAGGGAAGATCCTCAACCCTGAGTATCCGTGATACAACACCCTTGTTACCATGGCGCCCTGCCATCTTGTCGCCCACAGAAAGCACCCTTTCCATGGCAACACTTATTTTTATCATCTTGAGAACGCCCGGAGGAAGGTCATCTCCCTTTTCAAATCTTGCAACCTGGCGGTTAAAATGCTCCCTGGCCTTTTTAATCTGATCCTGGGCACTTTCAAGGATAAGCTGTGCCTTTTCAGTGAGAACAGCATCTTTGACCGCGACATTGACCAGAACAGAAACAGGTATGTCTGAAAAAATGCCCGGTTTAACAACACTGCCTGATTTAACCAGAACTTTGCCGTTTTTCTCAAGATTTGAAACAAGTTTCTGGCCTTCCAGTATTGATTCTGTCTTTTCCCTGACCACTTCAGAAATGATTCTTATTTCATCATCTCTGTCCTTTTCAAGCCTTTCGATCTCTGCATCCTCAATGAGCCTTGTGCGGTCATCCTTTGGCAGGCCTCTTCTTGAAAATATTTTTGCGTCAATAACCTTGCCTTTGACCCCTGGAGGCACACAAAGAGAAGTATCCTTGACATCTCCTGCCTTTTCGCCAAAAATCGCCCTGAGCAATTTTTCTTCCGGTGAAAGCTGAGTTTCTCCCTTGGGCGTAATCTTTCCAACAAGAATATCACCTGAGACCACCTCTGCACCAAGCCTGATGACTCCGCTTTCATCAAGGTTTTTCAATGCTTCCTCCCCGACATTGGGGATATCGCGGGTAATCTCTTCCTTACCCAGCTTCGTATCCCTGGCAAGCACTTCAAACTCTTCCACATGCACGGATGTATAAACTGCATCCTTGACCAGGCGCTCACTGACCAGAATCGAGTCCTCATAGTTATATCCATCCCAGGGCATGAAAGCAACAGTCACATTTTTGCCAAGGGCAAGCTCTCCCATTTCAGTTGAAGGCCCGTCAGCTATGACCTGACCTTTTTTAACCCTCTGGCCCTTTTCCACAATGGGCCTGTGATTAAAACAGGTGTTCTGGTTGGAACGGACAAATTTGGTACAATTATAGATGGAAACCGCTTTATCGAATTTTCCCTCACTGGGTTCATCGTTTCTGACAACAATACGTTTGGCATCCACATCCACCACAACCCCATCATAATCAGCAACAATGGTCACACCTGAATCCCGTGCCACAACACTTTCCATGCCAGTACCCACAAGAGGGGCTTCGCTTTTGATGAGAGGAACTGCCTGGCGCTGCATGTTTGATCCCATGAGTGCCCTGTTGGCATCATCGTTCTCAAGAAAAGGTATGAGGCCGGCTGACACTGAAACAAGCTGGTTAGGAGAAACATCCATGAACTGCACATTTTCCCTGTCAATCATTTCAAATTCCCCGGCAACCCTGGATGAAACCAGTTGATTGACAAAATTCCCCTCACTGTCAAGGGGAGCATTTGCCTGGGCTATGGGGTGTTCATTCTCTTCAAATGCGGACAAATGACGAATTTCATTGGAAACCTTCCCCTTATCAGCCACCCTGTAAGGTGTTTCAATGAATCCGAAATCATTAACCCTGGCAAAGGTACAAAGAGACACAATAAGACCTATATTAGGCCCTTCAGGAGTTTCAATAGGGCAGATTCTGCCGTAATGGGAAGGGTGCACATCCCTTACCTCAAATCCGGCTCTTTCCCTTGTAAGACCGCCCGGCCCCAGGGCAGACAATCTTCTTTTATGAGTTGTTTCAGAAAGGGGATTGGTCTGGTCCATGAACTGTGATAACTGAGAAGTTCCGAAAAACTCCCGCACAACAGCAGAAACAGGTTTCGGGTTAATCAGGTCATGGGGCATCATGGCATCCACTTCCTGCATACTCATCTTTTCCTTGATGGCACGCTCCATTCTGACAAGCCCTATCCTGTAATGATTCTGAAGCAGTTCTCCAACGGCCCTGACCCTTCTGTTCCCAAGATGATCAATATCATCAACCTGCCCCTGGGTATCTTTCAGTTCAATAAGAGTTGCAGCTGTGAGCAGCACGTCTTCCTTGCGCAGGGTTTTTACATCAATTTTTGTATTGACACCCAGGCGATGATTCATTTTCAGACGGCCGACCTTGGACAGATCATAATAGGCCTGGCGAAAAAACAGATGATCAATAAAATCCTGGGCCACCTCAATGGTTGCAGGATTTCCGGGGCGAAGCCTGCGGTAAATATCCATCAAAGCTTCTTCCTTGGTTTCTATTTTATCGGCTGCAAGGGTTTTGCGCATGGAATCAGAGCTTCTCGGATCGACATAAAGAATATCAAACTCGTCAAGCCCTTTTTCCTCAAGTATCTCAAAAGTTTCTTCCGTGATCAGTTCCCCTGCCCTGAACAATGCCTGTTCCTCACCTTCTTCCATGATATCTCTGGCAAAGGCTTTTTTAATCAGCTCAACCGGTTGAATCGGAATATAATCAAGGCCTTCATCTGTAAGCTGACGCAGGGCGCGTTTGGTAAAAATTCTGCCTTTTTTAACAATGATTTCACCGGTTGCAGGAGATTTGATATCAAAGGAAGCCCTCTGGCGTCTGAGTTTTTCAGGCACAAACTGCTTGAAAAAAGATCCGCTTTTTCTGATTATATGTTCTTTTTCATAGAAAAAATCCAGGATATCTTCACTGGTATATCCAAATGCCTTGAACAATATGGAAACAGGAAATTTTCTGCGCCTGTCTATTCTGATATAGACAATATCCTTGGCATCAATTTCCATATCAATCCACGAGCCTCTGACCGGAATGACCCTGGCATTATAAATAATTTTACCTGTGGAATAATTCTTTCCCTTGTCATGATCGAAAAATACCCCGGAAGACCTGTGAAGCTGGCTTACCACAGCCCTTTCCGTACCATTGATGATAAAAGTGCCCTTTCTCGTCATCAGGGGAATGGTTCCAAAATAAATTTCCTGTTCCTTGATGTCACGAATTGTGGACGTGCCGGTTTCTTTATCATGATCATAAACGACCAGCCTGACTTTGATATTCACAGGAATATCATAGGTCATTCCCCGCGAAATACATTCTTTCATGGAATGCTTTGATTCGCCAAAGGAATAGGATACATATTCCAATGATGCGGTATCAGTGAAATCCTTAATGGGAAAAACAGATTTAAAAACAGCATGAAGTCCTTTATCTTCCCTTTCTTCGGGCGGAACATCCCTTTGCAGAAAACTTTCAAAAGACTCCCTCTGCATCCCGATCAGATCAGGAATATCAATAATTTTTCTTCTGCTGCCAAACTCTTTTCTAATGCGCTTATTTATCAAAAGACTTCCGGTCATGGTCTCTCCTGGGTATGAGTTTTTCCAACCGTAAAAGCGGAGACATGGCGCCATTGCCTTGCCCCCGCATAAATTCATACAACTGCAAAATTTCTATAAAAAATTATTTTATAGAAACCTGTGCGCCTGCACCTTCCAGCTGTTCTTTGATTTTCTCGGCTTCTTCCTTTGCAACTCCCTCTTTAACCGGTTTCGGGGCTTCTTCAACAAGTGCTTTTGCTTCTTTGAGGCCAAGACCGGTAATTGCCCTTACTTCCTTGATAACATTGATTTTCTTGTCGCCAAAAGTTTCAAGAATTACATCAAATTCGGTCTTTTCCTCCTGGGCAGCTCCGCCAGCATCACCCGCAGGCATTGCTCCTGCAGCAAAGGCTACAGGGGCAGCAGCAGAAACGCCGAATTTATCTTCAAGTTCCTTAACCAATTCGGAAAGCTCAAGAACGCTCATATTGGAAATGAATTCAATTACATCATCTTTTGTGATATCAGCCATTTTTTTCTCCTAAATAACTAACTATGTATACAAATTTGCAGAGTTTTATTCTGAATTTAAATTTAAGTTTAACAAATAAAATTATGCCGCTTCTTTCTGGTCTTTGACAGCATTCAGGACATTTACAAAAGACCGTGGTACACCGGAAAGAACATTGACAAGAGAAGTCGGAACAGCATTGAGAGTGAATACAAGTTTAGCAAGAAGTTCTTCTTTGGTCGGCATCTTGGCCAGTTGTTTTATCTGGTCAATATCCAGAAGTTTTCCTGCCAGAACACCGGCTTTGATTTCCAGTTTTTCATTGTCCTTGGCAAAATTAACCAGAATCTTTGCGGGAGCAACAGGATCAGTTTTTGAAGTTACAATGGCGCTGGGGCCTTTGTAAAATTCATTCATCAAAGCTGCATCAGTGCCCTCGGATGCCCGAACCAGCAAAGTGTTTTTAACAACTTCAATACCCGCGTCTTCATTTCTGAGAAGAGCACGCAACTCGGTCATCTGGGCAACATCAAGCCCTTTGTAGTCAACAAGTATGACAATCTCAGAGTCTGCAAATTCCTGAGCAAGCCGTTTGACCTGTTCTTTCTTCTGGGAAATATTCAACATTTTTTACACCTCCTTCCATAAATTTAATTTTTCCGAAGGTGCCAACTAAACCAAAACAAAATCTTAAATTATCTTCTGTCTCGGCAGGCCGGCAAATCCGATTATGCGCCCTCAGCAAAAAAAAAGCGCACCTACTGTCTGTGACAGGTATAACTGCGGGTTTTTATCCCCCTATTTTATCAGCATGGGATCCACTTTGATTCCCGGTCCCATGGTTGATGACACACTAATGGTTTTTAAATAGGTACCCTTGCTGGAAGCAGGTTTCAGGGCAATAATTTTTTCAAGGAAAGCTTTTACATTTTCAGCCAGCTTCTGGGCACCAAAAGAAATTTTCCCCACAGGGGCATGTATGATTCCGGCTTTTTCAACCCTGAAGTCAATTTTACCGGCCTTTAATTCTTTAATGGCTTTTTCCAGTTCAAAGGTGACAGTCCCTGTTTTCGCATTCGGCATCAGACCGCGGGGACCCAGGATTCTGCCGAGCTTACCCACAACTCCCATCATATCAGGAGTGGCTATGGCCTTATCAAAACCAAACCAGCCGTTTTTAATCTTTTCTATGATTTGTTCATCGGCAATAAAATCAGCCCCAGCATCCAGGGCTTCCTTTTCCTTTTCACCCTTTGTAAAGACCAGTACTTTCACTTCCTTGCCAAGCCCGTTGGGCAATATGACAGTACCGCGAACCATCTGGTCTGCATGCCGCGGATCAACGCCTAACCTTACGGCCACATCAACTGTTTCATCAAATTTGGCATAGCTCAGCGACACAGCCAGTTCCAAGGCATTCAATGGATCGTATTGAACCGTTCTATCGACCTTCTTAAGTGCTTCTATATGATTTTTACTCCGCTTTGGCATTTTTCATCACTCTTTTACTTAAAGTTAAACTACTTCTATCCCCATACTTCTTGCTGTACCTGCAATGATCTTCACAGCGGCATCAATATCTGAGGCATTTAAATCTTCCTTTTTGGTTTCAGCAATTGCAACAAGCTGATCCCTCGTAACCTTGCCAACCTTGTTCCTGTTTGGCTCACCAGAACCTTTTTCAAGTTTTGCTGCTGCCAGCAGCAGACGGGAGGCTGGTGGTGTTTTTGTAATAAAGCTGAAGGATCTGTCCTGATATACTGTTATGACCACCGGTATAATGGAACCGGCATCATTGGCAGTTTTTGCATTAAAAGCCTTACAGAAATCCATTATATTCACACCATGCTGACCAAGGGCAGGCCCGATTGGTGGTGATGGATTGGCTTTTCCCGCTTCAACCTGAAGCTTTATCTGTGTCATTACTTTTTTTGCCATTATTTCTAACTCCTGAAACTTAGGGGGTGATTAGACCCTTATATTAAATCTTTGTAACCTGTATAAAATTAAGCTCCACAGGGGTAGCCCGTCCAAAAATACTTACCAGCACCCTGATTTTCTCCTTGTCAGGGGACACATCTTCCACAGTGCCGTTAAAATTGGAAAAAGGCCCATCAATAACCCTGACCTCATCACCCGGTTCAAAAAGATATTTCGGTTGCGGCTTATGCCGGCCCTGCTGCATCCTGTCAATTATGCTTTCAGCCTCTTTGTCACTTATCGGAGCAGGCTTGTTTTTCCCGCCCAGAAAACCCGTAACCTTGGGAGTGGATTCCACAATATGCCATGTTTCATTATCCAGATGCATTCTTACAAGAATATATCCAGGATAAAATTTTCTTGAAGATTCCTTTTTCTTTCCATCCACAAGCTCAACAATATTTTCAGTAGGAATGAGAATCTCCCCGAATTTTTCAGGATGTTTGGAAGAATTAATTTTTTCTTCCAGCGCAGTTTTTACTTTCTGCTCATGACCTGAATAAACATGCACGACATACCATTTTAGAGACATGTGACTTCCCTTGTTTTAAGTCAGTACAACCTGAACAAGCTTTGAAAGGCCGAAATCAAAAAGCCCCAGAAAAGCTGCGACAATAAAAACAAAAATAATTACAACAATAGTCGTACCGGTTGTCTGCTGTCTGGTCGGCCAGGTTACTTTTTTAAGCTCTACCTTGACTTCCCTTAAAAATTCCATTGCCTGCCGGATAAAATTAGGAGTGCCTGCCGGCACATCTGAACCTGATTTTTTTTCCGGTTTTGGTCTTGAAGCGCCTGATACTGCCGCCGGCTTTACAATTGAAGGCTTTGGAGTATCCGTACTCTTTTCCCGGCTGCCAGCCGAAACAGAACTCTTTTTCTTCTTATCCCTTAAAGATTTTTTCTTCTGTAATCGTGACATATGGCTCCTGCGTTTAACTTAATCGGCCCGAATTCTGGCGCTGATTGGTATCAGACAATAAATTTGATGGCAGGTCAGGAGGGAGTCGAACCCCCAACAGCCGGATTTGGAGTCCGGAGCTCTGCCAATTGGAGCTACTGACCTGCAAGCAATCTTTATTATTATTTTATTTTTGTTTCTTTATGCAATACGTGTTTGTTGCAAAACTTGCAATATTTTTTAAACTCTAACTTATCAGGAGTTTTGCGCTTATTTTTAGTCGTTGTATAATTTCTCTGCTTGCATTCTGTACATGCAAGGGCAATCAGGACTCTGTCCACTGTTAACTCCTTTTGGACTCTACTATTCTATGATTTCACCGATAACGCCGGCACCGACAGTTCTTCCACCTTCCCTGA
>CAYUOB010000088.1:0-12404 GCA_964446145.1 uncultured Desulfobacula sp.
TTCTGTTTTGATACACCCTCCAATCCCGTACAAGATGGTGTATTCATAATTTTTTTAAAAGCGCTATCTCATCACAATTGGGAAAACTGACACATCCGATGCAGTCAGACCATACCTTGATGGGAAGCTTGCTTTTATCTATTATGGAAAAGCCAAAACGTTCAAAAAAACCCGGCCTGTAGGTGAGGGTAAAAAGATTTTTTATTCTGAAATAAAAAGCTTCCTGTATGGCTCTTTCAGTCAGGGCAGAGCCTATGCCGCGGCCTGTGAAATCAGGGTCAACAGCAAGAGAACGTATTTCTGCCAGGTCTTCCCAGCAGAATTGTAAGGCACAGCATCCAATTGTTTTTTTTGTTTCAGGGTCTTCAAAGACCCAGAAATCCCTTAAATGGTCATACAGTTTGCTCAATGGCCTTGCCAGCAGTTCTCCTTTAATATTATAAAATTGCAGCAGACCGTGTATGGTATTCACATCATCAAGTAAAGCTTTTCTGATCATTATCAGTCCTTTAATCTGAAGCGGTTCTCCCTCTGGATTCCCGGAATTTTTGTGTAAAAGATTGCTGCCGCAGCTTTGATTTTATCTCACTTTATAGCCTGTTATTTCTGAAAAGCTGCGATTGCCTTTTGAAATGCTTCATCTGTAAATGGTTTGTGAAGAATTTTATTGATCCCGGATTTTGTCAGTATGGTATCATTGACACTGATATCACCGTCTTTTTTTTCAACAAAATCACTTTGGGTTGTTATCATTAAGATGGGAAGCTGTCTTCTGGAATATTTTTTTCTGATTTCACGGGTCAGTTCAAGACCGCTTATGTTCGGCATATTGAGATCAGTGATAACAAGGTCTGGTTTTTCCTTGATTATTCTGAAGATTGCATCTTCAGGGCGGTCAAATGTGACAGGGGCAAGGCCCAGGGCTGTAAGCTTGTTTGTGTAGAGCTTTAACATCATTTTTGAATCGTCAACCACAAAAATTTTGAAACTTTCAGAGGACGGCTCGTCATGGTCTTTTATGCCGGAGGCAATGCTGTCTGCAAATTCCTTTTGTCCTATTCCTGCCATGTGCTTCAGAAAAGTCCTGCGTGTTTCAGAATCTGCCTTGTCCGTTACATGTTTTTTCGCAAGTTCCAGGAATGATTCTTCTTCAACAAGAAAATTGAATATATTGCTTGCATCGGAATCAATGAGTGCAGCCACTGCATTCATTGATTCTGCGGAACCTTCCCTTACAACATTTCGCAGACCTGCGACAAGAGCTTTGGAAAGGTTTTTGTCAATTGCCCTGGCAGCGCTCATGCGTACCGATTCAACATTGTCCTGCAGGCCCTGAACAAGGCTGATTGCGGTTTTGGGCGATGGAATACGCTCCATGGCCTCATATGCTGCCTGTCTTATATTTGCATCGGCAGGCTGGGTATTTACAATATCAATTATGGGATTGACAGCTGCTGGATCACCAATATATCCCAGAGTGGTTATAAGATGGACAAGATAATCCGCCTTTGCATTCTGGAATGCATGGGTCAGTATCGGGGTCGCTTTGGTACCCAGTTTCATCAGCTGGTCAATTGCAGTATCCCGTACAATTGTGATATCTGAGCTTAAAAGGCTTGTAAGCCTGTCAAGGGCATAAAGATCCTGAATATCAGCCAGGGCTTCAACAGCAAATTTACAGACAAGCTCATCATCACCTGTGAAATCCATCAGCCTGTCCACGGCATCCCGGGTGCCGATCTGTGCTATTGCATATATGGCAGCGCTTTTAACTTCTTCTTCTTGTCTTGATGCCATTTCCGCAAAAACATCAAGGGATTCAGGCTGCCTTAAACAGCCCAGGGCCTGAATTGCAGTACATATGATTTGAACATCATTTTCTTCTGATATAATTTTTCTGAGCACCGGGCCTGTGTCAGACAATAAAAGTTCTCCAGCAGCTTTTAAAAACAAAAGCCTTGCCTTTTTTTCGTTTTTTGTGATGTACTGGATCACAAGATCTGCATTGCCGCAGGCCTTGTCAAGAATAAGCTCGTAAAGGTATTCCTGAACCTTGGGATCTGATATTTCAAGCCTGACCAGGTATTCCAGTAAAGGAAGCACTATTTTATCAGGGCCTTTGGCAAGCTCTATCAGAGCCTTTCTCTGAAGTTGCGCATCTGCGTCTGTATCAGAGACAAACTGAAGCAGGGCTTTTGCCTTTACAATATCTTCCTCTTTTATACAGAAAATTAATTCATCAATAAATTCTTTCGCATTAATGCTGCTCATCATTAGATCCTTTATTGACCTTTGAACTGATAGAATACTGAATTGAGATATTTTTTTGATTCAAAAAGATCGGTATCATTCACAAGGGATTCGGTTGACCCGATGAGAAGATATCCATCAGGTTCCAGTACTTTTGCAATATTCTGATAAATTTTCTTGCGGTCTTCACTAGTAAAATAGATCATGACGTTTCTGCACAGAATTATATCAAATTTGCCGATCCCAATGAATGGCTTCATCAGGTTCATTTTCTTGAACTGGGCCATTACCCTGACCTCATCCTTGATTTTATAACGGTCTCCCTGTTTGTCAAAATATCTGTTTAAGCGTCTTTGATCAAGTCCTCTTGCGACTTCAAATTTATTATAAAGGCCGTAACTTGCCTGGGCAATCGCTGCATCGGAAATATCCGTGCCGAATAATTTGATATTATATTTATCAGGAGTTACACCCATCTCAATCAATATCATTGCTATGCTGTAAATTTCCTGGCCCGTTGAATTGGCCGCGCTCCACAGCCGGATTGACGGTTTCATGCCGGGATTTTTTTTGGACCTTTTATCAATCAGATCCGGGAAGATTTTATACTGCAGGAGTTCAAATGGTGATTTATCCCTGAAAAAATATGTTTCATTGGTTGAAATGGCATCTATGATTTCATTTTCAAGCTGTTTTTTAAAATCGGTTTTTGCTTTCTGAAGAAGCTGGCCATAGGATGAACAATTGTATTTGTTGAGCAGAGGATTTAAACGGGTTTCCAATAAATATTCTTTACCAACCTCAAGAGCGATTCCTGAAATATCAAGAATATACTTTGAAAAATTTTTAAACTCTTCTGGAGTAACTTTAATTTTCGCCATAAATTTGTTGATAAAAAAATTAAATTAGATGACCGTTTTTACAATTTCTTCCGCAATTTTTTCCAGCGGGGCGATAACATCTGCAATGCCGGCTTCAATGGGAGCTTTGGGCATTCCATAAACAGTGCAGGTTTCCTCATTCTGGGCAATTATGAAACTGCCGTTTTTTTTCATCTGCATAAGTCCTTTTGATCCGTCAGATCCCATGCCGGTCATTATGACTCCGGTTGATCTGCCCACATAGTGCTGGGCAATTGATCTGAACAGATAATCCACAGAAGGCTTGCAACTGTTTTCAGGAGGATCATCGGTGATTTTTATCTTTCTTGAGATTCCGTCTGCAGCTGCCACAATTTTCATCTGTTTGCCTCCCGGGGCTATCAGCACTCTTCCGGGAACAAGGGGATCTCCGTTTTCAGCTTCCTTGATCTCAAGCGGGGATTTGTTATTGAGGCTGTTGGCCAGTGATGCAGTGAACATGGGAGGCATATGCTGTACTATCAATACAGGCACCTTAAGAGTTTTGGGAAGCATGGGGATCATTTTTGTCAGTGCATTGGGCCCGCCCGTGGAAATACCGATGCCAACAATTTCTGATTTTGACCTTGTCAGTGTCTTTTTTGCAGCATCAGCCGGAGCTTTATAGGTTGCAGGTTTATCAGGCACAGAAGGTTTTGCAAGTTTTTCATGAATCTTAAACCTGGTTTGTTTCTGTCTTTGCAGGGTTTTTATAATGGGCAGGATGGCATCTTTCACTTTTTTCATGTTTTCTGCCATTTTGCCCTGGTCAGGTTTTGGAACAAAATCAAAGGCACCGAGTTCAAGGGCCTTGATAGTCATCTGGCTTCCCTGCTGTGTCAATGTTGACAGCATGATTGCCACAGGAGGGTTCTCTTTAGTTTTAAGTGCCTGTAGAACTTCAATGCCGTTAACTTCAGGCATTTCAATGTCAAGGGTAATAAGATCCGGTTTAAGAGTGTCAATTTTGGACAGAGCAATTTTTCCGTTATTGGCAGTGCCAACCACTTCCACTCCGGGAATTTCCTTTAGAACATCGCCTACTATTTTTCTGTAAACAATGGTATCATCAATAACAAGAGCTTTAAGATTATGCATTATTCCTTTAATACCTCATCAATATCCAGTATGCCGATCAATTGTTTTTCTGTTTTCAGAACGCCCTGAAAAAATTTTCCTTTTACACCGCCTATGTTGGAAGGGGCCGGTTCTATATCATCCTGCTTTGCAAGAGCCACATCACTTATGGCGTCCACAAGCAGCCCTATATGTTCATCTTCAGAGTTGACAATTATGTTTCTGTTATCCTTCCCCTTTGTGACAGGGTCAAGCCCCAGTTTTTTACCAAGATCAATGATTGTCACAATTCTTCCTCTTAAATTAAGGATACCTTCTATATAATCGGCAGCCTGTGGAACTCTGGTGATTTCAAAGTGTTTGTTGATTTCCTGAATGTTTAAAATATTGATGCCGCAAAGAGCTCCTCCAACATAGAAAGTCGAAAATTCAATATCATCAGAAACACTGGTTTCAAGTTCTTGTGCCATTTTTTTCTCCTTAACCTTAGGGTGTGAACTGAAGCCTAATCCGGCTGTTTAAACAAGATTTAATTTCTTTCTTATCACATTCATCAATTTTTCCCTGTCAAGTTTTATTTCATATTCATCAATACCCACTTTTTTACCTTTTTCAATATGAGCTTCACTTGCCAGAGAAGTCAGTGCAATTACATCAAGATGGGAATATCTTGAATCTGCCTTGATTCGTTTTGTCAGTTCAAATCCGTCCATATTGGGCATTTCAAGATCAGTCACCACAAGATCAATCTCATCGACTCTTTCCTTGAGCAGTTCCCAGGCAATCAGTCCGTCTTCAGCTTCAATTACCTTGAACCCATCATCTTCCATGAAAGTTTTTACCTGATTCCTGAAAAATGCGGAGTCTTCCGCAAACAATATTATTTTTTCACCGCTTTCAGCCATTTCCGCAGCAACCTTTGCTTCCTCCTCGAACCATTCCGGGTTTAGGATTTTCACCATTTCAAAAATATCCACCAGAAGAGTTGTGTGTTCGTTGATTATCATTGAACCGCTTATGGCAGGCTGTCTAAGCGTGCTTTCATCAATATCAAGTACAACTTCAAGTGCATCAACCGGAGGAGTGACCATGAGGCCAAGTTCGCGTTCCTTGATTTTGAACACTATGACTTCCTGCTGTTCCTTTTCAGGCAGGGCATTGAAATCTGCAACCTGGGACAGTTCATAAAGGGGCAGAGCACCTCCTCTGTACTGCACAACCTTTCTGTCTCCTATCTGCTCGATTGTATCAGTGCGTATTCGTTCAATTCTTTCAACTATGTTAAGGGGAGCTGCAAAATATTCAGTTTCCGAATTTTTGAATGTCAGCAATGCAGCTTTGTCTTTTGCCGCTTCTGCTGCAGCTTCTGCTTCCTTTGTCATCTGAGTTGCATCGGAAATTGCTGCAAGCTCTGCCATTTGTGCCAGATTTGATATATCCAGTATCAGGGCCACTTTTCCGTCACCCATTATTGTAGCGCCTGCATAGGCAGTGCATTTTTTTAGATGTCTGCCAACGGGTTTAACCACAATTTCTTCAGAATCATGCAACTGGTCAACCACAAGGCCGTATTTGAAAGCCCCTGCTGATACAACAGCTATATTCATGGCATTGTCTGCATGATACCTTCTGTCTTCCTGAGACCTCGGCAGAAGCTCTTTTTCTGATTCGTCGACCTGTATGAGTTTGCCATCCTCTGTTATGATATGCTGTTTTGATCTTCTGTCTGCAAGATTCTGGCGTCTGTCAGGACATTCCTCATTGTTTTCAGGATTTTTATATGTCTTTTTTATTCCTAACATTTCAGCAAGGTCCAGCAGGGGCAGAAGCTCGCCTCTTAAACGTACAACAGCTGCATCTCCAACCTTTTCTATTTTTTCTTTCACCTGGCTGGCAGGTATTCTTAAAAGTTCATTCAGGTTTACCTGGGGTACAGCATATCTTTCATTGCCAACGGAGGTTATCTGACTTGGAATGATTGCAAGGGTGAGGGGAAGCTTTATCTGGATATCGGTTCCTTCACCTGGTACTGAATCAAGTTCTATTATGCCGCCAAGGCTTTCTATATTTGTGGTTACAACATCCATTCCAACACCCCTGCCGGATACATCTGTAATCTCTTTGGCAGTGGAAAATCCGGGCAGAAAAATAAGTTCCATTTTCTGCTTGTCAGTCATCTGGGATATCTGCTGTTCTGTCATAAGGCCTTTTTCTATGGCAGAATCTGCTATTCTGTCCGGGTCAAGCCCTTTGCCGTCATCTGAAATAACAAGGTTGACCTGGCCTGCATCGTGAAAGGCTTTGATCGTAATATTTCCTGTCGGGTTTTTGCCTTTCTGCTCTCTTTCCTGGGGCGATTCAATTCCATGATCAACGGAATTTCTCACCAGATGGGTCAATGGATCATTAATTGCCTCCAGAATGGTTTTATCCAGTTCAACATCCTTGCCTTCAATGGTGAGATCAATTGATTTGCCAAGTTGCTGTGACAAATCCCTTACCACTCTGGTAAATTTGTTCAGGATATTTGCAATGGGCTGCATCCTTGTCCTCATTATTGCTTCCTGAAGCTCAGAGGTTATCATGTCAATGCGCTGGCTGGATAATTCAGTGGCTTTTGTGTTGGATGAATTAATGCCCTGAAGTAGCTGGTTGCGGCTTAATACAAGTTCGCCTGCAAGATTCATCAAGGTATCAAGAAGGCCCACATTAACCCGCAGGGATGTTTGTGGCTTTGCACTGACATTGATTTCTTTGGCTGAAGCTTTTTCACTGACTTTTTTCCTGGGTACAGCCTTTTTCACGGCAGCAGGAGCGGCTGCTGCGACAGGTTCCTGAACAGGTGTGCTGATTTCACTTGATTCTGGCGCTGCAGCCTGAGTTGCAACAGTATTGTCATTGTCAATTGCGGCAGCTTCTTCTGGTTCGCCTGCTTTGGCCTCCAATGATGGTGCAGGCATGGCAACAGGTTCTGCCTCAGTGTTTTCAACGCTGGTGGGTTTGATCATTTCATCTGAGATGGCATGAATGTATTTTTTTTGTATGTCAAATAAAGTTTCTGCCATGTCATATTCGATAATGGAGGCAAAGAGCACCTGAAATGGTATGCGTGTCGGCCCGGAGGATTCTGAAAGAGTTCCCACTGAATCAAAATCAATCCGGGAATCAATTATGGTTCCTGTTTTCTGAAGGCTCTTCAGCACCTCTATGGGGTTTTTATCCTTTCTTTGAATGTCATGTATCAGATCATATTCAACAAGGAACAGGTTTTTACCCTCGGATTTGTATTGTTCAATTTCAAAAAGTGAGACCTGGGGAAAAATTCTGCCGTCTTCAAGTACAATATCAACGATTTCAGCAACCATATCCTGCTTTTCTTCAGGAAGGGATTTTCTTGTGACATTTTCAAGGGCAGTGATATGATCTGAGACATCGGTGTCATTGCTGGATTCAATATTGTTGAGCAATGTCTCAAGTTCATCAAACCCTTTCAGCAGAACACTGATTATTTCGGAATCCGGAATAAGCTCCTTGTTTCGGACAAGACCCAGAACATTTTCCAGATGATGAGCAAGATCCTTGATGGTTGTAAGACCCATGAACCCTGCACCACCCTTGATGGAATGGGCTGCCCGGAATACATTGTTTACCAGATCCAGGTCTATGTTCTCTCCAGCTTCCTCAATCGTGAGAAGATCGCTTTCGATATCAGCAAGATGATCCAGCGACTCTTCGATATACATTTGTAGGGTTTCGTCATCATCAAACATATCAAATCTCCTGAAAGGGGTTTAACATTGAAACGATAAAAACTGCCTAATACTGAATAATTTACAAAAGATAAATTTAAAAGTCAAATCCAATTATAAAGGCGCGGCCTTATAATTTGCGTACTATATCATTGATATGGCAATGAATTCCAGGTCGCAGCACGGCAATGGTGTTGGGCTGTGCATGGGTTATTTCCTGACCTTTGCTGTCGTAAAGACAATCGATTTTTATCTTTGCGCCAGGCCCTGCAGGTGACAATATTTCTATTGTATCTCCTTTGCTCAGCCTGTTGCGTACCGCTATCCGGCATGTATTATCATTTTCGCATTCAATTATTTTTCCGATGAAACTGTGGATCTGGCCATGGTGTTTATTGGTGGAGTTTAAAAGCTCGCTGTCAGGAAGGTTGAAATAAAAGCCGGTGCAATATTCCCTGTGATAGATGTTGGTGAGCTCTTCAATCCATAAAGGGTCAGTGACATATCTTTCAGGATCGTTAATATATGAGTCAATGGCATGTCTGTATGTTTTGACAACAGTGGCAAGATAGTTAATCCCCTTCATGCGCCCTTCAATTTTCAAAGCATGGATTCCGGCGTCAATGAGTTCCGGGATATGTTCAATCATGCAAAGATCTTTTGAGTTGAAAATATAACTGCCTCTGCTGTCTTCCATCAGGCAATGATATTCACCGGGGCGAAGCTCTTCCACAACGGAATACTTCCAGCGGCACGGATGGCTGCAAAGTCCTCTGTTGCTGTCTCTGCCGGATAAAAAACTGCTGAGAAGGCATCGCCCTGAATACGATACACACATGGCCCCGTGGATGAAAGTTTCAACTTCAGCATGTCCGGAGGAGCATATCTCCTGGATTTCGTTCAAGGACAGTTCCCGTGCAAGGTTAACCCGTTTAATCCCCAGGCTGTGCCAGAATTTTACGGCATTTATATTAGTTGTGTTCGCCTGGGTACTCAGATGAACAGGTATCTCAGGAATGACCTGTTTGGACAGCATAATAATTCCGGGATCTGAAATTATTATGGCATCCGGGTTTATTCTGCCGGCATGTTCCAGAAATTTTCGTATCTGTTTTTGTTCATGATTTCTTGAATATATATTACAGGCAAGATAAATCTTGATCCCATGATGTCTCGCGAATGAGACAGCTTCCTTAAGCTCCTCATTTGAGAAATTACCTGAAAAATTTCTCAGGCTGAAATTTTTTCCGGCAAGATATACAGCATCCGCGCCATAATGGACTGCAATTTCAAGTTTTTCAAAATTTCCGGCAGGGGCGAGGAGCTCAGGCCTGAAAACCTGTTTTTTCATATATTCATCATTTCTTATGTGGATGGTACCCCCGGCAGGAATCGAACCTGCGCTCAAGGATTAGGAATCCTATGCTCTATCCACTGAGCTACGGGGGCAAAATTTATTCAACAATTAATTTTTGTCCGGGGAATATCTTACTTCTTTTATTTAAATGATTCAAGGCCAGAAATCTGTGCAGGCTCATATTATATCTTTTTGCAATCAGAAACGGGCTGTCGCCGGATCTTACCCGGTATGTGGAAGTTTCCCCTGTACCGCGGTCTGATGAGTCGCCGGAGTAAGAATTTGCATCACAGATATAAAGGGTTTGGCCTATCTTAAGTTTTGTGCTTGATAATCTGTTTATGGCCATGATATTTTTTGTGGTGGTTCCGAATTTACATGCTATATTCCACAGACTGTCGCCACGGCGGACTGTATATGTTCTTCTGCCTGCATTGCCGGAAGTTTTAAACCCGTTACTGCTTTTGAAAGCATAGCGGCGGCCGGCAGGTATTTTCAGCACTTTACCTGCGATGATCCTGTGATTTTTGCTGATATGGTTGACAATGGAAATCGCACGCACTGATGTCCGATATTTTCTGGCAATTCCTGACAATGTCTGGCCTCTCCTTACCCTGTGAAACACATACATGGGAGGAGGGGAGTATGTGGATTTTATCTTATCTATTTTTGAAAGAAAAAGATCAGCCTTATCCTCCGGTATTTTCAACGGATAGGTGTCCGGCGGCAGGAGAGCATATCTTAATTCAGGATTAAGCTCCTTTAAAATTCTGGTATCCACTCCGATTTCTCTTGCAATATCTTTTAGTCTGACCTGTTTTTTTATATTACATAACCTGAACCTGATCGGTTTCATGGTATGTTTAATTTTAATATTATATTTATCAGGGTGCTTCACTATATATAAGGTTGCAAGGAATTTGGGAACATAACGTGCAGTTTCTGCAGGCAGATTCTGATAAAGATCCCAGAAGTTGTCCAGATAGTTTATTTTCTGCCGTCTTATTATTCTGAGGACTCTTGCTTCTCCACAATTATATGCAGCCAGCGCTGTTGTCCAGTCCCCAAAAAGATTGTGAAGTTCTTTCAAATAGCTGATTGCAGCTCTGGTGGATTTTTCAGGATCAAGGCGTTCATCAATATAATAATTGCGGCTTAATCCGAATTTATAACCCGTTGACGGAATAAACTGCCACAACCCCAGGGCCCTGGCAGGGGAAAGCGCTCTGATTTTAAACCCGCTCTCAATAAGCGGAAGCCATGAAATATCTTGTGGCAAACCGGCTTTTTTCAGTTCCGCCATAATAAAAGGCCTGTATCTTTGCGCACGCTCAAGGGATTGTATGAAAAATTTGCGGTCAGGCCCTGTCAGGCGTTTTATCTCATTTTGAACATATTTATTCAGTGTAAGAGGGATTTCATTATGCAGCCCTGCCACAACAATCTGGCGCGAGGCATATATTTCAAGTATACGTTTTGATATGAGATATCTTATGTCTTCTTTCTGCTGATGGAATTCAGGACTTGCATCCGAATCAATATCCAGTATGGCAGAGTATGCAGAATCAAGATTGGAGAGGGCATCATCAATCTTGCCTTTTTCCCACATCTGCTGGGCATAATTGCATAGTTCCAGGGCCTGGTCTATTTTGTCCTGTGCGCAAATCTCTGATTCATGGTTCTGCTGGCTGTCCTCATCACTGGATATCTGATTGTCATTCAATTGCCCTGCATCAGAATCGGTCTGGTTTTTCTGAACAGATCTGCTGTCATCGGAAAATTTCAGGGAGGAGGTTCCGGTTTGCTCATCTTCCCGGTTTATGGCGGCCAGGCTTGTATCTTTGGCGGTGCCAGCCGAATCAGCCATCTGCATGGAAGCATGCCCGGCAGTTGAGGCTGATGGTATGCTAACATTCTGATATGCCTGCTGGCAGCCTGCCAGAATACAAGTGACGCAAATTAAAAAGATAAACCTGGTTCTGAGCATTTTCCTCCTGAGCTCTTCATGGTTGCCTTTGAAACAAGGTAATTTGAGCAATTTATTATAAAATTAGAAAAAACTTGTCAAGAGAATATGCATATTTTCAGTGTTTTTCGGTAAAAAGGTTCACTAGTTGCCGGTTTTTTTATCCTTATTAAGGTGGTCATATTCGGGTGTGGATTGGAATTCCCCTGGAGCAGGCTAAACCCTGCGGCTATTTTGGGACAATGCGATTGCTGCCTGTCCGGCATCAGCTTGCGCCCTAAGATTAAGATAAGAGCAGATGCCTTCGCATCTGTGTAATGATATGGTTCCTTGTAATTGACAGTTTTTTGTTATATATATGGATGCCTGATTCATTCATGCTTGGATAATTGCCAATTGCCGTGGTGTTGCTATTATCCGGGTTTAAGGATATCAGAGTTGATTTTGATAAAAAAGATGTAAAACGGAGCAAATGCCAGAAAAATGGCGGTAAGGCCTGATATTTTCCAATCTTTGCCGCTAATCTGATAAAATCAGGGGTTGATTATCTTGTGCTGCTCTGATATTATCTCCCGGTCTTTTTGGCGTGGCAATTTGCCATGTTCAGGTGACGGGCCGATATAGCTCAGTTGGTAGAGCATCTCACTTGTAATGAGAATGTCCTCCGTTCGATTCGGGGTATCGGCTCCAGAATAAATAGGTGGGGTTCCCGAGTGGTCAAAGGGATCAGACTGTAAATCTGACGGCTCAGCCTTCGGAGGTTCAAATCCTCCCCCCACCACCAGTGTGTTGTGTAGGAGATCTAAAGCGTTGTTTTGGTGGATCGTTACTACATAGCTAATAAGTTAGGGTTAATTAGCTATTTTAGTTTCTTTGTATGCGGGAGTAGCTCAGTTGGTAGAGCTTCAGCCTTCCAAGCTGAATGTCGCGAGTTCGAGCCTCGTCTCCCGCTCCACTCCTTTTAATCTCCACTGGAATAATGGTTTGAGTTAAATATTAATTAATTTGAATCACCTTTTTTTTAGCGCCCATGTAGCTCAGTCGGCAGAGCGCTTCCTTGGTAAGGAAGAGGTTCATCGGTTCAATTCCGATCATGGGCTCCAAAA
>CAYUOB010000089.1:0-12306 GCA_964446145.1 uncultured Desulfobacula sp.
ATGTGCCTCAGGCTTTACAAAAAGGATAAATTTCAAATCATGGCCGCAATGGCTGTATTCCCCCTGTGTCAGGATAGATAGCATTCATTTTCTTCTGTTAAAGATTGCATTCCATAACAGAGATGAAAAATTCTGATTTTTTTTATATGGTCTGCCCCTGAGAAAAAGCTTTTCTGTTTTAAGTTTTAAAAGCTCCTTTTTATTCATTGCAAGCGGATTTCTGTTCAGGATGACCATGTCTGCATCTTTACCCTGTTCAAGGCTGCCGGTTGTTTCATCGTCAAATCCTGCCCAGGCAGTTTCATATGTGAACATTTTAATTGCCTGCATTATGGAAATACTTTGGTCTTCATTGAAATGATTGCATGCACTGTAAATACCTGAAACAGGGTCAGGCATGGTAACAGGCGCATCAGATCCTCCTGAAATATGAATTCCCATATCCAGCATAGTTTTAAGGGGCGAAATATCATATGCCCGGGTGCCCAGTATCTGGCTCAGATACGATAACGGTTCCAGGTTCAGGTGAAGCAGGCCCGGCTGGGAAGCAACACCTATATTGTATTTCGCACAGATTTCAAGCCCTTTGGAAGTGGTAAGGGAAGCATGTATGATGCTGTGGCGGTGGTCTTTTCTGAAATTATTTTTTAAAGCAGCTTCAATGGCATTTGCTGCCTGATCAAAGGCAGCATCGCCAATGGCGTGCATCTGAACCTGAAGCCCTTTATCATGGGCTTTCTGGACAAAATCAAAGACCTGATCATCTGAGTAGAACAATATTCCTCTGTTTGAAGGTTCTGTCTCATAGGGGGAATAAAGCGCTGCATCAAGGGATCCGAAACACCCGTCAAGTGCGGTTGCAAAACATCCACCTACCCTGGGCAGCCTGCGTTTTATCACCTTTTTTATATCCATTGTCTGAAAAAAAATGCGGAATTTGAACGGGTTTGCAAGGCCGCCTGAAATAAACCTTACAAGGTCGACATCAAGATCAAGGGGGAAACCGACTCCTTCGGCAGGGTGGATAAGGCCTATGCCTTTGTCAGCCATCTTATCCACAGCTTTCAGCATATATTTTACAAGGGAAATAAGGGATACTTTTGAGGAGATATAGTCTGCTCCGGCAAAAAACGCTTCCTGAAAAAGCTGTCCTGAATCTTCATTGAATCCGCGCAGTTTTCTGAATTTTGCAGGCAGAAGCCTGAGCATGGCTGAATTGACAACACTTGCATGACCATCGTATTTTATGAGCATTACAGGTCTTTTATCTTCAATCAGATCCAGCTGTTTTCTTGTAATCATCTGCTGTTCTTCAACACTGTGTGCGGATATGCCGAATCCAAGGATAATTTTTGCCCCTGTCTGTTCTGTATACTGGTTTATAATATCTGCAAGGTCTTTGAAATTTTCAGCTTTTCTCACATCAAGTGTGGAGGAAAAAAGGGCAAATGAGGTAAAATGAATATGCGAATCGGTAAATGCAGGAATAAGTGCTCCTGTACCAAGGTCTGCGATGTCCCTTTTTTGATATGCTTCAGGAAGCTCGTTTCCTGTAAAAACAATTTTACCCCTGTCTTCAACAAGATATTTAAAGACATTGTCCTTTTTGTCGCATGTAATGATAGTTCCCTTAAATATTTTCATGACAGATCCCTGAAGATTGGTTGTTTTTATCAGGGTGTATCATAATTTTGTGAAACGGGCAAAAAAATTCAAAAAATAAGCCTTTGCAATGATCTTGATCTCAATGTTTCATCGTGTTAAACTTTTTCTTCATTTTTTAAATATTGATAAAAAACAATTTTCTGAATAAGCATGAATTTGAGTTGTTAAGGAAGATCAGAACAGATGCCGCATAAGATGGAACATAAAGTAAAAGAGGAAGTTGCTGCACTGAACCTGGGGAACAAAATCAGGTCATTGAGAAAACACAGAGCTATGACCCTTCAGGAAGTATCAGAGCTTACAGGCCTTTCAAAACCTTTGCTGTCCCAGATAGAAAATAATATTGCAGCTCCTCCCATTGCAACATTGATTAAAATTTCAACAGCTCTTGGTGTGAAGATAAGTCATTTTTTCAGGGATCATGAAAAAACAGACAGAATAGTTGTTGTAAAAAAAGATGAACGCTACAGCGTTAAAAAGCTGTTTCACCACAGAAATGAATCCAGGGTTGGGTACAGGTGGGAGTCCCTTGCATATCCCATGGTTGGGAAACAGATGGAGCCGTTTCTTGTTGAAATCGAACCAAGGGAAGAAAAAGACCTGCTTTACAATGACCACAAGGGAGAGGAATTTCATTTTGTCATGGAAGGAAAGGTTGAATTCAGGACTGCCGACCAGATACATATTCTGGAAAAGGGTGACAGTATCTATTTTGATTCCAGCATACCCCATGCATTGCGCGGAATGGGCGGAACAGCCAAATCCCTGATTATTATCTATACCTTAAAATAATGGTTTCCGGGTGATCTGTTCTTCATAGGCAAGGTCAAGCCTGGCTGACCTGCGTTTTCCACTGAAATCAACCAGAACCATGCCTGAAAATTTGTTGTCGCAATAGACTTCCACCCTGAAAAGATTGCCTTTTCTGTCAATGGAAAATTTTTTCATTATAAGGTTTTTTCTTATGGTAAGATCTGTTTCATTGATACATGCTTTTTTTGTAAACCCAATGACATTGACCCTGTGATTTTTTATTTCAGGGATCATAAAATTATCTGAAACATTGACAATATGCCCAAAAGGCACTTTTTGAAGCTTTCCGTCTATTACCATGTCAATGGAATCAATACTGAAATCATAATCAAAATACTGCGGCATAAGGCGGGTAAGCGTTCTGTTTCCGTGGAATACACTATAGCTGGCTCCGGACGGTATTATTGTCATGAGAGGATTATTGGCCTTGAACTGGATGGGGGAGTCTTTCCTCAGGGGTATATAATTCAGGAATTTCCTGACATTTTCAACCTTAAGAAGAATTTTACGGTTATTGAGTGCAACCTGAATATTTTCGTCAAATGCCTTTTTTATGTCAGATTCCGTTAATGAGAAATTTTTTTGAAACTTGATACCGGCCTGCCTGAAAAAGGATTCAATTGCAATGAGATGATAATAGGCGCGTTTCGGCGTGATAAAGGATTTGCTTGCTTCAATGCCGAAAGCAGGTTTTTTGTTTTTAATGGCAAAATATGTCAGGGTCTTGGCCATCTCAATATTTCCCTGGGCAGTTTTTGTGTTGTTTAAGTGAAACATGTCTTCCCTGGCCAGTAGACGGCGATTGACATCAGAAACAGCATTCTGAGCCATTTCTGAAAGCCTGGAAAATTTTTTTGCCTCCACATGTGTCTGGTCTATTATAATGCACTGGCCCCATCTGTTTGTGTTGTGAAGCCTGTCCTGATAGGTTGTCCGGTAAAATCCCGATCCATCATGAAGGTTCAGAACAAGATCCACATCAGGGTTGCGTATCAGTTTTTTAACTCTCTGTATGGTTGCATATTCAGGGTCAGATATGGAAAGTTTGTCAAATTTTCGGTTAAGATCTCCGTATACTCCTCTTGAGCGTTTGATAATGCTTAAGAAATTCAGGTTGGGGACAACCCATACATTTCCTGACAGGATATTGTAATGGGTAACAATAAGGCCTGCAGCATTGAACCCGCCCGGCTCATCGCCCTGGATTCCTCCGAAAATGAGAATGGTAGGGCCTTTGACTTTTGATTCCAGCCTGTGAACTGAAAATTTTAAGGAAGGCAGCTCCAATGCATAAGCCTGTGAAATGCATAGTATGACAAGTGCAGCAAGTATCTGCAGATATGCAAAAATATTCGGTTTATATGACTTTAATATGCCAGGGTTCAAATCTTACTCCAAGGTTATTGTCAGGCCCGTATCTGAATTTAAGATATCCCAGATCAGCCAGCCTGTGATATACATTTGTTCCGGTAAATTTTTCTGTAAAATTGTAAATACCATATCCTTTTTTACCAACATCAAAATCTCCGACACCGTGAAAAGAATATCCGGGAGGAGCAAGGGATCGGGAAGCCATGGAAAGATTGCCGCGGCTTTTTTCAGCTTTGTTTAAAAACAGCAGGAATTGTTTCATGACGCTTCTGACTCCTGAAGTCAGAATCACCTGGCTGCCAAGCTCTTTTTTTATTGTTTTATAAAGCTCAAATGCCCTGCCCCTGTAAAGATAATTTCCCGTGGAACGGATTTTTTTCACCCTGCTTTTTTTTATTTTTCCTGTAATTGTTTTAATTGGTTTTTCACCCATGAAACCATAATCTTTGACCTGTGAGTAGAAAATCATTTCAAGGAAATCAATTTCCTGTCTGGAAAATGGTCCCACTGAAGCATAGGATTTTCCGATTTTCAGGGCATCGTCAAAATTCAGCAGGGAAAAATTGGCATAACCCACGGTACGCTGGATTTTTTTCAGGCGCAGAAGAGATGTCTTAAGCAGGGGAAGTTTATCCTTTTCAAGGAAAATATCATCATCATATACCATGTCAAAGAATTTTTGTTTGACAAGCCTGTCCCTGACTCCTGAATCAGACCTTGGGGTTCCGGCATGGCAGGACTGGACAAATATCTCCGGTGCAGCAGTGGCTGTTATAATGAATGCAGTATGTTTTAAAAATGTTCTTCTGTGCATTCTTTGAATGCTCTTGTGTTGTATAAGCAGAATTAAATTTTGCCTGTATAATAAAACATAATTTGAATAAAAAGCAAGCATGGTTTGAGTTTTGCCGGCCATTCACGGCTAAATATGATTGTTCCGGTGAAATATCAGTACCGGCCGCGCTGGCAGATCAGCAATAATCATAATAAATACAGTGAAAACCTGTTTTTTTATACTGGCATGGAATTTGTAATCCATTATTTTAAAAAAAGAAGTCATGCGGAAATCAGGAGGGTAAAAATGCACAAGAAGATCAGGCCGGAAAAAAGGCAATTGCAAAATTATTACAGTGCTGAATTTAAACTGGCCCATCCAAAGATTCTTTATCAGTTCAAGCTCAGAAGAAGTGAATCAGAACCAATGTTTGCAGTTGTCAAGGAAGGGTCCAAGGCATTGGATAATATCAATGAAGGAGATATAATTAATATGAGATATTATCCTTCAGACAGATCAATACCGCCTGAAACTCTGGATACAAGGATAAAATACATAACTAGAGACGAAACCACGGGCTTTAAAAATCATTATGTCATAGGGCTTTGCATCCACGGTGAAAATGAAAAGATAGTGGCTTGATAAAATCCGTCTGCAATATTATGGTGTGATTTTTAACCTGTATATCTGAAGGAAACAGATGAACCATGATATTGCAGGCAGGGTGTTTCCCGGCCTTGATGAAAATCTGCTGGCTGTCATTGCCAACAGAATGAAGAAACTTGAGCAAAGCCTTGAAAATGCAGAAATTAAAATAAGGCCTGATGCTGAAATACAAAAAGACCTTGTAAAGGTTCTTTTGTTCAGTGAATATATTGCATCCGGACTTGCAAAAAATCCTGAGATATTCAAAGAACTTGTTGAATCCGGAGATCTGTTCAAGTCTTACTCGCATGTATCATATAGTGCACGAATCCGTAAAAAAACAATTCATCTTGAAGATACAGCTTCAATAAAAAAAATTCTTCTCCACATAAAATTATATGAATCAATCAGAATAGCATGGCGGGACCTCACGGGCAAAGCCCGGCTTGAGGAAACACTTTGTGATCTGTCCAACCTTGCAGATGCTGTAATTGATGCGGCTCTTCAGTCTCTTTATGATGATCTGGGAAAAATTTACGGCCTGCCTGTTGATGCTGATGGTAATTTTTACAGGCTGACAGTCCTTGGCATGGGCAAGTTAGGCGCACATGAGCTTAATTTTTCTTCTGACCTGGATCTTATCTTTGTATATCCGGAACAGGGTTATACAAACACAGAAAATTTCATATCAAATGAGGAGTTTTTCATAAAATTATGCCGCAGGTTTTTGAAATTCTTTACTCCGGGCATGGATGAAATTAATTTTTACAGAATTGATACAAGGCTTCGCCCCTATGGAGAGGGAGGCCCGCTTGTCATGAGTGCGGCAGGTTTTGAAGCTTATTACCAGGCCCAGGGCAGGGAATGGGAAAGATATGCCATGATCAAGGCAAGGCCGGTTGCAGGGGATATTGAGGCAGGCAAAACTCTGTTAAAAATTTTGAACTCCTTTGTATACAGAAGGTATTTTGATTATGGGTCCTTTGATTCCTTCAGAGATATGAAACGAAGAATTTCAACACAGGTGAAACACAGAAAACTACAGAACAATGTCAAGCTTGGGCCTGGAGGAATAAGGGAAATAGAATTTTTCGGGCAATTGTTTCAACTGATAAGGGGAGGTGTGGAACCTGAGCTTCAGCAGCGCAGCATCATGAAAGTTCTGGATCTTCTTTATTCACACAGATGCATTGACAAGGCTGTTTCAGAGGAATTGAAGCATGCTTATGTGTTTTTAAGGATGGTTGAAAACAGGCTTCAGGAAT
Organism: uncultured Desulfobacula sp.; assembly: GCA_964446145.1. Lineage (GTDB taxonomy): Bacteria > Desulfobacterota > Desulfobacteria > Desulfobacterales > Desulfobacteraceae > Desulfobacula. The sequence goes on from CAYUOB010000089.1 coordinate 6,535, forward strand.
ATTCTGACCTTCAGACACACGATATTCCTGAAAACAATGAACGCAGGCTTGTGCTGGCTCTTTCCATGAACTATGATTCATGGGAAAAATTTTATTCTGATCTCAATTATCATCTTGACCGGGTACATTATCATTTTTCCCAGCTTCTGGTGTCTGAAGATCAGGATCAGGCAGACCTGGAAGTTCAGGCACTCAGGGAATTGTGGATGAATATAAATGATCCCCAGTTTACAGCCGATTCCATTGCCACAGGAAGGTTTCAGGACCCCTCAAGGCTTGTAAATATTTTAAGATCCCTTGAAGAGCACCCCAATACAAAACGCCTCACTCCCAACGGCAGAAAAAAACTTGCAAGGCTTATTCCTCTTCTGATCAGAAAAACAGGGCAGCTTGACGATCCTGACAAGATTATTTCCCAGCTTGTTGATCTCGTTATCACCATAGAACGACGGACATGTTATCTTTCTTTGCTTGTGGAAAACAAAGGTGCCCTTGAAACCCTGATTACCCTTGCTGAAAAAAGTCCCTGGATAATTTCCTTTCTTGCCCGGCACCCCGCCCTTCTTGACGAACTCATGCACCCTGCAACCCTTTATTTTCCCCCTGGCAGGCAGGCATTGAAACGGGAAATGGCACAGAGAATGGAGAGGCTTGGCAGCGATGATCTTGAGATTCTCCTGGAGGAATTATGTGTGTTCAGACAGGTTAATATGCTGAGGGTTGCAGCTGCGGATGTGAGCGGGGATTATCCTCTGATGAAGGTCAGCGATCACCTCACCTTCATTGCGGAGACAGTGCTTGAACAGGTGCTTGATATCGCATGGAATATTGTCATTGGAAAATACGGATTTCCAGAGGGAATATCTGAATATTGTCCGGAAAACAATATTGACTGCTGCGGGTTTGCAATCATTGCATACGGCAAGGTCGGAGGCCTTGAAATGGGCTATAAATCCGATATTGATATTGTTTTTATACACAGGGAAGGCTCGGATATTGACAGCGTCAGGCTTTATTCAAACTTAGGGCAGAGGATCATCAATGCCCTTACTTTGCATACTGCTGCGGGTACCCTGTACGGGGCTGACATGAGGCTTCGCCCAGGGGGTAATTCCGGTACAATTGTATCTTCCATGGACGGGTTTGAGGATTATCTTGAAAATCAGGCCTGGACATGGGAACACCAGGCATTGATAAGGGCAAGACCTGTGGCGGGTGATAAAGAACTTGGCACCCGGTTTGAAATATTAAGAAAAGCCATACTGACGCAGCCAAGGGATCCTGAGAAACTTAAATCAGAGGTTGCTGACATGCGGGAACGCATGCGGTCCGAGCGCTTGAAGGAAGAAAAGGGCTTTTTTGATCTGAAACAGTCCAGAGGGGGGATAGTGGATATTGAATTTCTGGTTCAGTTTCTGGTTCTGAAGCACAGCCGTAACCACCCTGATCTTGTGTTATGGACTGATAATATCAGGATTCTGGAAAGCCTTGATGCAGAAGGCATTATCACAGGGTGTCAGAGCGAGCGGCTTCAGAATGCCTATATCCTGATGCGGAAAACCATACACCGACTGAATCTTCAGGAGAAACCCCTTGTGGTGCCTGACAGGGAATTTAATGAAATCAAGGCCAGGATTATTGATATCTATGATGAATATCTTGGAGCCTAGAATGCGGAAATGAGTGTGATGCCTGTTATGGCAAGAAACACCCCCGCACCCTGGATTTTTCTTATTCTTTCCTTGGCTATTATTGTTGAAAGAATAACCGTAACAGCAGGATAAAGACTGCTTATAACAGCAACCTGGCTTAACATTCCCCTTGAAGCTGCAAGGGCAAAACAGAAAGCTGCACTGGTATCCATAAGCCCCATGAACACCAGAAAACCCAACTGGGCTTTTCCGGTATTCAACACAGGTTTTGTGAACATGACCACAGGTATCAGAACAATCAGGGTTGAGACCCTTGTTATTATGGATGCCCAGACAGGATGAAAGGTGCATGCCCTGTCCATTGTAATGAAATAGATTCCAACCAGAACGGCAGATCCGGCTGCAAGTCCGATTCCTCTGGTCAGTTTTTTTGTGTTGCTTTCAGGGTCTTTTTCAATGACAGCCATCAAAGAGCCTGCAATTGCAATGATAATTCCCAGAAGGCTCATGCGGGATACGGCATCACCGGAGCAAAGCCCCCATATTACAGGCAGAATAACCCCGGTTGCACTTATGGGAGCAAGAATTGATATTGTTCCCACAGCAAGGCTTTTATAGAGCATGGATATGGCTGCAAGCCCTGTGATTCCAGCTGGAACTGCCCAGATAAGCAGAGGGTCAGAAGGAAACGGCTTGTTCATGAACCATAGAATAAGGGAAAGAAAAACAGACCCTGTTAAGGTTGATACCAGTAAAATTATCAGTGTGGACATGGTTCTGCTTTTAAACCCGCCTATGAAATCTGCAATACCCCAGCCAAAGCAGGCCAGCACGGATAATATAATGGACATATATGTTATTTTCCTGTTTATTTCAAATCATTGAGTTTATGGAATCGCATTTTACCTGTTTTATGGCAGAAAGCAATTTTTTTTTGAGTGCATTATCTGCCTGTATTGACAATGGCAGGCGGGCTGTATTAATAAACCATCCAGCATGAAACCCGTAAATACTTCAATAAAGGAATATCAGGCATTTGAAACAGGAAGAAGCTGACCCGCAGGGGCCCATTGGAGTTTTTGATTCCGGTGTGGGAGGACTCTGCGTGTTAAGGGAAATAAAACAGGTGCTTCCGGAAGAATCTGTCATATATCTTGCCGACAGTGCCAATTGCCCTTACGGGAGCAGAACGGAAAACGAAACTTTTGCCCTGGCAGATAAAAGTATCTCGTTTCTTGTTAATTCCGGCTGCAAGGCTGTTGTGATTGCATGCAACACAGTGACCGCCGTGGCAATAAACAGGTTAAGATCAGACTATGATATTCCGTTCATAGGAATGGAACCTGCCCTGAAACCTGCTGTGGTACAGACAAAAACAGGCAGAATCGGGGTGCTTGCAACGGAAAACACATTCCGTGGAAAACATTTTAAAACCACATTTGAAAAATATGCATCCGGGGTTGAAGTATTTGTTCAGCCCGGATACGGGCTTGTGGAGCTTGTGGAGCAGGGAAGGCAGAATAGCGAGCAGGCCAGGGCGCTTCTTGCAGATTATCTTGTTCCCATGATGGAAAAGGGAGTGGACACCATTGTGCTTGGGTGTACCCATTATCCGTTTTTAAGAAAAACAATGGAACAGATTACGGAAAACAAGGCTGTTATCATTGACCCTGCCAATGCTGTGGCAGCCCAGACAGGCAGAATTCTGGAACAATTTGCCCTTAAATCACCTGGTGAAGATAATCCTTTTTTTCATTTTTATACAACCGGGCAGGCAAATATCCTTGAAAAATTTTTATCCCGTGAAATCGATGTGCACACCTGTGCAGTCAGCCATATCAGTTTATAATATTATTTTTCGTTTCTCAGCCTTGCTGCAAGCTGTTTTTCCATCTGGTGTATAATGGCTTTCATCACAGGAGTTTCCCTGACAGGCCCTGAGTTATTCCATCCTGTCTGCATGGCCCGTTCCTTTATGGATCGAAACTGATCAAGAGAGTCTGCAACTGATTTCCAGGCAAATAATTTCTGGAGTATATGCCTTTCTTCGGCACTCAGGTCTTTTGCTGTATCTATTGATCTGCCTTTGCCCAGATTGATTATCATTGTTGATCCTTTACAATGGTCTAGTGTTAAAGGTTGAATTCCTCTGCCCAGGCGGCAAAACGCTGTGCATGATCAATGCCTATTTTTTCCAGATTTTTTATTATTTCTTCTGTGGTCGGGATATGGCCCGGTTTTTTCGGGCTTTTTGAGTGATATTTATCTGCTGCGCAGATGATTTTTTCTTCAAGTGTCACAGGAACCATATCACGGTGAGGCAGGGGAAGATCATGTGACACTATATTGGCTCTGGTGATTCCGGCTCCTGTGTGGCGTTCGCACACAAGCCCGTATTCAGGCGGGAGGCCGTTTTCATCAAGAAGTTTGCGCCCCAGATACCCGTGGCATACATATGGGTATGATCCATTGCAGCCTATGGAGGGAGCATGTGTAAGGCAGATGCCTATGTCGTGGAGCATGGCAGCCCGGCTGATGAATTCAAGATCTGGATTCAGATGTGCAATGGTTCGGGCTATTTCAAGGCTTTTCTGCCTGACTATTATGCTGTGGTTCATCAGAATTTCATGAACTTTTGTTCCTGGCGCATAGAATTGTTCAATGACTGCAACGGGGTTCATTGTTCAGGATAAAAGCACTCCTTCTATAAAAAGATCAAGATCGCCGTCAAGCACCCTGTCAACATCTCCTGTTTCAAGATCAGTTCTGTGATCCTTTACCAGCCTGTAAGGGTGCAGCACATATGAGCGTATCTGGCTTCCCCATGCGATCTCATCCTTGCCGTCATGAAGGCTTTGCATCTTTTTATCCTGTTTTTGTTTTTCAAGCTGGTAAAGCCTTGATTTCAGAACCTTGAAAGCGATTTCCTTGTTGCGGTGCTGGGATGATTCCTGCTGGCACTGCACAACAACACCCGTGGGCAGATGGGTTATTCTCACAGCACTGCTTGTCTTGTTCACATGCTGTCCGCCTGCGCCGCTTGCCCTGTATACATCAATCCTGATATCTGATTCATCAATATCTATTTTGATTTCATCCTTGATTTCAGGATAAACAAACACTGATGCAAATGATGTATGGCGCTTGCCGCTGGCATTATACGGCGAGATTCTGACAAGGCGGTGTACACCTGATTCCACTTTCATGTAACCGTAGCAGTAATCACCTGAAACCCGGATGGTTGCTCCCTTGATTCCTGCCTCGTCACCTGGCTGGTAATCAATTATCTGAAATTTATATCCCTTTTTGTCAATCCATCTTGTATACATGCGGAAGAGCATCTCAGCCCAGTCCTGTGAATCTGTTCCGCCTGCACCTGCATTGATGGACAAAAGAGCATCCCGTGCATCATCTTCACCGTCCAGGGTTATCTGAACGGAAAATTTCTTTATTCTTTTTTCAAGGTCTGCAAGGATCTGCACAACTTCATTTTCACTTTCCTTGTCAGATTCTTCCCTTGCAAGCTCCAGAAGAACTTCAGCATCCTCAATATCTTTATAGAGATTTTCCCAGGTTTCCAGAAGCTCTGAAAGCCGAGTCCTTTCCTTTAAAAGCTCTGTTGCCCTGTCAGGGTCATTCCAGAAATCCTCTCCTGAAACAATATGTTCAAGCTCTCTTAATCTTTTCTGTTTTACAGGCAGGTCAAAGATACTCCTTGAGCCGGTCGGCTCTTCTGTATATGGACTGTATGGTCTGTTTCAATTCCAGGCTCATTGTAAAATCTCCTTTATGTTTGTTTGCTGTATATTTTTTTGCCCTGTTTTATCATAAAGGCAAGACAGATTGCAACCAGTGTGCCAAGGGCAAAAAGATCACCATGTCTGGTATAAAAACTAATTCCGGTCATGGCAGGGAGTTTGCATTCAAGCGTTTCTGCACAAAACAGTGAGCTGCGGGCAAGAATTTTGCCTGTTGGATCGATAAATCCTGAAATACCGGTATTTGCAGCTCTTGCAACACTTCTTCTGTTCTCAATTGCCCTGAATACAGCAATGGAAAAATGCTGGTCAGGCGCTGATGTGGTGCCGAACCATGCATCATTGGTGATGGTGGTTAGAAT
>CAYUOB010000090.1:0-11600 GCA_964446145.1 uncultured Desulfobacula sp.
TGGTTTGCCGCGGAAAAAATGGATTTCAGAGCTTTTACCTCCATGCTCCAGAATTTCAAGCGCCTATTCAAGCGTATTTTCAATGTCATTGCCGCGTTCATGCACAAAACACAGCCTGAATTCATGGGAGCCTGAAAAATTACGCCTGGACTCAAAGGCCTGCCATGCAACCGCTTCATGGGTCTGGTGATTTTTCCCTGCATTGGCTATGGTGTTTTTGCATTTTTTTATCTGTTCTGAAATTCCCTGCATGGAATCAGAGGAAAATGCCATGATCTGGACGGATCCATCCCATGAAACATGCTTTTTTTCCTTTTCATATTCTTCCAGCACAACATGGAAATTGCTGCCTCCGAATCCAAAGGCACTTACTCCGGCTCTTCTTGGAAAGCCTGGAACAGCGGTCCAGGGCTTTGGGCGCGGGTTTATGTAAAATGCTGAATTGTTTATATCAAGTTCAGGGTCCGGGTCGTCCGCCTTGAGAGTTGGCGGCAGCACTTTATTGTAAAGGCTGAGCGCAGCCTTGATTATTCCTGCTGCGCCGGCAGCAGCCTTTGCATGGCCTATCATTGATTTGACCGAGCCTATGGCTGTGCGGTTAAGGCCGGAATCAGCGGGGAAGCATTGCCTGAGTGCTTCAAATTCCACTTTATCCCCGACCCTTGTTCCGGTTCCATGGGCTTCGATGAGGCCGACAGTGGAAGTATCAATATCTGCCAGGTCATATGCCTGTTTCAGGGCCCTTACCTGGCCTTTTGCATCAGGCGCATAAACAGCAGCGGTTTTTCCATCGCTTGAGGTGCCGATTGCCTTTATAACAGCATAGATCCTGTCATTGTCCCTTTGTGCGTCTTCCAGGCGCTTCAGAATGAGCATGCCTATGCCTTCCCCCAGCACCGTACCGTCTGCATCCTTTGAAAAGGGCCTTATGTCGCTGGTATGGGATAACACACCTGTTTTGGAAAAACACATGTGCATGAAAATATCATTTAAGGTGTCAACGCCACCTGTAACTGAAATATCACACCTGCCGGCAGCAAGTTCCAGAACTGCCGTATGAATTGCAGACAGGGAACTTGCACAGGCAGCATCAACTGCCAGGTTGGTTCCGGTAAGGTTCAGACGGTTTGCAATCCTGCCCGGAATTACATTGCCGAGCAGGCCGGGAAATGAGTTTTCCTGCCATTGAGTATATCCTGCCTGTATGCGCTGGATTATCTCATTTTTTTTATCTTCACCTATGCCTGACTGCTCAAGGGCTTTTTTCCATAATGGATGACTGAGCCTGGCTCCAAGGGGAATAACAAGTTCCTGGGTTCCTGTTACACCTAAAATGACATTTACCCTTTTGTCTGCAAGGGCCGGGTGGCCGGGTGGATATCCTGCGTCTTCAAGTGCCATTCCTGCAACTTCAAGCCCCAGAAGCTGGGAGGTATCTGTTGCTTCAAGATTCTTGGGCGGCATGCTGTATTTCAGGGGATCAAATGGTATAACCGGAAGAAATCCGCCTCTGGTGCAATATGTACGGTCAGGGGCTGCCGGGTCAGAGTCATAATAGTCATCAATTTTCCAATGGGTGTCTTCCGGTATGGAGCATACAGCATCCACACAATTGAACAGAAGAGCCCAGTATTCCTTTAAATTGCGTGATTCAGGAAAGATGCATCCCATTCCTGTTATTGCTATATGGTTTGTTGAATTTTGGATGTCAGTGGATTTTTGTGTCATATTTTCAAAATTTTATGTTTAAACAATCAGAATTATTGCTGATATACTCTTACAGACAAAAAGAATCATCTGAAAACACAGGATTTGACAAAAGTTTTACATTGCAGCAGGGTTTGATATGTATTTATATATTGTATCCTTTTTCATGGGCCTGAAAAAATATTCACCAGGAAGATCAATACCCTGTGCCTTAAGAATTGCTGTTCTCATATGAAAGCAGGCTCCCATCAGGAGGTTCAGGGCAATCTCAGCAGCTTTGCGGTTCTCAGGGGCTTCAAGAAAACTTGATTTTGCCCATTGATTGAATGCTCCCATTGAAGGCCCGCACCAGATCTGATAATCCATTTTTCTGTCCTCTGTACCCTGAATGGCCCATTTTGAAGACAGGCCAAGATATGATCTGAAAACAAGGGCCATTTTATGCTTTGGATCATTCAGGGCTTTTTGAATTTCCCTGTGCTGGCCGGTTTTCAGGAAAAACTGCCTTGTGCTTTCCCAGGCCTGTTCAAATTCTGCTTTTAATATCTTGGTTTCAATTTCCTGTTTTGATGCCGGGTCTATTTCTTCAAACCTGCTGTGGGATTTATAAAGATTATACAGTTTTGCAGCCCTCAGTGCAAACATGGTGCCCCGTTTCAACACCTGAACCTTTGCCCCTATTTCAAACATATCGGCAGCAGGGGCCATGGCTACATCAGCCTGCTGAGCCTGGCAAAGCAGGGATTTTACTTCATCGCATATTCCAGCTTCCACACATGACTGGTTGACCGATCCTGTCAGGATATAGGCAGCTCCCATTTCAAATGCAGCAGCAGCAGCCTCAGGTGTGGCAATCCCGCCCGCAAGGCCCACACATAATGGTTCTTCATATCTGTATTTTTCCATGAATTCATTTTTAAGTGCCAGCATTGTGGGCAGCAGAGCCAGGGCAGGGCGGTTGTCTGTATGCCCGCCTGAATCTGCCTCTGCCGTAAGGTCTGCTGCCATTGGAATATGCTGTGCCAGCCTGGCTTCTTCTCTGGTTATCAGTTTTTCCTCAATAAGCCTGTTTATGATTTTTTCAGGGGGAGGGGAGAAAAACTGACGGGCAACTTCAATCCTTGAAACTTTGGCAATTATATGGTTGGGGGTGATGATCCTGCCTCTGGCGTCCTCATGGATACCTTTGATTCTGTACATCACGAGTGCAGGAGTCATCTGCATAAATGCCGCCGCACTTACACGGGTTATGCCGTGGTTCAGATATAATTGCACCACTGCCATTTCCCGGGCGGAATCAAAGGGAGAATGTATCAGGTTGAATCCAAAGGGTTTGCTGCCAAGAGTATTTTTAAGGCAGACAATATTTTTTTCTATTTCTTCAATGGAAAGTCCGCCAGCCCCGAAAAAACCGATCATTGAATTTTCCGCCATTGTTGTGACCATGGCAGAGGAGCAGATGCCGTTGGCCATGGCTCCTGCAATGTACGGGTATTGAATCCCGTGACGCACCCTGAATTTTTTTTCTCCAAGGGTGGCAGGGCTTATTGCAGGTACAAATGCCCTGATTTCAGAGAATAGTTCAGGAGCTTTGTCTGTAAATTGTATGCCATCGTTATTCTGAACGGCAAAAACGGGGCTGTTTACCTGCATCAGCAGGTTCTTCAGATTGTCCATGGGCATAGGTTCCGGTACAGGGGGTTAAGGGTTAAAACAACAGCCATATCTTTTATCATAAAAAGAAGTTAAGAATCAATATGCAAGTTTATGCAGGTTTCAGGGCAGATTGTTTGTACCCGGCTTGCTATTTGGCCTGGATTGTGGCATCAATAACAATTTAAATGACTGATTATGATTTAATTATAAAAGTTTTCATGAAGGAGTGAACACAGAGAATGGACCAGCGGTATAATCCAGAGGTTGTGGAACCCAAATGGCAGGCATACTGGAAGGAAAATCAGATTTTTAAGGTAAAGGAAGACAGATCCCGTAAAAAATACTATCTGCTTGAGATGTTTCCATATCCTTCGGGGAAAATTCATATCGGCCATGTCAGGAATTATACCATAGGCGATGTGATAGTAAGATATAAAAGAATGAGAGGGTTTAATGTCATCCATCCCATGGGATGGGATGCCTTTGGCATGCCGGCTGAAAATGCCGCCATTGACAATAATACGCATCCTGCTGCCTGGACCTATGAAAATATCAGGGCCATGCGTGCTCAGTTGAAGAAGATGGGATTCTCATATGACTGGGACAGGGAAATTGCGACCTGCAGGCCTGAATATTATAAATGGGAACAATGGCTTTTCCTTAAAATGCTTGAAAAAGGCATGGCATACAGAAAAGAGTCATATGTCAACTGGTGCGACAAATGCCAGACTGTCCTTGCCAATGAACAGGTGGAACAGGACAGGTGCTGGCGCTGTTCCCAGCCTGTGAGGCAGAAAAAATTGTGGCAGTGGTTCTTCAGGATCACTGATTATGCAGAAGATCTTCTTGTACATTGCGATAAACTCCCTGGCTGGCCGGCCAAGGTTACCACCATGCAAAAGAACTGGATCGGCAAAAGTGTGGGTTCCATGGTCAGGTTTAAGATTGACGGCAGGGATATGGACCTTGAAGTGTTCACAACAAGGCCGGACACAATCTTTGGTGTTACTTTCATGTGTCTTGCGCCTGAGCATCCAATGGTCGAGGAATTGTGCAGGGGGACACAGCAGGAAAAGGCTGTAATGGAATTTGTGAAAAAGGTTTCATGTCAGGAGCGTTCTGCTGAGGGCATAGAAAAATATGAAAAGGAAGGCGTTTTCACAGGAGCTTTCTGCATCAATCCTGCAAACGGCGAAAAGATACCTGTTTATACTGCCAATTTTGTGCTCATGGGGTATGGAACCGGGGCTATCATGTCTGTGCCGGCAGGCGATCAGAGGGACTTTGATTTTGCCAGAAAATATGGCCTCGATATAAGGGTTGTTGTTCAGCCACCTGATGAAACCCTGGACCCTGACACCATGACTCAGGCATATACCGGAGACGGTATTATGGTAAATTCAGGTGAATTTAACGGCCTTGACAATAAAACTGCCATGGATGTCATGACAGAATGGCTGGAAAAAATGGGTAAGGGCAAAAAAACTGTTTCCTACAGGCTGCGCGACTGGGGTATTTCACGTCAGCGGTACTGGGGTGCCCCCATTCCTGTTATTCACTGTCCTGACTGCGGGGTGGTTCCTGTACCTGAGTCAGAGCTTCCCATAAAACTGCCTGAAGATGCAAACCTTCTGGAAAAAGGGGGGTCTCCATTGCCGACCCTGAAATATTTTGCAGAAACTGTCTGTCCTGAATGCGGAAGAAAGGATGCAAAAAGAGATACTGATACCATGGATACCTTTGTGGAATCCTCATGGTATTATCTTCGTTATTGTTCTCCGCGTTATGACAAGGCAATGTTTGATCCTGAAGCTGTAAAATACTGGGCACCGGTTGATCAGTATATCGGAGGAGTGGAACATGCTGTCCTTCATCTGCTGTATTCAAGATATTTCATGCGTGTTCTCAATTCTCTGGGCATGGTTGATTTTAAGGAACCCTTTACAAGGCTGCTCACACAGGGAATGGTGTGCAAGGAGACCATGACCTGCCCTGAACACGGGTATCTTTTCCCTGAGCAGGCAGTCAGAAATGACAATGGAGAACTTGTCTGCTCACAATGCAGCAGAAAGATTAAGGTCGGGCGGGTTATCAAGATGTCCAAATCAAAGAAAAACGTTGTTGATCCCGGAGACCTGCTCAAGACATATGGTGCTGATGTGACAAGGCTTTTTTCTTTGTTTGCGGCTCCTCCTGAAAGGGACCTTGAATGGAGTGAAGACGGGATAGAAGGAAGTCACAGATTTGTGAACAGGGTATGGCGCCTGGCATGGATGTACATGGAAAAACTTGGTGATATGGTTTCATGTGGCAACACCTTTTCAGGCCCTGCATCTGACCTTGGTTCCAGGCCTGCAAAAGAACTTTATATCAAGGCCAACCAGACCATAAAAAAGGTTACAGATGATATTGAAAAAAGTTTTCACTTCAATACCGCCATTTCAGCTGTGATGACCCTGGTCAATGAAATGTATGCAGTTGATCTTGACAAGGCTGATGATGAAATGAAAAAAGTGGCTGGTTTCTGCCTTGAAACCGTGCTTCTGCTTTTGTCTCCGATCCTGCCGCATTTTTGTGAGGAATTGTTTGAACAGATGGGCAGAAAGGATTCCATCATTAACCAGCCCTGGCCTGAATACCGCAAAGACAGTCTTGCAACTGACGAGATTCTTGTTGTTGTACAGGTGAACGGCAAACTAAGGGCGAAATTTACAGCAGATGCACAGGCCGAAGACCAGGAAATCAGGGAAACAGCGCTTGCAGATGCAAAGGTGAAAAAACACATGGGAGACAAGCCTGCAAAAAAGGTGATTGTCATCAGAAAAAAACAGACTCTTGTCAATATTGTGGTTTAAATATGAAAAATTTAAAATGGATTTTGGCAGTATTGATGATCATGGGCATGATAACAGCCTGCGGCTATCATTTTGAGGGTGGGGGTTACCTTAAAAATAATTTTAAGCGGGTTTATGTTCAGATTTTAACGAACAGGACTTCTGAAACAGGTGCGGAAACGGTATTTGCCAATGCCCTTGTCAGGGAGATTCTGCAGAAAACAGATACCAGGGTGGTTGATAATGCTGAAAATGTCCCTGTGCTTGAAGGAGCAATCAAATCAGTTACATTTGAGACTTTGTCCCGTTCAAGTTCCGAGTCAGTGGTTGAACGAAGGGTTTCTGCAATGGTTGATCTTAAACTTGTGGATGCTGACGGGGAGACTGTCTGGTCTGTTACGGATTTTTCCTGGCATGAGGAATACAATGTGTCTGCAGATAAAATAACGGACGAGGCCAATAAAAAACAGGCTCTGGAAAAGATAGCAGTCAGAATAGCTGAAAAGCTGGTGGGCAGAATGCAGAACAATTTTTAAGTACCTGAATTACTAAAACAGGAGCTCACCTGTATATAATGGGTGCAGCTCCTGTTGACTGTTATTCAGATATCAAAAACGTGGTAATTCTAAGAATTCATGAATTTGAAAAGCCTTGAAATTTTCCTGGAAGCAGTTTTTTTATGGATAATGCCTTTTTTGGCAGCTTTGTGAAGTGCGGACTGAGTTTTTCTCAGTATTTCATCCTTGTCTGCCGAATTTTCTTCCTTGGCAGCGCGAAGTTTTTTTTCCAGGTTTTTGAGAGTGGTTTTTACGGATCTGTTTCTAAGCCGTCTGACCTGACTTTGTTTTGCACGTTTTTTTGCAGATTTATGGTTAGCCAACGCGTTCTAGCTCCTTTTATAAGTTGATTGAATTTAAATGTAAACCATATTTCAAATGCAGAAAAATATATGGTTTATTGTTTTTTGTCAAGGAAAACATGTGAAAAAGATATTTAAAAATACAGTGGTTGTAAGCAGTTTAACCTTTGGCAGCAGGGTTATGGGGCTTGTCCGGGACTCGCTGATTGCCATGTATTTTGGAACCAGTTTTCAGACCGATGCTTTTTTTATCGCTTTCAGGCCGTTTGAGCTTTTGCGCAAATTGTTTGCCGAAGGTATTTTAGGGCTTTCCTTTGTGCCTGTGTTTTCAGAAACCCTTGAAAGGGAAGGCCATTCAAAGGCAGTGTCAATTGTGTTTTATTTGTTTTGCATTCTTTGTGCGGCAGGTATTGTTATCATGCTTGCAGGTATTCTGCTGGCTCCTCTGATCATAAGGGTGATTGCTCCGGGGTTTGAGAATATTCCGTATAAGGCCGGGCTTACCATTGTATTGTTTAAGCTGATGCTGCCGTATTTCTGGCTTATCCTGATGACTGCCATCTGCATGGGAGTCCTGAATTCATTGGGCAATTTTGCAGTTCCTGCTCTGGCTCCTGTCATGTTCAATCTTGCTGTTATAACAGCGGCAATCATTGTGCCGCATTATTTTAAGGTGCCTGTCATCGGGCTTGCCATGGGGGTCACGGTTGGAGGTGTGCTTCAGCTTGTGATTCAGATTCCCATGATGGTGCATTTCAGGATGCTGCCAGGTTCTTTTTCACAAATTTTAAATGATGTCGTTTCTGTCCGTCCCAGGGTGATGAGGATTTTGAAAACCATGTTCCCATGCATGATCGGGGCTGCTTCATATCAGATAAATATAAGTGTGGCCTCGTTTTTTGCATCAAGGCTTGAAGAAGGCAGTGTATCCTTTATCTATTATGCAGAACGTCTGGTTCAGTTTCCTCTGGCCCTTTTTACGGTTTCAGTTGCAACTGTTTTTCTTCCGGATCTGTCCAGGAAAGCTGCAATGGGTAAGATGGATGAAATCGCACAGCTTTTTTCAAATGGGGCCAGGCTTGTATTTTTTGTCACCATTCCTGCAATGGCAGGGCTGATGGCCCTTGATACGCAGATTATTACTCTTTTGTTCGGCAGGGGAGCGTTTGATCCTGAATCCGTACGCAAAACATCCGAGTGCCTGTTTTTTCTTGTTACAGGGTTGTGGGCCTTTACCGGGGTACGTTTGTTTGTGACTCTTTATCATGCCCTGTCGCAGATAAAGATTCCTTTTTATTCCGGCCTGATATCCATTTTGTTGAATCCTGTGCTGTGTTTTGTTCTCATAGGACCTTTTGGCCTTAAAGGGGTTGTTATGTCTGTCTGCCTTTCCTCTGTTGCCGGTTTTGCCGTCCTTTTTATGAAAATTCCGGGAATTGTGAAACTGAATAAACAAAGGATTGTTGTTTCTGCTTGCCGCTCGCTTTTTTTGTCTGGTATAATGTTTATTCTGGTGAAATTTGCAGGGTCTTACATGGCAGAGCTTGTAAAACCGGATACTGTCTGGTATGGCTTTGGTGTGGCAGGGCTGGTCTGCCTTGGAGCTGTTTTTTATTTTATGGTGAATTTTATTGTTTCAAGCCCTGAACTTGCAATGCTGAAACAGGGGATAACAAATGACAGGGATTGAGAAAACAGGTTATGTTATTGCTTTTGTAATCATTTTGGCCCTGCTGTGCCTTATTGTATTTTCAGATAACGGATATCTTGATTATAAAAGGCTTGAACATGAAAAGGCAGCTGCCCTTGCACAGATTGAAAAGATTGATATTGCAAACCACAGGCTTGAAGATGAAATTTCAGGTTTGAAAACTGATATGGAATATATCAGATATCTGGCAAAACATGAACACGACATGGCTGAGGAAGATGAATTTATTTTTAAGGAAAAGCCTGCTAAAAAGAGGAAGTTTCCATGATTAAAACAATTGAGCTTGCAAAAATCTATGAGAATCAGGGCTGTTTTACCCAGGCTCTTGAAATTTACCGGGCCGTTGCCGCCCGCGGGGATGATTCAGATCAGGTTAAAGATGCCCTGGAGCGCCTGAACCATATGGCGCAGGATCCGATTCATGAGCCAGGGCCCGGCTCTGACCGGCATGAAAAAAAAATATCTGCATTGCTTGAGAAATGGCTCAGGCTAATGGTTTTAAAACAGCGCCTGGATAATTTCAAAAAAATAAAATCCCGACTTGTATGAAAATGACAGGAAAAGATTTCAAAGGGGTTGTTATTCTTGTCAGTGCCGCCGTCATAACCGGCCTTGTGTTCAATTATTTTTCTCCGTCGGGCATTATGCTGTCCGGAAAATGGGATCCGTCACAGGGGGTTGTTGATCCTGTGTCCAGAACAGGCAGCCTTGATTCGTCAATTGAGATAAATAACCCTGAAATTGTGAAAAATATTGTTGAAAAAAAACTTAGGCTGGTTCTGGATGCCAGGCCTGAGTTTATATATAACCAGGGACATCTGCCTTCGGCCATGTCATTTCCCCTGGTGGATTTTGATGAACGTATAGCCGGGTTCATGCATTCTGTTGACAGAAAACAACCCATTCTGGTTTATTGCTCAGGGCCTGAATGCACTGACAGCCACACCGTGGCTGAGCGCCTGATTCACCTGGGTTATGAGAATGTCAGGGTGTTTTCCGGAGGATTCAGGCAATGGCAGGACAGAGGATATGAAATACAGGAAAATGAAAAAGAATAATTCCGCTGCTTTTGTTTTTATAATAAAGCTTGTGCTTGGCATCACATTTGTCTGTGCAAGTTATCACAAGATAGCTGATCCGGGCAGTTTTGCCAGAATTCTTTATGGATATGGCATTTTTCCGGGGGCAGCCATTAACATTCTTGCCATCATTGTTCCGTTCATTGAGCTTACAGCAGGTATGAGCCTGATTTTCGGCCTTTATCCGCGATCGGCGCTTTTTATCATCAATGCTCTTTTGTGCGGTTTTATTTTTATCATAGGATTCAATCTTCTGAGGGGACACAATTTTGACTGCGGATGTTTTTCCTTTGCCGCCCACAGCAATACCTTGTCAAACCTGGAGATATTGATCAGGGATATTTTCCTGCTGGCAGCAGGTATTTATATGGCCCGCCACACTAGGGCATCCTGACGATACGGAATCCAAGGCTGTTGCGCTTTGCCTTTGGGCTGTAATAACCCCGGTATGCGCAGCGCTGAAACCTGCTTGTCTGATACCAGCCGCCTCCCCGTATGATTCTGCGGTCTCCTTTTTTGCTCAGCGGATCAACAACATGATCCTTGTATGTATCGGTGAATACTCCTGTCCGGGTTCTCCAGAAATTTCTCCACCTGCATGAATCAAGTACCCATTCCTGGACATTGCCATGCATGTCATAAAGCCCCCATTTGTTGGGCAGTTTTGTTTTTACAGGATGGGGCCTGAAATCCCTTGCAGGGCTCGCAAGCCCGGAATTATAACAATACCAGGCCATATTGACGATGGCAGGTTCTGGCTTGTTGCAGGAAAAGGTTGTAACAGGGCCATTGGAAAAAGCGGATTTTGACCCTGCCCTGCATGCATATTCCCATTCCGCTTCAGTGGGCAACCTGTATTTGTCAGTTTTTTCCCATTTGTTCAATACTCTGATGAATTCCATGCACTGATACCATGAAACAGTATCGACAGGATAATTTTTGCCAAGTTTGGAAAACGAAGAAGGATTGAACCCCACAAGTTTTTCCCATTGGCCCTGGGTGACTTCTGTTTCACCCATATAAAAATTTTTTGAAATGGTAACAATGTGCTGTTTTTCATTCCATTGATGCCCTTTTTCCGATTCAGGGCTTCCCATTACAAAGGTTCCAGCCGGTATGAGCACAAAGCGCATCCCAAGGCCGTTGGTAAATATTTTAGGGCTGCTGTATCCTGTCTGACAAAGGATAAGCACAAAAAAAAGAATGTATATGATTAGATAAGATGCACGTAAAAGTTTCATGAGATTATCCTGTCTGTTAAAATATTCTGAACTTTGTGTTCCTGTTAAACCTACCACACCAGGTGATTCAAGTTCAATATCAGATTTGCCGGAACTTAAGAGATTTTTCTTGTTTTCCATATTGAAAATGATAATATCAGTCACTATGGAAATTGTTTTCCAGCTTAATGGGCTTGATATGAGATAAAGCAGAAATCAAGCCCAATGGAGCGTAGCTCAGCCGGCGGACGTTATGTGTCAATAAACAGCATGGAGTGGGAAATTAAAGTTATTAACGAGGAAATTTCTAAGCAGATAGATGAAATAATTGAGAGGATCAATAGGTTTAAAGTCGAACCCATATTTTCTACTGAGGTTGACTCAAGAAAAAAAAGAAAGGTCGCTGAGACCTTAACAGAGAATGAACTAATTGAAATTTTTACAAATTTGATTGCTTTTAGTCAAAATGCCAACTCAAAACTTGTCGAACAAATAATAAATTCAGGAATTTTCAAGGAAATATTTGCAGACTTC
>CAYUOB010000091.1:0-11462 GCA_964446145.1 uncultured Desulfobacula sp.
ACCTTAATTGACGGAGTCAGAGTCCGTAGTCCTGCCGTTGGACGATCACCCAGCAGATTTAATGTTTGGCTTAATATAACAAACCTGATATTTAGTCAAGCAAAATTATTCGTTGGAAAGAATAAATCGGCTGCGGGCAGAAACGACATTTTGTCCCGGAAGGACTGAAATATGGATCAGGTATGGGAACGCGTGGCAGAACTTGAAAGAATCCTTGGAGGAATGGACAGTATTGCGGTGGCATGCTCAGGGGGGATTGACAGTGCTTTTCTTCTGAGCAAGGCAGCCCGTGCCTGCCCCGGAAAAACAATTGCCATCAGTGTGAATTCCCGGTTTGTTCCCTCAGGAGAAATTGACAGTGCCCGGAAAAATGCGGGACAGGCCGGACTTGACCTTGTCTGCATTGAAACAGATGTTTTTAAGGACACAAAGATTGTGCGCAATCATGAAGACAGGTGCTATCATTGCAAAAAACACATATTTTCCATTGTAAAGGCCCAGGCGGAAGAAAGAAAGATAAAATTTCTGGTTCACGGGGTCAATCTGGATGACATGAAACATGTCAGACCCGGGCTGAAAGCAGCCAGAGAGCTGGGTTTTATTGCTCCCCTTGCAGATGCAGGCCTGGCAAAGGCTGATATAAGGATGCTTTCAAAACATATGGGGCTTTCCGCCTGGAACAGGCCTTCCCAGTCATGTCTTGCCACAAGGATTCCGACCGGCAGTGAAATCAGGCCGGAGGATCTGGCGCGTCTGGACAGGGCGGAAGTTTTTTTAAAGAATTCAGGTTTTTCCCAGGTACGGGTAAGATGCATGGGGGTAAAAGCCCTTATTGAGGTTGAGCCTGCAATGGTGGCTGAGCTGGAAAAAAGACGCAGCCTGATAGGTCTTGATGCTGCTTTGTCTCAGCTTGGGTTTACCTGTGTTGAGATTGATCCCGGGGGCTATCATCCGGGTTAGAAGGCTGCGGCCGTTGTGCCGGGCCGCAGTCTTGAATCAGGTATGCCTAACGGGAGTGTATTTCAAGGTCATTGAAAAAATATCCGATTTCAAATGCAGCGGTTTCAGGTGCGTCTGAGCCGTGCACAACATTTTTTTCTATATCGGTTGCATAATCTTTTCTGATTGTTCCCTCTTCTGCTTCCTTGAAATTTGTTGCTCCCATGAGTTTTCTGTTTCTTGCAATGACATTTTCACCTTCAAGCACCATTACCACAATGGGGCCTGAAGTCATGAAATCGGTGAGGCTGTCAAAAAAGGGACGTTCCCTGTGAACCGCATAAAATCCCTGGGCCTGCTTTTTTGTAAGATGGATCATTTTCATGGCGGCAATTTTTATTCCGTCCGTTTCAAAACGTTTTATGACTTCACCTATTATATTTTTTGCCACCCCATCGGGTTTTATGATTGATAATGTCCTTTCCACAATACTTAAATCCTTTCTGTTTATGAGTAAAAATGAGCTTGAAAAATATCATAATTCCGGGGTATAAGTCAAATTCTATGCAGGATGGTCAGGAGGGTGCTGCAATGAATGATATAAACGCGGATGCCGGAATTGTGAAAATCGGGATTACAGGGTCGGCCGGCTCAGGTAAGAGCCTTGTGTGCTCAAGGTTAAGGCAAAAAGGGATTGTAACTCTGGACTGTGACCAGATTGCAAGGCAGGTTGTTGAGCCGGGTACACAGGGTTTTAAAAAGATTGCAGCGCAGTTCGGGCCGGAGGTTGCAGGCAAAGACGGCAGGCTTGACAGGGCTGTGCTGAGGCGCATGATCATAAACGAACCGGAACTGAAAAAAAAACTTGAGAATATTGTGCATCCTCTTGTTCTTGAGGAAATGATCTTTCAGATGGATAATGCTGAATGTACTTCCCTGCCTGTGGTGGCTGTTGAGGTGCCTTTGCTGTTTGAATCCGGCATGGATGCATATTTTGATGTTACCCTTGCAGTGGTTTCAGAAAAGGATGAGCTTGTGAACAGAATATGTGAGCGGGACGGGGTTAATGCCTGTGATGCCATGAAAATGCTTGGTATTCAAATGTCTCAGAAAAAAAAGACCGCACTTGCAGATCATGTGATAATTAATACGGGTACTGTGCCGGAACTCTTTGAATCTGTTGACTATTTTCTGAATAAAATTAAAAAAGAATTCTTGACAACATGAGGTTTTTGACTTATTAGTTTATCTTCAGACTGAAATAGGCTGAAATATTTCAAACATCTGTCTGTTTTTTCATGTCATTTTTGGCTTTCAGACTTCAAATAAGGTGCGCTTCATAATTAATTTAAGCCTGTAAAAAATAATAAACAAAATTTGGGAGAGTGAATGAATCTTGTAGAATTAAATAAGATGAAAATCAGTGAGCTTACAAAGCTTGCCAAGGAATATAAAATCAAGGGGATAGGCGGCCTGAAAAAGCAGGAATTGATTTTCGCTCTGCTCCAGGCAAATATAGAAGAGAGCGGACAGATTTACGGAGAGGGCACTCTTGAGATTCTTCCTGATGGTTTTGGCTTTTTAAGGGCCCCGGGCTATAATTATCTTCCAGGGCCGGATGATATTTATGTTTCCCCTTCACAGATAAGAAGATTCAACCTCAGAACCGGAGACACAATTTCAGGCCAGGTACGTCAGCCAAAGGATTCTGAACGTTATTTTGCCCTTTTGAAAGTGGAAGCTGTTAATTTTCAGAATCCTGAACTTGCCGCTGAAACCATTTTATTTGACAATCTTCTGCCCCTCTATCCTGACAGAAAAATGAACCTTGAAGCGGAATCTGACAATTATTCCATGCGTGTGATTGATCTTATGTGTCCCATAGGATTTGGACAGCGCGGCCTCATTGTTTCACCGCCAAAAGCCGGCAAGACCATGTTGCTTCAGAATATTGCCAACAGCATGATCAAGGCTCACAAGGATATCATACCCATGATTGTCCTGATTGATGAAAGGCCTGAAGAAGTGACTGATATGGCGCGTTCAGTTGATGCCGAAGTTGTAAGTTCCACGTTTGATGAACCTGCGGAGCGTCATGTCCAGGTGGCTGAAATGGTGATAGAAAAGGCAAAAAGAATTGTTGAGCAGGGCCATGATGTTGTGATTCTTCTGGACAGTATCACAAGGCTTGCAAGGGCTTATAATTCAGTTATGCCGCCGTCCGGCAAGATTCTGTCAGGCGGTGTTGATTCAAATGCGCTTGACAGGCCAAAAAGATTTTTCGGGGCTGCAAGGAATATTGAGGAAGGCGGCAGCCTGACCATAATTGCAACGGCTCTTGTGGAAACCGGAAGCCGCATGGATGAGGTTATCTTTGAGGAATTCAAGGGAACCGGCAACATGGAGCTGGTTCTTGACAGAAAACTTGCTGACAAAAGAATTTTTCCTGCAATTGACATCAATAAATCCGGCACCAGAAAAGAGGAACTTCTGCTTGACCCAATGGTTTTGAACCGCGTGTGGATACTGAGAAAACTGCTGTCAAGTTTAAATTCTGTGGACAGCATGCAGTTTTTACTTGAAAAAATGCAGGGAACAAAGGATAATAAAGAGTTTCTTGAATTAATGAATTCATGAAGACTGGAATTTAGGAACCGATAAATTGCCGGAAATCCCGGCATGGTAAGGAGTTTTAAGGGAAATGAAAAAGGGAATACATCCGAAATACACAAAGACAACGGCTTCATGTGCCTGCGGCGCAACTTTTGAAGTAGGTTCCACAAAGGAGAATATTAAAGTGGAAATCTGCTCCAAATGTCATCCTTTCTTCACAGGCAAGCAGAAACTGGTTGACACAGCCGGAAGAATTGACCGCTTCAGAAAGAAATATGCCGGTTTTGATGCTGCAAAGCTGATTTAGTCAATTTTAACAATCTGACATCAAAAGGGGTCTTGGCATAAAGGCCCTTTTTAAGTTTTTAAATCATGATCAAAAAACTCAAAGGCATTGAGGAAAAATTTGTCAAGCTTGAAAAGCTTCTGAGCGACCCTGCTGTCATAAGTGATCAGAAAAAATATCAGGAATATCTTATTGAACACGGGGAACTGAATAAGATTGTTCCCAGGATCAGGGAATACGAAGGGCTTTTAAATGAGCTGGAAGAGGCAAAAGAACTTTTAAAGGATGACGACCCTGAAGTTCAGGCCATGGCAAAGGAGGAAATCCCGGAACTTGAAGCCAGGATAGAAAAACTCCATGCCGAACTCAATGTGCTTTTGATTCCGAAGGATCCAAGGGATTCCAAGAATGTCCTGCTTGAAATCAGGGCAGGAACAGGCGGTGATGAGGCCGGTATTTTTGCAGGAGACCTTTTCCGCATGTATTCAAGGTATGTTGAATCCCGAAACTGGACAATGGAAATCGTTGAAAAAAACGATTCTCCTGCGGGCGGATTCAAGGAAATTGTCTGCCTTGTCAAGGGCAGAGGGGCATTCAGCAGTTTCAAGTATGAAAGCGGGACTCACAGGGTTCAGCGTGTGCCTGAAACCGAGGCCCAGGGCCGTGTCCACACCTCTGCTGTTACTGTCGCGGTACTGCCTGAGGCTGAAGACATTGACATTGATATAAATCCTGCTGATCTGAGGATTGACGTGTTCCGGTCTTCCGGGCCGGGCGGGCAGTCTGTGAACACCACTGATTCCGCTGTCAGGATCACCCATATACCAACTGGAGTTGTGGCAACCTGCCAGGATGAAAAATCCCAGCATAAGAACAGGGACAAGGCCATGAAAGTGCTGAAGGCCAGGCTGCTGGACGCAAAAATAAGGGAAGAGGAAAATAAAAGAGCTGCGGAACGCAAAGATCAGGTCGGTACAGGAGACCGCAGCGGCAGAATCAGAACATACAATTTTCCCCAGGGCAGGATGACAGACCACAGGATAGGCCTTACCCTTTACAAGCTTGACAGTATCATGGAAGGCAATATTCAGGAAATCATAGACGAACTCACCACTTACTACCAGGCACAGGCACTGAAGGAAATTGGCTGACTGGACAATCATCAGACTGCTTTCCTGGACAGAGTCCTATTTCAAACAGCATGCAATTGACAGTCCGCGTCTGACAGCGGAAATCCTGCTTGCCCATAGTCTTGGTCTGAAAAGAATAGACCTTTACATGCAGTTTGACCGCCCCTTGCAGAAAAACGAACTGGCTGATTTCAAGGTTCTCATCAAGAGGCGCCGCCAGAATGAGCCTGTCGCTTATATAACCGGAGAAAAGGGTTTTTTTGATTCCGAGTTCATGGTTACAGACGATGTGCTGATTCCAAGGCCGGACACGGAAACCCTTGTTGAACAGGCGATTGATATCTTAAATGCCAGGCCGGCCAAAGGCGCTGCCAGGGTTCTTGAGCTTGGGACAGGATCGGGCGCTGTTATTGTATCTCTGGCAAAGGCCATGCCGGACAATCTTTATTTTGCAAATGATGTTTCCTGTGAGGCAGTGGAAATTGCCGTGCGCAATGCGGAAAGCATATTGGGTGGCCGCGGGTCAGTTGCCATGTTTTCAGGAGACTGGTTTTCAGGTCTGAGCCCGGAGACCGGGTTTGATCTCATTGTATCCAATCCTCCCTATATTCCTTTGGATGATATTCCCGGCCTTGCCCCTGAAATATCCGGGTTTGAGCCTGTAAAGGCGCTTGACGGCGGCATTGACGGGCTTGACTGCTTCAGGATCATTATCGGGCAGGCCCACAGATTCCTTGCAAAAGGCGGAGCCCTTCTCCTTGAAATGGGATCAGATCAGAAACAGGGGATTGAAGAGATTGCAGGCCTGTATGATGCCTATCTGCCGCCTGTGTTTAAAAAGGATCTTGCCGGCAATGACAGGGTTGCTTTGATCAAAAAAATCAATTGATTAAAAAAAATTTTTCTGCTATAGAAAGTAGGATTTTGTTTGGATAATAAAAACTCACATCCAGGGACTTGAAATTCAGGTGCTTTCACGCCTTGTGCGGAAGTTGAATTTGCGGGGATGAACTGGGTGGCGGATAAAAACCATTAATCAATTTGGAGAACAAATGGCTTACATTACTATCAGGGAACTTCTGGAGGCAGGAGTACATTTCGGTCATCAGACCAAACGCTGGAATCCAAAGATGAAAAAATATATCTTTGGAGCAAGAAACGGAATTTATATTATTGATCTTCAGCAGACAGTAAAATTGTTCAAGCAGGCCCATGATTTCATAAGAAGCGTGGCTGCGGAAGGTCAGGATATTCTTTTCGTGGGTACGAAAAAGCAGGCTTCCGAGGCAATTTATGAAGAAGCAAACCGTGCCGAGCAGTTTTATGTTCAGAACCGCTGGCTTGGCGGCATGCTGACAAATTTTCAGACAATAAAAAACAATATAACAAGGTTTCATTTTTTGAAATCCATTGAGAATGACGGCAGCATTGAAAATTATCCCAAAAAAGAGCAGGCAAAGATGCTCAAGGAAAAAGCCAAGCTTGAGTTTGCAATAGGCGGTATCAGGGATATGAAAAGATTGCCTGGCGCACTTTTCATTGTTGACCCCAAAAATGAGTCAATTGCTGTCAAGGAAGGTAAAAGGCTTGGGATACCTATAGTTGCGATTGTGGATACAAACTGCGATCCCGATGATATAGATTATGTTATTCCGGGAAATGATGATGCCATAAGATCCATCCGCCTTTTTGCCTCCCGTATTGCAGATGCCTGCATTGAAGGAAAACAGCTTTATGAGGAAAAACAGAGAGCAGAATCTGACAAGGGCGCTGAAGAGCATAAAGAAGGCTCAGGAGAGGAAAAGGTCGGCATAGAGGTTGTCTCTGACGGAACTGACGGCCCTGTTGTTGAAAAAATTATCAGGAGAACAGCTCCTGCAGAAGAAACCAGGACACAGGAAACCGAGTAAATACAAAGGAGTTAAGATAAAATGGCGCAGATTACTGCAGCAATGGTAAAAGAGCTTCGTGAAGCGACCGGCTCTGGCATAATGGACTGTAAAAAAGTTCTTGCTGAGGCAGAAGGGAATATGGAAAAGGCAGTTGAGCTGCTGAGAAAAAAAGGACTTGCCAAGGCGGCAAAACGTGCCGGCCGTTCAACTTCCGAGGGTATTATCTATTCTTATATCCATACCGGCGCCAAATTGGGTGTGCTGGTTGAAGTGAACTGTGAATCTGATTTTGTGGCAAAAACCGAGGATTTTCAGCAGTTTGCCAAAAATATTGCAATGCATATTGCAGCGGCAAATCCGGTTGGGCTGAACCCTGAGGATGTTGACCCGGCAATGGTTGAAAAGGAAAGGGAAATCTTCAGGGCCCAGATGCTTGAGGAAGGGAAACCGGAAAATATTATTGATAAGATTGTTGACGGCAAGATAGAAAAATTTTACAAGGAAGTCTGTCTGATGAGCCAGCAGTATGTCAAGGATCCTCAGAAAACCATAAGCGAAGTTTTGCAGGAAACCATAGGCAAGATCGGTGAAAATATCCAGATCAAAAGATTTGCACGCTTTCAGATAGGAGAATAGAATCTTGAGCGCAGAGCCTGAGTTTGAGAGGATTTTGATTAAACTTAGCGGAGAAGCCCTGATGGGAAATCAGGGCTTTGGCATTACTCCTGAAATGATTCATTATGTTGCCGAGGAAATTGCCAAGGTTTATCGCCTTGGGGTACAGATTTCCCTGGTTGTGGGAGGAGGCAATATTTTCAGGGGGGTTGCAGGAAGTTCGGCAGGCATGGACAGAACTTCCGCCGATAACATGGGAATGCTGGCAACTGTTATAAACAGCCTTGCACTTTGTGATGCGCTTGAAAAATGCGATGTGCCCACAAGGGTGCAGTCTGCCATACCCATGGACAGAATTGCCGAGCCTTTTATCCGCAGAAAAGCCATACGCCACCTTGAAAAGGGAAGAATTGTGATTTTTGCTGCAGGTACGGGCAATCCCTATTTCACAACTGATACGGCAGCAGTGTTGCGAGCCCATGAAACAAGGGCTCAGATTCTTTTCAAGGCAACTCAGGTTGATGGTGTTTATGACAAGGATCCCATGGTTCATGATGATGCTGTTGTATTTCATGAACTGTCTTATATGCGTGTGATTGAAAAACAGCTTCATGTTATGGATATGACTGCAATTTCTCTTGCCATGGAGCATGATCTTCCCCTGCAGGTATTTGACCTTCATCGGGAAAATAATATTTTTCGTGCCGCAACAGGACAGGAGGGCGTTGGAACCAGGATTTACAATAAACAGGCATAATTTAAGGATCAGGTGTTATGATAAATGATGTGATTCAGGAAACCAGGGAACGAATGGCCAAGTCTGAAAAGGCTTTTGAAAAAGAAATGTCAAAAGTGCGAACCGGCAGAGCATCACAGGCACTCCTGGATAATGTCAGGGTGGATTATTACGGCACTCAGACTCCTTTGACCCAGATGGCCACCGTATCCATACCGGAAAGCAGGCTTATCACTGTAAAACCCTGGGATGTCAGTGTTATCAATCAGGTTGAAAAGGCAATTCTTGCAGCCAATCTCGGGCTGACCCCTTCCAATGACGGCAAGATCATCAGAATATCAATACCGCCCCTTACCGAGGAAAGGCGTAAGGAGATTGTGAAAACCGTGGCCAGAACCTGCGAAGAATATAAGGTTGCCATCCGCAATATCCGCAGGGATGCCAATGAAATGCTCAAGGAGCTTCAGAAGGACGGGGATATTTCAGAAGATGACAGTTACAAGGCCCAGAAGCTTGTCCAGGAAGCCACGGATGAATTCATTAAAAAGTTAGACACAATTTTTGCAGCAAAAGAAAAGGAAATTCTTGAAGTCTGACTTTGAAAAACAGGTGGTTCTTGACCCTGACCTTATTCCTGCTCATGTTGCCATTATAATGGACGGCAATGGCAGGTGGGCCAGGAAAAAATTGATGAACCGTGTCAAGGGGCATGAACAGGGCACAAAAACAGTACGCACCATTGTTGAGGCGTCAAAACAGGCCGGAATAAAACACCTTACTCTTTATGCGTTTTCAACTGAAAACTGGGAAAGGCCTAAAACTGAAGTCAAAGCTCTCATGATGCTTTTAAAGCGCTTTGTTGTCTCGGAACGGGAAGAGCTTGCCGCCAAAAATATCCGCCTTAATATTATCGGCCAGAAAGACAGACTCCCGCCAGATGTGCAAAAAGAGATCAACACAACAATGGGCCTGACTGCATCCAATACAGGAATGCTGCTCAATCTTGCACTGAGTTACGGATCCCGCCAGGAAATTACAGATGCTGTGCGTGAAATTGCAGTGAAAATCAGGGAAGGCAGCATCTCACCGGATGAAATCACACAGGAGCTTGTCTCGGATCATCTTTATACAAGGTCAATTCCAGACCCTGATCTAATCATACGTACAAGCGGGGAATACAGGCTGAGCAATTTTTTGATGTGGCAGGCCGCCTATGCTGAAATTTATATTTCCAGCACCCTTTGGCCTGATTTTTCCGCAGAAGAATATTATGAAATTTTGAATGATTTTCAGAAAAGGGACCGGCGGTTCGGCAGGGTGGTTGAATGCAGCAC
Organism: uncultured Desulfobacula sp.; assembly: GCA_964446145.1. Taxonomy (GTDB): domain Bacteria; phylum Desulfobacterota; class Desulfobacteria; order Desulfobacterales; family Desulfobacteraceae; genus Desulfobacula. The sequence continues at coordinate 9,546 of CAYUOB010000091.1, forward strand.
ATCAAAAGATGGATAACTTCCCTTGTTCTCGGGCCTTTTGTGATTGCCGTCCTTGTCCTGGGCGGGGTTACAGGACTTGCTGCCCTGGTGTGCGTGGTCGCTGTTTCTGCCATGCGCGAGTACCTGAGAATCATGTGCAAATGGCCTGAAGATTCCGGCGCACAGATTTTCAAAATAATTTCATATGCCTCATGCCTTGCCCTTGTAATGCTTGCATGTCTAGGATCGTGGAAACTTGAATTTTTTGTTCTCATCCTTAACATGCTTGGGCTTGCAGTGTTTACTCTATGGGGATTTCCCAGGTATCATGATATTGCAGGGCTTGCTGCAAAACAGGTTTTCGGAATTGTATATATACCCGTGTCCCTGGCTGCACTTGTATTTATCAGGCAGATGGACGGCGGGCAGTTCTGGATAATCTGGCTTCTGATAGTGACTTTCATAAACGATACCGGCGCATTTTATACCGGCACTTTTTTTGGCAGAACACGGCTTGCTCCCCATATAAGCCCCAATAAGACAATCGAGGGATCCCTTGGAGGGATTGTGTCTGCCATGACAGCCGGGTTTGTTTTCAGTCTTGTGTTTTTCCATGATCTCAACCTTGCCCTGATCACTGTTCCGGGAGCCTGCCTGATGGCTGTTGCAGGCCAGGTCGGTGACCTGTTTGAATCTGCAATGAAAAGGGCAATTCACCTGAAGGATTCCGGTCATATTCTGCCCGGCCATGGCGGGATGCTGGACAGAATAGACGGGCTTTTGTTTTCCGTGCCGGTTCTGTACATCTTTCTTGCGGCTTTATTATGAAGAATCTGTCCATCTCAGGAGCCACAGGCTCAATCGGAACAACCGCTCTTGATATTGTAAGAATGCATCCTGACAGGTTCAGGGTTACTGCCATGAGTGCCGGGTCCAATATTGATCTTTTTGCCTGTCTGATTGAGGAATTTAAGCCGCAGATGGCATGTGTGCTGGACAGTGAAAAGGCTTTTGCCCTGGAAAAGAAACTGACCGGAAAATATAAGCCCGAGATTGTTTTCGGCGATGAAGGATACTGCCTTGCCGCAGCCTTTGACAATGCAGACATGACATTGCTTGCAATGGTTGGGGCAGCCGGGCTTAAACCTGCACTTGCCGCAATTGAATCAGGAAAGGATATTGCTCTTGCCAACAAGGAAACCCTTGTCATGGCAGGCGCTATAGTCATGGAGGCAGCCCGCAGGAATAATGTGTCGGTTCTGCCGGTTGACAGTGAACACAGCGCAATTTTTCAATGTCTTCAGGGGAACAGGCAAAAGGATCTTAAAACAATATTTCTGACTGCTTCAGGCGGGCCTTTTAAAAATACTCCCCATGACAGGTTTGCCAGCATAAAAGTGGAAGATGCACTGAACCATCCAAACTGGGATATGGGCAAAAAAATAACCATTGATTCTGCCACCCTGATGAACAAAGGCCTTGAAATCATCGAAGCTGTCCATCTTTTTAATGTTGACCCGGATGACATAAAAGTGGTGATACATTCCCAGAGCATAATTCATTCAATGGTGGGGTTCAAGGACGGCACAATCATGGCTCAGATGGGGCTTCCTGACATGAAGGCCGCTATTTCATATGCCTTTTCAGGGCCTGAACGCCTTGACCTTGAAATGGATTTTCCTGATTTTTTTGATCTTGAATCCCTGATGTTTGAAAAGCCTGATACAGGAAAATTCCCCTCTCTTTTGTTTGCATTTGAAGCATGCAGGCAAAAGGGTACAATGCCTGCGGTTTTCAATGCGGCAAATGAAGTTGCTGTACAGGCCTTTCTTGAGAAACGCATAGGTTTTCAGGATATCTTCCGGCTTGTGTCAGAAACCATGGATGCTCATACATGCATTGACAATCCTGATCTTTCAGGTATTATGGAAGCCGATT
>CAYUOB010000092.1:0-11329 GCA_964446145.1 uncultured Desulfobacula sp.
ATATGTGATGAGCCTGACTCTGCGCGGGCTGTTTCAGAGCAGTCAAAAATTCTGAATCTTCTGCTCGAACTCCAGCACCAGAAGAATCTTACCTATAATTTTATTTCACATGATCTGTCAGTTGTCAGGCATATTGCAGACACAATTGCTGTAATGTATCTTGGAAAAATCGTTGAAATCGCCGATACTGACAATATCTATAATCATGCCGGACATCCTTATACCCGTGCGCTTCTGTCTGCTATTCCCGTGCCTGATCCTGAGGCCTGCAGGGACAGGATTATTTTGAAAGGAGAGCTGCCTTCCGTTGAAAATCCTCCCCAGGGGTGCAGATTCAATACCAGGTGTGATCATGCACGGGATATCTGCCGTGCCAGGGAACCTGCTCTGCTGGCGGACAGAAACAATCCGGATCATATGATTGCCTGCCATTTTCCGGGCATACAATGACCAGTCTTGACAAAAGCCGATCTGTGAATATTTTATTTCAGTTCGGTTCATGAAAACCCTTTGGTTTTAATTTTGAAAAAAAGGAGATTATAAAATCAATTTTATCTGGTTTGAATGAATTTTTTTAAATGGAGGCAGTAATGGAATTTAAAAAAATAAAATTTTTTCCAGAAAAGACCATGATTCAAAAAAAATCACTGAGTTCAGTTTTTCACTTCATTGTATCAACCCGCAAATTTTTCCTGCCGGATCATCCCACTCCTCTGTAAGCTTTGACAACACATAATTTTTTTGTCCGTTCACATATTCTGAAATTATGTGCAGGCCTGAATATTATGGATTCTCAGGCTCTGCCCTTGTTTTCATAATAGTATTACTGGAGGTATATGATTATGAATAAAATCAAAATTGCTGTTGTTGGTATGGGAAATTGTGCAAGTTCTCTTATTCAGGGTATTTATTATTACCGGAACAAGAAACGGGAAGACGCCATAGGGCTTATGCACTGGAACATAGGCGGGTTCAGGCCTATGGATATTGAAGTGGTTGCAGCATTTGACATTGACAAACGCAAGGTCGGACTTGATGTGCGCGATGCCATTTTTGCTCCCCCGAACTGCACAACCGTTTTCTGCAATGACATCCCTGCAACCGGCACGATTGTCAGAATGGGAAAGATTCTTGACGGGTTCTCTGACCACATGAAAGACTATCCTGACAGGCATACTTTCCTGCCTGCTGACAATCCTGAACCCTCAAAAAAAGAGGTTGTAAGCATACTTAAAAATTCCGGTGCTGAAATTCTCATGAACTATCTTCCCGTGGGTTCTGAAAAGGCTTCACGTTTTTACGCAGAATGTGCACTTGAAGCAGGCCTGGCTTTTGTCAATAATATTCCTGTATTCATCGCAAGTGATCCTGAATGGGCAAAACGCTTTGAACAGAAGAATCTTCCCATAATAGGCGATGACATAAAAGCCCAGCTCGGAGCCACAATCACACACAGGGCCCTGACCGACCTGTTTGCAAAACGCGGGGTCAAACTGGAAAGAACATACCAGCTTAATACAGGAGGCAATACTGATTTCCTCAATATGCTGAACCGGACAAGGCTTGCATCAAAGAAAGAGTCCAAAACAGAGGCAGTCCAGGCGGTTGCAGCTTCCCGCCTTGAAGATGACAATATTCATGTGGGCCCCAGTGACTATGTGGCATGGCAGAAGGATAACAAAATCTGTTTTATCCGCATGGAAGGCAGGCTGTTCGGCGATGTGCCCATGAATCTGGAGCTGAGGCTTTCCGTGGAAGATTCACCCAATTCAGCAGGCGTGGCAATTGATTCAATCCGTTGTGCAAAACTTGCCCTTGACCGTGGTATCGGCGGCGTCCTCACAGGGCCTTCCTCATATCTGTGCAAACATCCCCCTGTGCAGTACACAGATGCCAGGGCATATATGGAAACAGAGCAGTTTATTGAAAACGCCTGCGCAGATACGGGCGGTATGAAAAAGGAGAATGCAGCAGCGTAATTGATATGCACAGAGAACCGAGTTGTGAGGTATATTGCTTTGCAACCCGGTTTTTTCTCTTTATATGGCAAAAACATGATTCCTGAGGATTGAAGATTAATGAAAGGGCTTATTATTGCAGCGGGAAAGGGAACCAGGCTCAGAAAAATAAGCGGTGGCAGGCCAAAACCATTGACCCCTGTCATGGGTGTTCCTCTTATTGAACGTATCATAAGAACTGCTCTGGACGGCGGTATCGATGAATTGTATGTGGTTACCGGATATATGGCTGACAGGCTGGACAGATTTCTTGAACAGCTTGCAAAGCGCCTGAATGCAAATATCAATATTATAAGGAACAATGAGTGGCATAAGGAAAACGGTGTCTCGGTTCTAAAGGCCAGACAGAAAATGGATGAACCGTTTTTCCTGATGATGGGTGATCATCTTTTTGATTCTATGGCGATTGAAGCTTTAAAGGAGAAAAGCGTGAAAGAAAACGAGGTGCTCCTGGCAGTGGATACTGATCCTGACACTTCGTTTGCAGATATGGATGATGCGACAAAAGTCTGGCATGAAAACGGATATATCCTTGATATAGGCAAGGATATAGACAGATTCAACGGAATTGACACAGGCCTGTTCTTGTGTTCCTGTGCCCTGTTTGATGCGCTTGAGCATTCAATGAACACAGGCAGGGGCACAAGTCTTACGGCAGCATTGCGCATTATGGCGGAAAACAGGCAGGTAAAATGCTGTGGTTTAAAGGGATCATGGATTGATGTCGATGATGAGGCTGCCCATAAAAAAGCTGAAAAACTGATTCTTCTGTCTGTCAGCGGGAAACAGGGGGACGGGCCTGTTTCCAGATGGCTGAACCGACCGCTGTCCTCAAGGCTGTCTTCGGTTCTGGTGAAATATGATATCTCTCCCAGCCAGATATCTGTTTTTTCCTTTTTAATGTCAGTTGCCGCTGCAGTCATGGTGGGTATGCCGGGATACGGGTTTCTTGCTGCCGGAGGGATTCTTGCCCAGGCTGCATCTGTTGTTGACGGGTGTGATGGAGAAGTGGCAAGGCTGAAGTATCTGTCATCGGAATATGGAGGCTGGCTTGATGCGGTGCTGGACAGGTACTCTGACGCCTTTGTGCTGGCCGGCCTGACATTTCATGCATTGTATGGTTCTGCAATGGCGCATTGGGTGCTGCTTGCAGGTTTCATGTCCATTACAGGCTCATTTGTGCTCAGTTATACAGCAGACAAGTATGACAGGCTCATGAAAAAACGCATACAAAAACATGCAATCAGGATAGGCCGCGATATCAGGATGTTCATTGTTTTTCTGGGTGCGGTTTTCAATCAGGCCTTTGCTGCCCTGGTTCTGACGGCAGTGATCATGAATGCCGCAACAATACACCGTATTATTATATGCAGAAATGGTAAATAATATTGACAGGGCAAAAAAAATCATCCGTGCACTGATATCAGGCTCCAGGGTGCCTGAAGATGCCCTGCATGCCGAAAACGTCCTTGAATGGGTATGCAGGCTTGCCGGGAACCCCGATGAAGCCATGATTGTTGCTGCCCTTGCCCATGATATTGAACGCGCGGATGAGAAAAGGAAAATTCAGCGCTCTGATTATGATGATTATGATGATTTCAAGGCTGCACATGCTGCTGCAAGCGCTGAAATTCTGGAAAAAATTCTCGTAAGGTGCAGGGTGGATCCTTGTGTTGTCACCAGAGCATGCTCCCTTGTCAGGATGCATGAAACAGGAGGCAGCCCTGAAGCCGATATTCTGAGGAACGCTGACAGCCTTTCCTTTTTTGAGGTCAACCTGCCGTATTATTTTAAAAGGGAAGGCCATGACGAAACCTTCAGAAGATGTGTGTGGGGATATGCCCGTCTGTCTTCTGAGCTTAAGAGGGTTTGTAAAGACTTTTCTTATTCAGATCCTGACCTTAACAGGATACTTTCCTCTGTGACTGCCATTCATCGCTCCCGCCATGAATAGCGCCCCTCTGTGGCAATTTTTGCCGGCCTGTTAATTATCTTGCACAAACCTTGTTCTGATGATATTCATATAATCTTTATAAGCCGGGAATATTGAAAATGAAAAATCAGGAACCTATGAAGTTTTTTAAAACATGTTTTGTTCTGGGGATGGCGCTTCTGTGTTTCAGCCTGGCAGGGTGCTCAAAAAATGAGAAAAAACCTTGTCCTGATTATGTGCTTAAAACCAGATTCATTATTGTTACGCCCCATGATTTCAGTGAAGAGCTTGATCTTAAAAAAGCAGGATATCCCTATAATATTACTGAGGATCCTGAAGCATATAATGAAATGGTCATGTCCCTGGCAGATGACCTTTCTCAGGAAATTGTGCTGCTGAGTGCAGCAATGGATAAGGGCATCACTGTCTCTGACCAGCAGCTTGAGGATGCTGTCGAAAAATTCAAACAGGATTATCCTGCAGACAGCTTTAACCAGATTCTGCTGGAAAATGCAATCTCATATGATTTCTGGAAAAAACGGTTCAGAAAGGATATGATAATTGACAGGCTCATTGACAGGGATCTTAGAAAAAAAATAAATATTTCTTCAGACGATATTGTTGAGTTCTACAAAAATCACATGGCATCTTCTGCCGGTAAATCAGGAAAACTGAACAGGCTTGAACAGGAAAAACAGCTTGTGTCCAGCCTCAGGCGGGAAAAAGCCCAGGATCAGTATGAAACATGGCTGGCAGGACTTGAAAAACAATATCCGGTTGAGATTGATATGAAGCAGTTAAAACATTTTTTGATGGGGATTAACAAGTTTAAGGGAAATGAGAATGAAAAAGAAAATTAATCTGTTTGTTTTTGTGGTAATGATTTTATGCTGCTGCCCGGCAGGAGTGTTTTATGCCCATGCAGATGTGGTTGACAGGATTGTTGCCATTGTAAACGATGATATCATAACTCTTGTCCAGCTTGACAGGGAAGCTGCTCCATATGTGAAAAACATTGAATCTTCATCTTATCCGGATGAAAAAAAGCAGCAGATGATAAAGGATCTTAAAAAGAAAATACTCAATGCATTGATAGATCAGTCCCTGACCCATCAGGAAGCCGGAAGATATCATATTAATGTATCTGACAATGAAATCACCAATGCCGTTGAGAATGTCAGAAAGAGCAGAGGGCTGTCAAAGGAGGAGTTCAGGGCTGCCCTTGCACGCGAAGGGCTTAGCCTGGATGAATACCGTGAAAATGTGAAAAAACAGATACTTCAGGCAAGGCTTATTAATTTTGCAGTGAAATCCAAGGTTGTTGTAACAGAATCTGATATAAAGGCATATTATGATGCCCACAAAGACAGATACGCAGGCAGCAAACGTTATCACCTGCGCAATATTTTAATGGATGATGAATCCCGAATCAGGGAGGTGAAAAAGAAACTTGATCACGGCGGGAACTTTGCCGCCCTTGCAAAACAATATTCCACAGCACCAAACGCTTCCGATGGAGGTGACCTTGGAATGTTTGACATTGAAAATTTTTCAGAATCTGTCAAAAACAGTATTTCAAGGCTTGGAAAAGGAGAATACACACCTGTGATTTCCACGGACAGGGGGTTTCAGATTTTTTATATTGAGGATATTGTTATTAAGGGCAGAAAAACCTATAAGCAGGCGCATGATGAAATACATGAGATACTTTACAGACAGAAAGTGAAAAACAAATTTGAAACATGGCTTGAAGCCCTGAAAAAACGGGCTGCAATCAAAATAATGCTGTGATTTTGTGCCGGTGGTTTTTATGCCAGACCTGAGTACAGATGCCATTCTGCTTAAAAAAATCGAATATGGTGATCATGACCTGATCATAAATTTTTTTACGCAGGCAAACGGAAAAATGTCTGTCATGGCGAAAAATGCCAAAAAAAGCGTTAAAAGATTTTCAGGCGCGCTTGACCTTTTTTCCCTTGACCGCATTGATTTAAGGTTCCCGAAAAGAAAAGGGGGCAGCATGACCATACTCTGTCAGGCTGATCTTGAAAACGGGTTTGCAAATATACGATATAATGTGTTCAAGACAGCCTATGCAAGCTTCTGGGCTGAGCTGATAAACGCCTGGCTGGAGGAAGGAAAGGCTCAGCCGGATCTTTATGACCTGCTTTTGTTTTCCCTTGGGGCCCTTGATGCCGGAAACATGAAAATGGAAGTGATCAGCCTTGTGTTTCAGATCAGGTTCATGAGCATATCAGGATTTTCCCCATGCATTGATTATTGCAATGAATGCAGGACCGGAATTGATCATATTGACCAGAAAAATATTGTGTTTGACCTGAAACAGGGACGTATTATATGCGCAAAATGCCTTGGCACCAGAAAAACTGACGGGATCATGATCTCAAAAGGCACCCTGAAACAGCTCTTCTGGATCAATACGGCAGATGAGAACAGAATGGACAGGATCAGATTTTCAGATTTTGCCATATCAGAGGGCCAGAGGCTGCTGGAGGCATTCATTCCTTTTCACATTGGAAAGGATTTTAAAAGCCTTAAATTTTTAAGGCAGTTGAGACGGGAAAAATGAATTTTGAAAAAATACTTGATTCCAGACAAATATGTGTTTCTGTGCCATGCCGGGTGGATCTTGGCGGAACCCTTGATATCATAAGCTTTTACCTTCCGCTTAATTCTGCTGTTCCTTCAAGCTTCAACATTGCCCTTGACGCAAGAACCATTGTGAAACTCCACCCCTGGGACAAAAATTTTGTCAAGGTATCATCAAAGGGGTTTCAAAGCACTGTTTTTAAAAAGAACATGGCTGATTTTACTCATCCGCTCGGGCTGATGTTTGCTGTTGCCTCTTATTTCAATGCACACGGGGTTCATATTGAAATTGAATCATCATCTCCGCCCAGAAGCGCTCTTGGAGGGTCATCATCTGCTGCAGTAGGCCTTGTGTCGGCATTTTTCCATGCCCTTGAAATGGATGCTGACAGGGGGCAGGCTGCCTGGCTTGCCCATTATATAGAGGCAAGTGTGGCAGGTGTTCCCTGCGGTATGCAGGATCAGCTTGCAGCCGCCTTTGGCGGGGTTAACCAGTGGATCTGGAAAATGGGGGCAAAAAGCCCGGAATTTGAGCGCAGGCCTGTTTTTGAAACTATAGATGCAGATGCTTTTAATTCCAATATTCTGGTTGCCTATTGCGGAATCCCCCATGTGTCCAAGGATATTAATTCTCAATGGGTGCATTCTTTTATAAGCGGGAAAACAAGGTCTGAATTTGAGAAAATTGCACAGATCACCCATGAATTTTCACAGGCTGTCAGGTCGGGCAATTTCAGACTGGCTGCGGATTTCATGAATCAGGAGACCCGTATCAGGCTTGAGATGACCCCTGATGTGCTTGACAATACAGGAAAAAAATTGTTTGAAATGGCAGTTGAATGTGATTGCGGGGCAAGATTCACAGGAGCGGGCGGGGGCGGATGCCTCTGGGCTGTGGGAGAAAACGGCAGTATCAGGAAGCTGGAACCATGCTGGCGGAAAGTTCTGGCACAGGTTGACCGTGGCAGGATCCTTGACACCAAGATTGATCATAAAGGTATAATCATAAATTAACCCTAATTTATAGTTTGAAAAATGGAGTAAAATGAATTTTCAAGATGTAATTTTAAACCTGAACAGATTCTGGGCTCAGCAGGATTGTGTTCTTATCCAGTCCTATGACATGGAAGTCGGTGCAGGCACTTTTCACCCTGCAACCCTTCTCAAGGCCCTTGGGCCTGAACCGTGGCGTGTTGCCTATGTACAGCCTTCAAGGCGCCCGACAGACGGCCGTTATGGTGAAAACCCCAACAGGCTCCAGCATTATTACCAGTACCAGGTGATTTTGAAACCTTCCCCGCCTGATGTGCAGCAGCTTTATCTGGATTCCATGAAGGTTCTGGGCGTTGATCCTCTTGAGCATGATATCCGTTTTGTGGAAGATGACTGGGAATCTCCAACCCTCGGTGCATCAGGCCTTGGATGGGAAGTATGGCTGGATGGTATGGAAGTGACTCAGTTTACCTATTTTCAGATGGCAGGAAGCATTGAGGTAAAACCTGTGCCGGTTGAACTTACCTATGGTCTTGAGCGTATCTGCATGTATCTTCAGGGTGTTGACAATGTGTTTGACCTGAAATGGAATGACACTATTACGTACAGGGATGTCTACCACAGGCAGGAAGTGGAGCAGTCCACATATAATTTTGAAATTGCAGATGTGGACCTTTTGTTTGAGCTTTTCAACAAGTATGAGGCAGAGGCCTATCGCATAATTGAAAAGGGCCTTGCCATTCCGGCCTATGAGTACGGGCTCAAATGTTCCCACACCTTTAATCTGCTGGATGCCAGAGGCGCCATAAGCGTGACCCAGAGAACCGGATATATCAAGCGCATAAGAGATATTGCAAGGGCATGTGCCAGAACTTATGTGCGTCAGAGGGAGGAAATGGGCCATCCACTGCTGAAAAAGGGAGGGAATAATTAAAATGAATACTTTGCTGATAGAAATCGGTACCGAGGAAATACCGGCCGGTTATATTATTCCAGCCCTTGAGGCATTCAGGGAAAATATTCTGGCCGTTCTTGACAGGTCAAGAATTGCCCATGGCAGTGCAAAGATAGCAGGCACTCCGCGCAGGCTTGTCCTGATGATTGAAAATCTGGCTGAAATGCAGGAAAAAACAACTTCTGTGCTTACAGGGCCTCCGGAACGCGTTGGGTTTGATGAAAACGGCAATCCCACACTTGCTGCGGAAAAATTTGCAGAAAAGGCGGGTGTAGGACTTGATCAGATAAAAGTTGAGGACACGGAAAAAGGCCGCTATCTGACTGCTGTGATTGAAGAAAAATGTGAATCTGCTGTTTCCATACTTGAAAGAGCCCTTGAAAAGCAGATTCTTGCCATTCCATTTCCCAAAAGCATGCGCTGGGGTGATCTTTCCATCAGTTTTGCAAGGCCTGTGATCTCCCTTCTGGGCCTTGTGGGGGACAGAATATTGTCCTTTAAACTCGGCAATATCAAATCTTCATCATATATTTTCGGCCATCAGTTCATGCATCCTGGCAAACATCCTGTGAAAACAGCAGATGATTATGAAAACATTGCAGAGTCGCTTGGTATTATTCCTGATATTGAAAAAAGGAAAAATATGCTTGTGAATGCTGTTGAACAATGTGCAAGACAGCATAATGCACGTATCCTCGAAGATCAGGAACTTGTTGATACCGTGACCAACCTTGTGGAATATCCTTTTCCTGTTGTCGGGAAATTCGATGGCGGGTTTCTTGAGGTTCCGGATGAGGTGCTTATAACTGCAATGCGCGAACACCAGAAATATTTTGCCCTGACCGATGATGATGGAAACCTGAAGCCTTTGTTCATTGCAGTGAATAATACAAAGGCAAAGGATATGTCCCTTGTTGCGGCAGGCCATGAAAGAGTGCTGCGTGCCCGCCTGTCAGATGCAAAATTTTTCTATGAGGCTGATATTGCATCTTCACTTGATGAATTTGCACTTAAGCTTAAAAATGTAACTTTCCAGGAAAAGCTTGGAAGCGTGCATGATAAAACCCTGAGAACAGGAACCCTTGTTGAATATCTGGCGCAGATATCCGGCCATGGAGACAGGCAGGCTCTTGTTGAAAAGCTTAAAAGGGCTGCTGCGATATGCAAGGCTGATCTTGTAAGTCAGGTTGTGATTGAGTTCACAAAGCTTCAGGGAGTCATGGGAAGAGTATATGCCTTAAAAGCAGGCGAGGACCCTGAGGTTGCCTTTGCCATTGAACAGCATTACAGGCCTGTCCGTTCAGGAGGAAAACTGCCTGAGAACCAGGTTGCATGTCTTCTTGCCATTGCTGATAAGATGGATACAATCTGCGGGTGTTTTTCAGTGGGCCTGATTCCCACGGGGGGTGCAGACCCTTATGCCCTGCGCCGTCTTGGCATAGGAATTATTCAGATCATGCTGGAGGAAAATTATGAGTTTTCCCTTGATGCCCTGGTTGACCGGGCTCTTGATCCCTTTGCCGGCAATATGAAAAACAAGGGCGAAACAGCAGGGCTTGTGCTGGACTTTCTGAAAAACAGAATGGTCAGTATTTTCAGTGAAAAAGGATTTTCAAAGGAAGCGGTAAATTCAGCCATGCAGGCATCATTTGACAATCTGCCTGATGTGGCATTACGCATAAAAGCCCTGGACAGCCTGAGAAAAAAACCTGATTTTGAGCCGCTTGCCGTTACATTCAAGCGTGTGGAAAATATAATACGCAAGGCAGGGGCAGGTTCCCTTTCTGGTATTGATGAGTCGCTGTTTGAGGATGATTCTGAACGGCAGTTGCACAAAGAAGCCCGCATGACCAAGGATATTGTTGCAGAACTGACGGCAAACGGTGATTATGACGGTGCACTGCAGAAGATTGCAGACCTGAGACCGGTTGTTGATGCTTTTTTTGACAATGTAATGGTAATGACAGAAAATGAAAGAATCAGGCTGAACAGAATCGGGCTTTTATCGGCAGTTTCAGGACTTTTCAGTAATATTGCCGATTTTTCAAGGCTTTAATATTAATTGAATAGAAAAGGAAAATACAGATATGGCAGGATATGATCCTGAAAAGGATAAAAAACTCAAGGAATGGAAGAACGAGGACACAGGGCTTTTGATCTCAATTCACCAATACGGAGACGGGGAGCCCAAGGTACAGATAGGCCCGAGAATTCTGAAGAAAAAAGACGGAACAGACCGAGCTCCCTCAAAGGCGGGCAGACTTTCAATTGAAGATATTATGTGGCTTTATGATATCATTGATGAGGTAAAGGATGAATTATCCGACATGGTCGGACCTGAATAAAGAGTCTGTTGTTCCGGTGCTTGGCGCAAGAAAAGCACCGGACATCGGCCCTGTTGCAATCATGATAAGCTGCAAGCCGGATCTTGGACTCATGAAAACAAGGTGCGGCTCCTTCAGAACAATATCTTTTTTTAACAGTTCCCTGATCATTCCTGATGCGGATTTTCAGGGAACAAGTATTTCAGGGCCTTTTATAGGGGCGCCCTATGCTGCAATGCTTCTGGAATCCCTGATTGCAAGGGGAGCGCGTAAAATAATTGTACTGGGATGGTGCGGTGCAGTGGTTGAAACCCTGAATCCGGGTGATATTGTCCTTCCTTCAAAGGCAATTGCAGATGAGGGAACCTCTGCAAATTATATCAGAATTGATAAATATCCCGGAATTTCCAGGCCGGACCTGGAACTGAGCGAAAAACTGGCTTTTTATATGGGTGAACAGGGTACAGAATTCAAAAAAGCCGTCATATGGACAACT
>CAYUOB010000093.1:0-11191 GCA_964446145.1 uncultured Desulfobacula sp.
CACTTAAAACTCCGTGAGTAACATATACATAAACATCTTTTGCTCCTCGATCTTTAAGAGCTTTCGCAGCATTTACAATCGTCCCACCCGAGTCAATTATATCGTCAACCATAATACACGTTTTATCTTTAACATTACCTATTATATTCATTACTTTAGATTTGCCTGGCGTCGGTCTTCTCTTGTCAATAATTGCCAATCCAACATTCAATAATTTTCCAAGAGCCCTAGCTCTTTCTACTCCACCCACATCCGGAGCTACACAAATAATATTTTTATCTTTTATATTTTTTTTAGCATGCCTTGCAAAAATGGGTGTACCAAACAAGTTGTCAACCGGAATATCAAAAAAACCTTGAATTTGACCAGCATGAAGATCAATGGTCACAACTCTATCTGCTCCGGCTTTTGTAATTAAATTTGAAACTAATTTTGCTGAAATAGATGTTCGTGGTACTACTTTTCTATCTTGTCTTGCATAACCAAAGTAAGGAATAACTGCTGTAATATTTTTTGCAGTATTCAATTTATTGCGCCCCTGATTGTTTCAAACATATTTTTTAAACGCAAGAATAAAACATCTGTTTGAAACAATCAAGCTATTTCTCATGCATTGACATTATTCTCCCTTCATTTTATGAAATTCTCACCATAAACAATTCAACAGCAAAACGGGAGAAGACAAAATGGGGCGCATTATTCTGGATATGCCGGAATCATATATATTTAAGACCGAAGTTGATGTGAGGATAGGCGATATCAATTACGGCGGACATCTTGGGCATGATAGTTTCATTTCTCTGCTGCACGAGGCAAGGGCAAGATTCATCAACAGCCTTGGCTATACCGAGGTTGATGTGGAAAAGATGACCATTATTGTTTCAGATCTTGCTGTGGTGTATAAATCCCAGTCCTTTTACGGTGACAGGCTTAAAATAGAGATTGCTGTGACTGATCCGAACAAATACGGGTGTGATCTGGTTTACAGGGTAACCCATGCCGTGAACGGCAGCCTGATTCTTCAGGCAAAGACAGGTATTGTGTTTTTTGATTATTCAGAAAACACAATTACAGGTATCCCTGAAAATTTCATGCGGAAAACAGGGCTAAGCCCGGATTCTAACTGATTGCGCTTAAATCATGCCGGGACAGGGCCGAGTATGACACCTGCAATAATCCCTCAGAAAGGATATCAATATTCTGAATCCTGTGGAACATCAATTCCTTTTCCTGTGCAGTGGTTACAGGAAAGCCATAATGAGTGCTGGTGTGTTTGAGGGGGGTACCTGAGGCGCTTTTCTGTTTTACAAATTCCATATGCCTGTACAGGCGCCTGCTTGTGTAGGAATCTGTTGCTTTGGCAATATCTGTGCAGATTTCATAAACGGATTTTTTGAGTTCTGCATTGATCTCATATCCAATGGAATTTCTTGCACAGGCCATGGCAGCAGCTGTTGTTGTACCGGTTCCAAGAAACGGATCAAGTATTGTATCGCCCCTGATCGAATACATGTTGATAAGGCGGCAGGCAAGTTCAAACGGGAAAGCAGCACTTCTTTTTCTTGCCCTGCTGTTTTCAAGTTCCTGACGCGAACCTTTTATGTCAAACCAGATATCGGAAAAGAAAACATTCCTTTCTTCCCAGAAAATTGCGCTTTGTTTTCTTAAAAGCTTTTCTTCGGCACTTTTAAACTTGCGTTTTCCCCCTTTTCTGAAAATAAGGATGAATTCATGTTCAAGGGTGACATAGGCGCCTGCCGGAAGCATGCCTGACCCCATGAATTTGTTGGGTGCATTGGTCTGTTTTCTCCATATGATTTCAGGAAGAGCTGTGAATCCTGTGCTGACAAGGTATTGCATTATCCTTGAATGATTGGAATATACAGCAAAATCTGAACCAAGCGTCCTGGTGGCATCACCTGTGTTTATGCACACAAATCCGCCTGGCCTGGTTACCCTGAAAAGTTCATTCCATACCGGTTCAAGAAGCCTGTGCATGAGGTCGAATGCCAGATTCCCCTCATGGTTTTCAAGGGCTTTGCCAATGGCGCTGTCCTGCTGGATGAACATTTCATCCCACATTTTTATCATTGGGTAGGGAGGAGAGGTGACAACAAGGTCAATTGTGTTGTCGGCAATGGTGTCAAGCCTGTCTGCACTGATGAAAAAAAAACGGTGCGTGGTTTTCATTGAAAAAAATTTTGGGTATTCAGGTTTTCAGTTTACAAAAAGTTCTGCCTTTCAGCCATTTATTTGATACCTGCCTGATCAGTCCGGGGAGTTGCAAGAATTGCCGGGGTGGTGGGCGGTACTGGGATTGAACCAGTGACTTCTACCGTGTGAAGGTAGCACTCTCCCGCTGAGTTAACCGCCCGTGCAAGCATGGGTTCCGCATTATATAAAACTCTGATTTGTTCTGTTGTCAAGGTTTTTATGCATTTTGTGCAGGAGGGCGTATAAATATTTTCTTGTATCATGAAAAACAGGCCTTATAATAATCTGGAACAATGACTGATAAAGGAGATGATTTATGGGGCAGTTTGCCAATGCAATGGAAGTGTTCAAGCTTCTTGATAAATCCAATTGCAGAAAATGCAATGAAAAAACCTGCCTTGCCTTTGCTTCAAAGGTTTTTTTGGGCAACAAGCCCTTGAGCATGTGCCCTGAACTGAGCAGTGAAATTCTGGAGAAATATTCCGGCAGACAAAGGAAAAAGGATACACGTAGGCAATACAGGGAATCCCTTGTCGCCCATCTTAAAGAAGAAATTGCTTCCTGCGACCTTGAAGAAGCCGCCGTCAGAACCGGAGGAACTTTTTCAGACGGAAACCTGACCATCAGGATTTTCGGCAAGCCTTTTTCAGTTGATTCATCCGCAGGAATGAGTTCTGATATTCATATAAATTCATGGATAGCAGGCCCTGTGCTGGGATATATTCTTCACTGCAAAGGTGTTCCCCTGACAGGGAAATGGGTGCCGTTCAGGGAGCTTAAGGACGGGCGTGAAATGAATGGGCTTTTTGTGCAGACAACTGAAAACGTTTTCAGAAAGATTGCAGACAGATACCCGCAGCTTTTCGAGAACCTGATTCATATTTTTAACGGAAAGAGGGCTGATAACCATTATGAATCTGATATATCACTGGTGCTTTTTCCTTTGCCGAAAGTCCCGCTGCTTGTATGTTATTGGAAACCTGAGGACGGCATGGATTCTGATCTTCATCTTTTTTTTGATTCATCTGCCGACATGAATGCCAATATTGAGATTGTATACGGGCTGACAGCGGGGATAGTCACCATGTTTGAGAAAATTGCACTCAAACATGGTGACATGGCTGATTAATTGATGATTCTGCGGGGGATACGTTTTATTATCGGATTTGTGTTTTTGGTTTTCATTTTTCTGAAAGTTTTTATGCCCTGATTAAATACGAATTCATGGCGTGTCCCCTTGTGGGTGGAAAGCTGGACAGACCCCATTCCGATTCTGAACATGTTAAGCTCAATCCAGTCCGTGGTAAAGGTTCTTGAAAAATTCTTGTACCCGGCCTGAATCCCCACCCTGACTTCAGGAGTGATATCGAGCCCCATGCGGTATGCCATTTTGTTCAGGCGAAAACCAAAGTTTTCACTGATCATGTCCTGATTTCCGGGAAGAGCAAGGGGTGCAAGCCTTATGGTGAACGGATGATAATTGCTGTTTTCAAATTTCAGCCTGACAGGGTTTGCAGCAATGTTATTGCGTACAGGTGCAAAATAGAAATATACAGCTCCTGTTCCATTGACATGGAATCCTGTCTGAACAAATCCCTTAAGTGCTGAATAGCCAAGAGAAGTTCTTGTGACTTCCGGTGGGATTGGTATGTGAAAACCGCAGTTTGCACAACCCTTTCCCCATGGCGGCCTTGCATTCTGGCTGTAATTCAGTCCGGTGCCGCTGAAGGGCCTGTAAAGGACATCCGTCCATAATGCCCTGAATTTGTAACCAAATCCAAGCTGGTATTCCAGAACAACTTCATTGCCCCGGAACAGTTCTGATTCAGGCAGCCCTGTTCTTTTGAAATATGCGGCATCCGCATCAAGTACGTCCACTTTTAATCTGCCGTGGACATCCACACTTCTGTCTTTTTTGTCAAAGGTATATATGCGTGTGGGGGATAAATCTCCGCTTGCTCTTACAGGAATACGCAGGCCGAATCCATAGCCGCCTCCTATGGTGGCCCGGAAAAAACCGGATGGATATTTCCATTTTCTTTCCCATTGCCATGAATGGCCCCTTGTGAATCCAGCCAGAAATTCCGCAGTGAAATATTTTTTGCCTGAGATTGTGAATTTGGGCTTGTTGCCTGTCTGCTGTGCCATTGCCATGCGTTGCATCTTTATTTTTCCAGGCTGAATTGCATGGTGCCTGCCGGAAACGCGGCCAAGCTGCTTCAGCAAAGGCAGCCTGACAGGCTGAAGCGCCTTGAAATTCAGGGAACCGTTTCTTATTGAAGGATACATGGTCATCCCCTTTAATTGTTTTGGGATGAATTTGGGCACAACAATTGTATCTTCAATGGTAAATTCACCTTTTCCGGCGAGAATGGCATTCAGTACTTCCTGCTGGCCCCTTGCGGCAGCCAGTCTCAGGGGGTTGCGCGGGTCAAGCCTGTCAATATGTTTCATGAAATCCGAAAGCCCTTTGCGGCTTTCAGGGTCAAGTGCTGCCACAGACATTGTTTTTATCTGCTGGCGGTTTAAAAATGATTTGTACCCGGGTGAGACCTGTTTCATTTTTGCAGGATCAAGAACAACTACAGTGGTGCTTTTGCGCAATACAAATGAATCGTCAAATTCAACAGCCTCATCATGTACAACGGGTTTGAAAAGTATGGTCCTGCCTGGTATGGCAAGCCTTTGAAGCCTTGTTGTATATCTGTCCAGGGGCTTGAAACTCATTGCTGCAATTTTTCCAAGCTTCATTGTTGTACCGTGCCCAAGCTGTACAGACTTTTTGCTGACAGATGAAATGCTTCCTCTGAATACAGGTTTTTGAAATTTCAGCATAGCGGAAACTATGCTGCCGGGCTCAATGGTTCTGAATCCTGCGGGTGCCGCAGGGCCGGATGGATTGACCGGGCTCTGCGCATTTGCGGAAAATACGCAGGCAAGCAAAAAAACAAGAACGGAAAAAAGATATCTTTTTTTGGCTATCATGTTTTGTTCCTTTCAATGGTTTGTATGACAAGAGATTTTTATGATCAGGTGTCATGATATATTTATCATGGTTTTTTGGCAATTATTTTTTTGGGGCCCGGTAAAATTGTAAAAAGACAGGAAATGGGATTGACAGGCTTTGGCTTAACTGGTATGACCTCTTACCAGTGCCCAGGACATGAATGGTAATTTGAGGAGATTTTTGTGGATAAACCGTTGAAACCTGCCCAGTTTGCTGAAAAAAAAATATTGCAGATCATTATGGACGGCAGTGTGAAGCCAGGAAAGGCTCTGCCTTCTGAACGCTCTCTTGCCATGCAGATCGGGGTTACAAGGCCCACCTTGAGAGAAGCACTGCAGCGTCTGTCAAGGGACGGCTGGGTCACTATCAATCATGGGAAATCAACCATTGTCAATAATTATCTTGAGGATGGAGGGCTTGGCATTCTGGAGGCCATAATAAAATGCCGCAATACAATACCTTCTGAGCTTATATTTCATCTGCTTGAGGCAAGGGCTGCCATTTTTCCTGATATTGCCCGTAAGGCCGTGGAAAATCACAGGGAATCTGTTATCTCCTTTCTGGAAGGATTTTCATTCATTAAGGATGAACCTTGCGAATTTGCAGGATATGACTGTGATTTGCAGATGCTTATGGTAAAAAAATCAGGCAACCCGGTATTTAATATGATTTTTAATGATTTCATGCCGGTTTGTGCCATTCTCGGTGAAAAGTATTTTTCTTCAGAAAATGCAAGAATAGCATCCATGAAATACTATGAAACCCTGATATGTGCTTTGAAGGACAATGTTCCTGACATAAGGCCCATTGTCAGAAATGCAATGGTAAAAGCATGTGAGATATGGAAATTACATGATTTGAAGGACGGATATAATGGGCACTCCGGTTTTAAATGATAAATACGATATAATCGTGGCAGGAGGTGGCATAACCGGCGCTGGTATATTCCACAAAGCCGCTGAAATGGGCCTGGATGTTCTGATGGTGGAGGCAAGGGATTTTGCCTGGGGCACATCAAGCAGGTCTTCCAAAATGGTTCACGGAGGGCTGCGTTATCTTAAACAGGGCAGGTTCATGATGACCAGAACCGCAGTGAAACAGCGGCAATATCTTCTGAAAAAATATTCAGGCCTTGTTTCTCCGCTTGATTTTTTCATGCCTGTTTTTGATGATCGCGGCCCTTGTCTTGGTTCAATGAGGGCAGGGCTTTTAATATACAGCCTCATGGCAGGCGAAAAACAGCATGAAATTTATACCAGACCCCAGGCCTTGCGGAAGATTCCTGCCCTAAGAAGAGATCATCTTGTTTCGGCAGTCGGGTTTAAAGACGCCCAGGTTGATGATGCAAGACTTGTGCTGCGCCTGATTGATGAAGGCTGCCGCATGGGAGGGCAGGCTGAGAACTATTCACAGCTTGTCTCCGTTGAAAGAAATAATACCGGCCGTGTCAGTGCTGCTGTTATCCGGGATGCAGATTCAGGCCAATATCGTGAAATCAAAACAAGGGTATTGATAAATGCATCAGGAGTATATGCAGAAAAACTTCATCCATGTCCTGTAAAGGGTTTTCATATCAGGCCTCTGAGGGGCAGCCATCTTATATTTCCGGCAGATGTTTTACCCCTTGACAGGGCATTAAGTTTCATGCACCCGGAAGATGAAAGGCCTGTGTTTTTATTCCCATGGGAGGGCATGGCTGTGCTTGGTACAACAGATGTGGATCATGGTGATGATATGGACTCAGAGCCTGTGATCAGTACTGCTGAAGCTGATTACCTGATGCAGGGCCTTGATTATATTTTCCCCGGGTCAGGCATTGGCCCTGACAGGTGCATATCTTCAATTGCCGGAATCCGTCCTGTCATGAGCAGGAAAAACATTGCAGCTTCAAAGGAATCCCGGGAACATGTGGTATGGGAAGACAGGGGCCTTGTCACGGTGACAGGAGGTAAACTCACAACTTTCAGGGTTCTTGCCCAGGATGCATTAAAGGCTGCAGCAGCTTATCTGCCCCTGCATGGGAAAGTGAATCAGCCTGAGCCTGAATTTCTGCCTCATATTGCACAGGACATGGATATCCCTGATGAAGCTGCAATAAGAATAATTGGGCGGTACGGGTCTGCTGCTGAACGGGTTATCCTTCAGGCAGGCCCTGAACTTGCCGTTCCGGTTGAGGGTACTTCAACCCTGTGGGCGGAGATCGTTTACGGTGCTGCCTGTGAGAATATCCGTCATCTTTCAGATCTTCTTTTGCGCAGGGTGAGAATAGGGCTTTTTTTTGAGGACGGAGGGGTTCATCTTTTTGACCGGATTCAGGAATTATGCCGTCCTTGTCTGCCGTGGGATGGCATGAAATGGAACCAGGAAAAGCAAGCTTACATGAAATTGTGGAATGAGTGTCATCTGCCGCCAAGCAGGCGCAAGTCATCTGAAAATATTGCTTCAGAAAAATCAGAGGAGGAATTTCAGAATGAATGAAAGGTCAGTTCTGGCAATTGACTGCGGAACCCAGAGCCTGAGGGCAATTGTTTTTTCTCCCGGAGGCAGTATTGCAGCAAGCGCAAAAGTGGAATATGAACATCCTTATTTCAGTAATGGCCCGGGCCTTGCCGAACAAGACCCTGAACTGTACTGGGACAGCTTTGGCCTGGCATGTGCCAGGCTGAAAAATTCATACCCTGATGTGTTCAGATCCATTGCCGGTATAGGAGTGACAGCACAGAGAGCAAGTATGGTGAATCTGGATAAACACGGCAATGTGCTGCGGCCTGCAATATTATGGCTTGATCAGAGAAAAGCCAAGCCTTTTCCGGTCTGGAATTTTTTTGCCGAGCTGTGCCTGAGAATTACGGGAATCAGAAAAAAAATTGATGGGATCCAGGCCAGGGGGCAATGTACCTGGATCATGCAGAATCAGCCTGAAATATGGGAAAAAACCCATAAATATCTTCAGGTTTCAGGTTTTTTAAATTACAGGCTCACAGGCAGGTTTGCAGATTCAACAGCTTCCCAGATAGGCTATCTGCCCTTTGATTATAAAAAACAGGAATGGGCACAGCCTTTTCACCTGTCATCAAGGCTTTTTCCCGTTGAAAGGGATAAGCTTGCAAAGCTTGTGAAGCCGGGCCGGATACTTGGAAGGCTTACGGAAAAGGCAGCGCAATTCTGCGGGCTTGAAAAGGGGCTGCCTGTCATTGCCTGTGGCTCTGACAAGGGGTGTGAAACCCTTGGTGCAGGTGTGATCAATGAAGAGATGGCAAGCCTGAGTTTCGGGACAACGGCAACTGTTCAGACAATGTGTGCAAAATATATTGAGCCTGTAAGGCATTTCCCTTCATATCCTGCTCCTGTGCCCGGGTATTATAATCCAGAAATAGAAATTTTCAGGGGATTCTGGATGATAACATGGTTCAAGAAACAATTTGCCCACAGGGAAGTGCAAAGGGCTGCCGAACTTGGAATTGCGGCGGAAGAACTGCTCAATAAATGCCTTGAACGTACTGAACCGGGCGCAATGGGTCTTGTGGTTCAGCCTTACTGGACTCCAGGCCTTGACCATCCTGAAGGAAAAGGCGCTATGATAGGGTTTGCAGATGTGCATACAAAGGATCATATATACAGGGCGGTTATTGAGGGCCTCGGGTTTGCCATGTTTGAAGGGCTTGGTAAGATAGAGAAAAAAACAGGAAAAAAAATAAAGGCTGCTGCTGTGTCAGGCGGAGCTTCTCAGAGTGATGAAATATGCAGGATCATGGCCAGTGTTTTCAATCTTCCCATGTACAGGGGAAGGACCCATGAAACTTCAGCACTTGGCGCGGCAATTCTCACGGCAGCAGGCCTTGGCTGGTATCAGGGGGTGAACGAGGCTGTGGAAAATATGGTTCATGTGAAAGCTGTTTTTAGGCCTGATCCTGATCATGTGCAGGTTTACAGACAATTGTATTCAAAGGTTTATGCGCGCCTTTACAGGGCGTTGTCCCCTCTTTATTCTCAAATTCAGACAATTACAGGATATCCGCAGATATGAAAGATTCATGTGTTGATATTGAACCGCGTGACAGATCCTTCAGATCCATATTCAAATGGGGCAGAAAGGATTATTTTAAAAATCCTTCACCTGAATTTTTTAAAGTGATTGAACAAAGACTTGGGCTTGAGCCTCTGTCTTCTGGCGGTGACAATGAAATCAGAACCGGAAACACAATAGTGAAAGATATTGTCAAACCATGCATTGCGCCTGAAGATGTTCAGACCTTTGAAAATATTGTTGGCCGTGAAAATCTTTTTTATGATACATATTCCAGGGTAAAATATTCCACAGGCAAATCAGCAGAAGAAATTCTTGAACTTAGGCAGGAGAAAATACCCGGTATCTGTGACCTTGTTCTGCACCCCGGCTCAAAGCGTGAAATACACAGGATTGTGAAATTCTGCCATGAAAGGAAAATTTTTGTTCATGTATATGGTGGCGGAAGCAGTGTTACTCTGGGACTTTGTGCTCCTGAAGGCGGAGTTACCCTTGTAATGTCCACCCATATGAACCGTGTGGTGGAGTTCAGTGAACAGAATAATACAATCAGTGTTGAAGCCGGCATGATGGGCCCTGATTATGAAAACATACTGAATCATGCACCTGAAAAACTGAATGCCGGACGCAGTTACACAGGCGGCCATTTCCCCCAGAGTTTTGAGTTTTCATCTGTGGGAGGCTGGGTTGCTGCAATGGGATCAGGTCAGGCCTCCTCATATTACGGAGATGTGCGTGATCTTGTTATAAGTCAGGAATATGTAACTCCTGCTGGCAGTTTTAAAACCCATGAATTTCCAGCTTCTGCCACAGGGCCTGATATAAATGAGATTATGAAGGGATCAGAGGGGTGCTTCGGAGTTCTGACTTCCGTAACCATGAAGATTTTTCCTTTGATGCCCCAGAACTCAAAACAATTTTCATTTATGTTTCCTGATTTTGAAAAAGCTGCTGCCGCTGCCAGGCAGATCAGCCAGTCAGGAGCTGGAATGCCCTCTGTAATGCGGATTTCAGATCCTGAAGAAACTGATATTGCATTGAAAATGTTCGGGTTTGAACAAACCATGATGGACAGATTCATGAAATGGAAAGGCTTAAACCCTGATTCACGCTGTCTTATGATAGGACAGACAGACGGAGAAAAAAATTTTTGTCTTAATCTTTTCAGGGTCATCAGAAAAATCGCAAAAAAAAATAAAGGGTTATACCTTACAGGTATCCCCATGAGAAAATGGGCAAAGGGAAGATTTTCCGATCCATACATGCGTGATTCCCTGAATGACCGGGGAATAATCATTGATACGCTTGAGGCTTCTGTTACATGGGAAAATTTTTACCGTCTTTACACCTCTGTCCGCGGCCATATCAAAAAATGCCCCGGAACCATCTGCATGACACATGCATCCCATTTTTACGCCCAGGGGACAAATCTTTATTTTATTTTTATGGTGCCATATATGAAGGTGGATGAGTTCAGGAAATTTCAGCGCAGTATTATAAAAAAAATCTCAGAAAACCGTGGTTCTTTAAGTCATCATCATGGTATCGGCAGGATGATGGGGCCGTTTATGGAACAATATCTGGGCAGTGTCCAGATGGGGGCTGTCCGTGCCCTTAAAAATTATTTTGACCCCGGAAACATCATGAATCCGGGGTGCCTTGGTTTATGAAACAGGCAGGCCGCTGTTGTTCCAGGCAGTCATTCCCCCTGCAAGGCTGTGTACATGTTCAAAACCCTGTCCCTGCAGGAAGCTTGCAGCAATGTTTCCCCTGTAGCCCACGCCGCACGTGACAATTATTTCTTCGTCCTTTGGCAGGTCGGGAAATTCTTTCAGCAGGGATGTAAGGGGCAGGTGTTCAGCGCCTTTGATATGCCCTGTTTCCCATTCAGCAGGGCTTCGTACGTCAAAAATTCTGCCGCATTTGCCCTCTTTAATTTTTTT
>CAYUOB010000094.1:0-11068 GCA_964446145.1 uncultured Desulfobacula sp.
AGATACTTTTATTCTATCACTTATTGACAAAGAAAAAATCAAAGAAAAAAATATTTTAAAAATATTAAGAAAAGCCGACCTTAATATTTCAAACATTGTAATAGAAAAAAAACAAAAAGATATACCTGAAGGTTTCCTTGAATTTCTTGAAAAATCAACGGGAATCCCGGATGAAGAAATACAAGAAATAAAATCAAAAAAGAAAATAACTGCAGTCGAATTGGAGTTTGAACATTCGGTTGACAATAATAAATATAATTTACCTTTTGAATTGGAATCGCAAGGAACAAAACGGTATTTCAGCTTTGCCGGTCTATTAAACCTATTACTTACAAATTCAGCCGCTTTCCCTATTGACGAATTAGAAGCTTCATTGCATCCGGATTTATATCAACATTTTTTATTAACTTTTTTGGCAAACTCAAAAGAATCACAAATAATAGCGACTACTCACAATAGAGAGATACTAAATGATAAAGATATCATAAGAGATGATGCCAT
Source organism: uncultured Desulfobacula sp. (assembly GCA_964446145.1). GTDB lineage: Bacteria > Desulfobacterota > Desulfobacteria > Desulfobacterales > Desulfobacteraceae > Desulfobacula. The sequence goes on from CAYUOB010000094.1 coordinate 502, forward strand.
TTGGATTACCGATAAAACAAAAGGTGCGGCAACCGAACTATATTCTTTTGCCGATTTTGATACTTCTGTAATTCGCGACACAACTAATAGGCTAAATGCCTATAAGAGCGGTAAACTTGGCGGAATACCAAATGTAGGAGATTATTTTTTGGATTTAGAATAATGGCAAGAAGAAAGAAAAAAATATCAGAACCAAGAAGGCCGTCATTTGCCATTGTTGTAGATGGAGAAACAGAAGTATGGTATTTTCAAATGTTAAAAAGAAATGAGCTTTCATTACAAGTAAATATCGAACCTAAAATTCCACATAAAAAGAAATTATCAGAGCAGTATGAAAAGGTTTGTGAATTAGCAGAAGATTATACCAAAGTTATTTGGGTTATAGATTTGGATAATCCAATAAAGGAATCAAAAGAAATAAAAAAAACTTATAGATTAAAAAAAGACTATCGCCAGCACAGCCTATACACAATGGCGGTAAAGTGTTAAATTTGAAAGAAATATGAATAAACACCGCCACTGTGCATTTGCGAGACCGTTGTAGTATGCACCTGGTCAGGCTTATACTGCCCATTTTTCAGAATGGGGTTTCCCCTGGATAAACAAATTGGCGCGGGCCGCCTGACCCGGCAGGAGACCAGTTTTTGACCCGGCTTATTTTTTCATAATTATCAAGCTGGCCAAGCTCTTTCAGCCTTTGGTAAATCAGGTGCCAGGCGCAGTCCACATCCCGCCCCAGGGAAATGCTGATTTCGCATTTTCCATTGGTTGAACCGCCGCAAGGCCCGTTCAAAAGATGCTTTGCACACCGTGCAATGGGGCATATTCCTCCGGTCAGCCCAAGAAGACAGTCTCCGCACCCTGCACATTTCTCATTAAGAATTCCGGGCTGATCCATTGCACCGAGAAAAGTGGTATTAAGGCCGGGAAGCACAGGAATTCCCCTGAAAACATCTGCCATTGTCTGTACTCCTGCACCGCAGGCAAGGGATAAAATGGCGTCAACCCCGGCGGGGAGTTCAAAAAAAGACTCGATCCAGTCTCTTTCGCATTGACGCGCGAAATTTGTATTTTCAAAAATATGAACCCCTTCTGAATCTCTGAATGCATTGGCAAGCGCCTGACTCATCTGTTCTGCTGCCCTGTCACCTCCTGTCAGGCTCACAGCCACACAGGTCTGGCAGCCCACAACCAGAACATTTGAATATTGTCTGACCAGTTCAATCACCTCTTCAATTGGCTTGTGTTCACCGACTATCATTATTTACTGTCTCCCATTGCAATTTTTTTACCGGAAAGCTTTTCCCAGACAGCCACAGCTTCAGATCCCTTGTGATCAGGGCATAAAGGCTCAATTTGCTTTTTTGCACTTTCCGAGACCTTTTCCTTAAATTCTGGTGTATAAATTGGTTTGCCGCACACCTTACAATGAACAAGATCAAGGGTTTTTGCAATATCAAACCTGCCTTCAAGCAGATACCTGAATTCCACGGCATCCTGGGGGCAGACCCGCCAGCAGTGGCCGCACCTTGCACAAAGCGCCATATTGTGAAGTATTTTACGCCTGCCATCCTGGTCAAAATAATTCAAGGCCCCTGCAGGACAGTTCTGGACACATGCCAGACACCCGTTGCATCTGTCATTCACTTTGAAAAAAGACATTTTCACCGTCTCCTCGTTTTTTTACAATTTGCATGGGCTGTGTATTCACGGTTTCACCAGACGGGCCAGCCTGCCTGCTGCACTGGCCATGGTGGGCACTTTGAGCTTTTCAATTGTCTGATATTCAAGCGCTCCCCGCTCACAGGCCCTGACGCATTCAGGATCATCGCCGCAAAGGTCGCATTTGTATGCCTTTGCCCTGTGTCTGTCCAGCCTCATGGCACCAAAGGGGCATGCAGCCACACACATTGCACACCCCACACATCTGCGGCGGTCAATCAGGACTTTGTCGGTTTTCTTGTCAATACAAATCGCCTCTTTGGGGCATACAGCCATACAGGGTGGATCTTCACACTGCATACAGGCGACCGGGAAAAAAAAGTCTTCATCTGTGGAAGTCTTGAGGATTCTGATACATGGCAGGCCAGGGGAGGTGAGAGTGGTATGAATTTCAATGCATGCGGTTTCACAGTCTCCACAATTATTACACTTCTCGGGATGAATGATGAGTGTTCTGTACATTTTAAAATGTCTCCATTTCCATGTCTGTGATCTTAAAAATCACAGAACATTTCGCCAACACAATCGTTCACCATCATGAATACAATAAAATTTATGATATAAAACAGATTAAAGGGGGTCAATAATTTTTTTATAAAATTCGGTTCGCTATAATGAACAAATATAGAACGCCACAACATTACAGCCTGTCACCATATTTCCTTAAAAGCCCCCTGAACTGATCATAGGTAAGTCCCAATTCATCTGCTGCCTTTTTCTGATGAAAACGGCATTTTTCCAAGGCTCTGGATATCAGACGGCATTCAAATTCAGCCACAGCTTTCTTAAAAGGCAGATCAGGCAAAAATGCGGGTAATTCTCCGGAGAATTTTTCTGCTGTATCTGCTTTATGTTCCAGCCCCGGTTTTGATTCAAATGGATTGCAGAATGGATTAAAATCAATGTGCCTGATTTCAGGGCCGGAAGATTTGTAAACAGCCCTTTCAATTACATTTTTCAATTCCCTGATATTACCGGGCCATGGATAGGCTTCAAGCGCCTTAACGGCAGCGGGGGTCAGTTCAGGAATCTCATCCCTGCCAAGCTCAAATGCCATTCTTGCGGCAAAATGCCTTGCAAGCACAGGGATATCCCCTTTTCTGAACCGCAGAGGCGGGACATAAAGCACCTCAAAGGAAAGCCGGTCAAGCAGGTCTCTTCTGAACGCACCTGAATCTGCCATCTGTACGAGATCAGCATTGGTAGCCCCCACAATACGCACATCAACCGAAACCGGTTCAGGAGAGCCGACACGTTCAAATTTGCCATATTCCACTGTTCTTAAAATCTTCTCCTGTACTTCCATGGGAATATTGCCCAGTTCATCCAGAAAAAGGGTGCCCGACGATGCAAGCTCAAAACGGCCTGCCCGCCTTGCTTCTGCGCCTGTAAAAGCCCCTTTTTCATATCCGAATAATTCTGAACCTATCAAGCCGGGACTGAGAGCAGCACAATTTAAGGTAACAAAGGGATTCTGCCATCGGCCGGACAGGAAATGGATTCTGGAAGCTGCAAGTTCCTTGCCTGTTCCCCTTTCTCCGATTATCAGAACCGGACGGTCAACAGGGGCCACCATGGATATTTTTTCCTGGAATCCAAGAAAAACTTCTGACTGGCCAAGAGCTTCGGGAATCGGGAAATCTTTACCCTGCATTTTTATCCGGCCTGTCAAACCATCTCCTTTGAAAATAAAAAAAGAGTTAAAACAACCTTATTTCGGTCAAAAAAACTTTATAACAGTAAAATTTACCACATACATAAATGCCCGTCAAATCAAATAACACATTGGAATAAAAAAGGATCAGCCTGCATATCCCTGTATGGCACGATATATGAATATATAATTCAATAATTTGATAATATACTAAGGAGAATTAAAAATGGGAATTTTCACAAGGTTCAAAGATATTGTAGCCTCAAACATGAATGCCATGCTGGACAGGGCGGAAGACCCTGAAAAGCTGATAAAGCTGATGATCAGGGAAATGGAGGATACTCTGATAGAAATAAAATCATCATGTGCAGGAACCATAGCCACAAGAACAAAAACAGGCAGAATACTTGAAGCTGCCAGGCAAAAGGAAAAATTCTGGGCACAGAAAGCAGAACTTGCCGTAAACAAGGGGCGAGACGATCTTGCGCGCCAGGCACTTAAGGAAAAAATGCAGTATGCAGGCAAAGCTCAGGCAATTGAAGAGCAGACAATGGAGCTTGATGCAATAATTGACCAGTACAAGCAGGATATCCAGGAACTTGAAGACAAACTAAGGTCTGCCAGAGAAAAACAAAGAATACTTGTACAGCGCCATATAAGGGCAAAATGCAAAAAAGACGCACGCCAGGAAATAAGGCGCGCAGGCAGTGCTGAAGCCATGCAGAAATTCGAAGAATTCGAAAATCACATTGAACGCATGGAAGCCCGGGCAGATATAATTGATTGGGGAAGCAGCACAAGCCTTGAAGAAGAATTCAAAGCCCTGGAAGGCAATGATATCATTGATGCAGAGCTTGAAAAATTAAAATCCTCCAGATCAGGCAAAAAAAATGATATAACAGAGACCCAACAATAATCCGAGCGGAGCAATGATATAATGACAGGCGCACTCATCATAGGCATATCAATTGGCGGCGCAATTCTTTTTGTGACCACCATAGGGCTGATTATCATAGGGATAATCAAGACAGCCAGAACCGGCGGGCTGTCCAGAAGTGAAAAACAGGCCAGGACAGAAGAGACAAAAATGATCCAGGACATATATCACAGCCTGACAAAAATGGAAGAAAGGGTTGAAGCCCTTGAAACCATATTAATAGAGCGGCAAAAAAAGGATTTTTAAAAATGAGGGGATACAGACATAATTTCAGGCAGGGAAGGCGCAGGCATCAATATGGAGGTGTCTTCAAAACAGGTATTCATAGCGCATATTCAGGTGTTTACCGCTCAAGAAAAAGTGTTTTCATGGGAGTATGCCGCGGAATTGCGGAATATTTCAATTTCAATGTGTTCTGGACAAGAACCATTGTGCTTCTCATGTTCCTTTCCACAGGATTCTGGCCTGTGGGCATAATGTATCTGATTGCAGGGCTTGTACTGAAAATGGAGCCTGTTTCTCCATTCAGGACCGAAAAAGACAGGGAATTCTATGATTCCTATGCAGGCTCAAGGAGTTCGGCGATCCAGAGAATCAAAAGAAAATTTGAAAACATTGAACGCCGCATACAAAGGATGGAAGATACTGTAACATCTGAAGAATTTAACTGGAAACTGTAAAAAAGCCATATATACGACCTTGACAATTTCAATTCAGAACAAAATATATATGTGATATATAAAATTCAGAAAACATGTATTTTAAGAGGTTCTTATGCCGGGTATATATGAAATTTATGTAAAAGACCATTTTGCCGCTGCCCATGCCTTAAAAGGCTATGATGGCAATTGTTCCAATCTTCACGGCCATAACTGGGAAGTCGAAGCCTGTATCCAGTGCACCCGGCTCAACAGACTTGGAATCGCAATTGATTTCAGGGATGTCAAGACTGTCATAAAAGATGTTCTGGGCAAACTTGACCATACCAACCTCAATGATGTGGCGGAATTCGGCAGCATTAACCCCACAGCTGAAAATATTGCCAAATTTTTATACACCGAGCTTTCAAGGCGGCTTAATACCGAATATATCAAGGTAAAAAAAATAACGGTGTTTGAAAGCCCGGGCTGCGGTTCATCTTTTCAGGAAATATAAGTGTCTTTATCTGTATGTGAAATCTTCTACAGCCTGCAGGGAGAATCCTGTTTCACAGGGCTTGCCTGCATTTTCATAAGACTTTCAGGCTGCAACCTCAATTGTGCATGGTGCGATACCCTGTATGCCGGGAAAGAATCTTATCTTATGGATCTGCACCAGATTCTTGACAGGATCAGCAGGTTTCAATGCACCCTTGTCGAAGTCACGGGAGGAGAACCCCTTATTCAGAAAGAGACCCCTGAACTTATCAATACCCTGATCAGAAAAAAATACAAGGTTCTGCTTGAAACAAACGGAAGCATATCAATGGGAAAAATCCACCCTGAATGCATAAAAATCATGGATATAAAATGCCCTTCCAGCAATGAGGATCAGAGTTTTTTTGAAGAGAATATCAGATTTCTTACAGACCATGATGAGGTAAAATTTGTTGTTGGGACAAGGCAGGATTATTTGTTTGCAAAATCATTCATCCAGACCAGGCTGCAGAAAATCATGCCTGAAAAAATTCATATTTCACCTGTCTTCAATACAATTAAACTCCATGATCTTGCATCATGGATGCTTGAGGACAATCTCGGAGCAAGACTTTCAATCCAGCAGCACAAAATTATATGGAACCCGGAAAAAAGAGGAGTATAAATAAAATATGACAATTCCAAAGGCAATTGTGCTTTCCAGCGGCGGCATTGATTCCACAACTGCCATGGCCATTGCAAAATCACAGGGGTATGAAATTTACAGTTTAAGTTTCAGATATGGACAGCGCCATTCAATTGAGCTTGAAGCTTCAAAAAAAGTTGCAGCATCGCTCGGCGCCAAAGAGCACAGGATAATTGATATAGATTTAAGGCAATTCGGAGGCTCAGCCCTTACCGATAATATAAATGTTCCCAAACACAACAGGGAAGAAGAGATATCAGACCATGAAATTCCCGTCACCTATGTTCCTGCACGCAACACAATTTTTCTGTCATATGCCCTGGCATGGGCAGAAGTCCTGAAAGCGGCCCATATTTACATAGGAGTTACAGCAGTTGATTATTCAGGATACCCTGACTGCCGGCCTGAATTTATTTCAGCCTTTGAAAAGATGGCCAACCTTGCCACAAAAACAGGAATTACAAATCAGATTGAATTGAAAATAGAAACCCCGCTGATAAAGCTTTCCAAGGCACAGATCATAAAAACAGGCCATGAACTCGGAGTGGATTACAGCCTTACAATTTCATGCTATGATCCTGATTCCAAAGGAAGGTCATGCGGCAGATGCGACAGCTGCCTGCACAGGATCAAAGGATTCAGGGAAGCCGGAATCAAGGATCCCACTCCATATTCACCCAAATGAATACTGGGCTGTCTGTGAAACCTCCTGGCGAATCTCCCGTTCATGAAGGCCGATAAGATACAAAAGCCCGTCAAGCCCTACACTTGAAATGGCATTTGACGCCCTCTGCCTGACAAGGGGTTTGGCATTGAATGCCACTCCAAGCCCTGCTATGCTGATCATGGGCAGGTCATTTGCTCCGTCACCCACTGCAATGGTCTGCTCCAGGGCTATTTTTTCCTTTGCTGCAATCTGCCTGAGCAGAAAAGCCTTTTTCTCCCCGTCAACAATATCGCCCAAAACCCTGCCTGTAACTATCCCGTTTTCAATATCAAGCTCATTGGCATACACATAATCAAAGCCCAGGCGTTCCTTCAGATAATTGCCGACAAAAGTAAACCCTCCTGACAGAATCCCCAGCTTGTAACCAAGCTGTTTCAATGTCCGCGTCACAAGCCCGGCTCCTTCAGTTAAAGGAAGATTTTCACAAATCTGCTCAAGCTGATCCTGTTTTATTCCCCTCAGCAGAGCCACTCTTTGCCTGAAACTTTCCTTAAAATCAATCTCACCCCTCATGGCGGATTCAGTGATCATGTCCACTCTGTCTCCCTTGCCAGCAAGCTTGGCAAGCTCAACTATCACCTCTGTCTGGATAAGGGTTGAATCCATATCAAATACAACCAGTTTCATGTTCTTACGATAAATATTGTCCACATGAAATGAAATATCTATTCCGGATTCCTGGGAAATCTCCATGAACCTTTTGCGCATGCCCATTATATTCAGGGGTTTCCCACTGACCGAAAGCTGCACGCTGGCCCGTGGATTATCCTGCGGATTCTCAAGTGAAATTCTTCCTGTAAGCCTGGTTATGCTGTCAATATTGAGATTGTTTTCCGCTATGACAGATGCCACTGAAGCAATGTGCTGAGCTGAAACTGTCCTGCCGAGCAGGGTTATTATCCGCCTTTCCTTTCCCTGTGCATGCACCCATTTCTCATAATCTTCAGGGTCAACAGGCTTAATATCAATGGAAAGCCCCATTTTATGGCCTTCAAACAGCATATCCTTGAAAATCGGGGAAAAATCTTCAGGATCGGGAATCTCGGCAAGAATGCCAAAGGAAATATAATCATGAATAACAGCCTGGCCTATATCAAGAATATTCACGTTATATTCAGCCAAAATTCCCGCAATCCTGGCATCAAGCCCTTTTCTGTCCTTTCCCGTTATATTGACAAGTACAATCTCACTCATAAAATTTTTCCCTTAATCCGGTATTCTTTATTACCATATCATTAAGGCTGCACCCGGCACAGGCAGCCACAACCGGACATTTTGCCTTGAAAACAAAAAATATCCTGTCATCATTCATGTCAAGGGTTTCAAAATTTCCCTGGCCCTTGGAAACAATCAGGTCTGCTTTTTCATAGCATGTTCTGAATTCAGCAGAACAATGGTCAAGCACAATACCGGGTATTGCAGCCCCTGTATCAATCACCCGGACAAAATCGGCAATTCCGGTGTAATGTGCATCTTCCACAGTTGCATCATTCTGGGTTGGCCCGCCCCGCACGGCATAGGTTACCCTGTCAGGATCAAGCTTCTCCAGAACCAGTCTGTCAAAAACTATTTCGCCTGCATTATCGGCTATCCACAATATATTCCTGCTTTCTTTACATGCTTTTTCCAGAAGGCTCACATTTCCCGTAATCTGCATTGATAAAGATTCATCTATTGTATCCAGAACCTTCTGCTTTCCCACACTCCCGTGAATACCGAAATCAATGATATTTCCCGCAATGCACAGGCGCACTGCGATTTCAAAACCTGAACCTGCGGCTTTCCGTACAAGATCAGGATAAAGATCAAGACATAAATCATTATATTGTTTTTTTATATTCCAGTAAGGGTCTGTACACCCGGTTACCCGGGCCACAGCTTTCTGGATAACAAGGGCCATCAGAGGCGGAGGCACATCAAGCCTGCAATTGCCAAGTATTGTAAACACTTGCTGCATTATCTCAAAATGCAATTTTTCATCATCAGTGGCAAGCCTTGCCGAATCAAGCGCACCGCGGGCAATGCATGCAAGGCAGTCAGCATGAAGATCCATTAATATTCTCCTTTTGTTTCAACAGGCCCCGAAACTTTCATTATAAGCACTGCCGCAATAAAATAAAAACCGGCAAAAATACTGAATACTATCCTGAAATCAGATCCTGTGGCGTCAAGAATCATGCCTGACATCCACGGCCCTAGAACTATTTTTCTGGTAAAAGGCTGAGGCATAATTTTTCCAGGATATCAGGAGTATTCAGTTCAGGATTATCCAGTACTTTTTCAAACAGCATGCGTTTTATCCTGCCGATTTCAGGGCCCCGGGGCAGGCTCAGGATCCTTTGAATATCCCTGCCGTTTATGTTCAGATTTTTCATTTTAAATACATTGTCATCCCTTAACTCATTCAGCAGCACCTCAACCCTTGCCTTTATCTGGGAAATTGTATAGGCGGGTCTGGCAAGATTGCCCTTTCTGTCTGCAATGCGCATGCGCATAAAATCACGCCATGAAATCCCGTATCCATCAAGTGCCGCAAGAAGCCGTCTTGCTGCCCTGGGCCCTGTATCCGGATTAAGCGGCCTCATATGGCATTTTATCATGGCAATTATGAAATCAATATCCTGTTTGGGAGCTCTTAAGGATACAAGGTCATCTAACACGGCACCCACATGATTTTCGTGGCCTTCAAAACTCAGATGACCTTTTTTGCGGTTTGCTGCATCAAATTTTCCTGCATCATGCAAAAAACCTGCAAGCCTGAGCATGGGAAAACCTGAAGCCAGTGCATCCCCCACAAGAAGACAATGTTCAAAAACAGTTTCTCCATGATGGGGGCCTCCGTCAAGGCAAAAACACCTGTCAAGGCTTGGAAAAATTTTTGCAAGCAGGCCTGTTTCCCTCAATGCCATGAAAAAAAGTGAAGGTTTTTCAAGGGCCAGAGCCCTGATAATCTCATTATATATTCTTTCCCCGGCAGTTTTGGCGATAAGGTCACGGTTCCGCATTATAATATCAAGGGCTGAAAGCGAGAACGATCCTTTAAGCAATGCGGCAAATCTGCATGCACGCACCATTCTTACAGGATCTTCCCTGACTCTTTTTTCAGGATCGCAGGTAAAGCGGATGATTCCGTCTTCAAGGTCTTTTCTGCCGTTAAAAGGATCAAAAATCTTTTCTTCAACAGGGTCAAAAGCCATGGCATTAATTGTAAAATCCCTTTTTGCAAGATCAGATTCAGGAAATTCACTATTTTCTGAATCACTCCTGCAAGGGGCAAGTTCAATACCATTGACAAGACATACAGGAAAAGTTCTGCCCACAATTTTAAATTTCTGGTCGCAAAACAATGATTCAAGTTCTTCAATGGGGGCGTCAGTCAGGATATCAATATCTTCAGGCATTCTGCCAAGCATTGTATCCCTTACTGCCCCTCCGGCGATCAAGGCCCTGAAACCTTTTGTTTCAAGCCTTGACATGATAAATTTTACCCTGCGCTTCTGAGGATGTTCCATCAAACTCTTTTCCCTGTATGATTATCTGAAAAACGACTGCACAAGCACACCTGCGAACAATACAACGGACACTGCTGAATTCATGTGAAAAAAGGCCATGTTTATGCGGGTGAGATCATCAGGCCTGACCAGTTTATGCTCCACAACAAGAAGGGCGGCAATTATGCCAAGAAAAATCAAAAAAACAGAGCTCA
>CAYUOB010000095.1:0-11047 GCA_964446145.1 uncultured Desulfobacula sp.
GTTCGTCATGACCCGCCTTTTCTTGAAAACGAGCGTTTCACCAGAATGGATAACCTTGGTGAAACCCTGAATGACTCTGGGATTTCAATTGCTGAAAAATACAGAAAGGTCATGGAGGCTCTTTTCATTGAGGCTGGATATGGCACCACCATAGAGGTATATCAGGACAGGGTCAGAATTGCAGGCCAAAAGGTTCTGGGAAACATTTTCCGCCTGGGCCGGGTGTCATTGTTTTTTTTATCCCTGGATAATAGGCTGCCAGGGTATTTCAATGTGGCTGAAAACAGATGGCAGGTACTGGATCAATCATATCTTCCGGCAATTCAGGAGGCAGTTGAGATTGCACAGCGGCGCAGGCCTTCAAGGCTTTTATGCCTGCCCCTGGGGCGGCTTGCAAAAAAGGCAGGTGAACAATGATAAAATTATATTCTTTTGTCTGTATGATCATTGGTCTCATGGTGGCGGCGTCTTTGTGCGCGCGCGAAATTCCTCATGACATGCGGAAGGATTATACCGGGCTGCAATCCCTGGAAGAACAGCACAGGCAGCTTGTTGAGAAATCTGAAAATGAAAGAAAAATGGCCATGGAGGAGGCAAGGCAGCAACGGGAAAAAATAAAAAATGACAGAGCTGTCCTGAAAAAAGCCATAGCAGACCTTAAGAAAAATATTGCCGGGCTGAATGCTGAAAACAGAAAAATCCGCACGGACTTAAGGCAAACTGAAGAACGCGCCCAGGCATTGAGAAGGGAGCTTGATGAAACAGGCACGATTAACAGGGAATTTTCAGGCTTTGTCAGGGCCAATGCCAAGGATCTTAAAACTCTTTTGCTCCAGAGCCTTCAGAGCGGCCTTGTGCCGGGGCGGCATAAGTTTCTGGAGCCTGTTATACATCAGCAGAAATTCCCGTCAATGGAAGATGTGGAAAAGATTTCTGCCTGCCTGTTTGATGAAATTGCAGCATCAGGCCGTGTAAATGTGACAAAGGGCATGATAATCGACCGTCAGGGCAGAGACCAGGAAGCCCGTCTTCTGATTCTGGGAAATTTTACGGGGATTTATCATCTTGTGAACGGAGAAACAGGATTCCTTGTATATTCTGATAAGAGCCAGAGGTTTTTTGCGCTTTCAAAACTTCCTTCCGCAGAAATAACCCATAATATTATTTCATATCTGAACGGAGAATCAGACGGGGTTTATCTTGATATAACAAAGGGCGCTGCCATACGTCAGCTTGCCCATGAGCTTGATATGATGGCACAGATTCCAAAGGGCGGGCCGATTGTGTGGCCCATACTGGGAATCCTGGGGGTTGCCCTGGTAATTATTGTGGAAAGGATATTGTTTTTCACAACAAGGCGCACAGACCCTGAAAAATTGATGAAAACCGTAAACGATTTTGTCATTGCCCGGGACTGGGACGGATGCAGGAAATTTTTGCAGTCTTTTAAAAATAGTTTCACCCCCCAGGTGCTTCTGACTGCCCTTGATTTTAGGGACAGAACCCGTGAAGATATGGAAAATGCGCTTCAGGAGGCCATACTGGGTAAGATACCTGAAATAGAACGCTTTTTGTCGACCCTTGGCATGCTGGCAGCCATTGCCCCGCTTTTAGGGCTGCTTGGAACAGTGACAGGCATGATCAACACATTTCATGTGATTACATGTTTTGGCACAAAGGATCCAAGGATGATGGCAGGAGGAATTTCAGAGGCTTTGGTAACCACGATGCTTGGTCTTTGTGTCGCCATTCCCATCATGATGGTGCATACTCTTTTAAGCCGCAGGGTTGAAACCCAGATTTCCCAGATGGAGGAAAAATCAGTGGCATTTGTCAATATGATTTTCAAAAACAGAGTAAAATGAAGCCATGATCCAGGATATTTTCTTTTCCATTGATTCCTATATGCGTTCGGGAGGAGCAGTCATGATCCCGATCCTGGCTGTTTCATTTTCCATGTGGGTTCTGATAATCAACAGAGTTGTTTTTTTGCGAAGACTTTACATGAACAATATTTCAAGGAATATGGCAGGGGAGCTTGTAAAGCAGGACAAGATGCCGGAAGACAGGTATCAGGGTGCAAATTCTCTTATAGTGAGGCAGTTTCTCAAGGCCCGTACCCATGATCCTGAACTTGATAATTTTATTCTGGATGAAATTGTTGTAAGCCTGGTCGCATCAATGGATACCTATCTTGGAACCATACAGGTGCTTGCAGGTGTTGCACCTCTTTTAGGGCTTCTGGGCACTGTGACGGGAATGATGGGAACCTTTGAGGTGATCACAATTTTTGGGACCGGCAATGCCAGGGCAATGGCAGGGGGTATATCGGTTGCCCTGATGACAACGCAGGCAGGGTTGATGGTGTCCATCCCCGGGCTTTATATGAGCGGTTTTCTTAAGCGCCGTTCCAATAACCTTAAATGCAGAATTGCTGCAACAGGCATGTATCTGAAACGATTTTTATTATAAAGGTAATCAGGGAGGTTTTTCCATGCTCAATATTTCAGCATCCAGGCGTGCACAGTCCAAATCCGTTGAATTGAATATTGCGCCTTTGATTGACATGGTTTTTATCCTGTTGATATTTTTTCTTGTTACAACCTCATTTGTGAAGGAAACAGGAATTGATGTTTCAAGGCCGACTGCCTCAACAGCGGCAAGTAAGGCCAAAAGTACGATTTTAATCGGTATTGCCAAGGATAATTCAATCTATATTGACAGGCACAGAGTGGATATAAGGGCTGTGCGTGCCAGTGTGGAACGGGCTCTTGCAGAAAACCCCGATGATGGTGTTGTTATTGTGGCAGACAGGGACAGCCTTACCGGAATTGTCATCAGGGTCATGGATGCATGCAGGCTTGCAGGGGCTCAGAATGTTTCCATTGCAGCCGAGCATGGACAGGGCAGATAGGAAGCATGATATTAAATCTGAAATCATTAAGGGTATGGATTTTTGCTGTTGCCTGTTCTGTTCTGATCAACACAATTATTTTCGGAATTATGCCAGGACTTGTGAAAATATCTGAGGTAAGCCGGGACAGGCTGGAGGTCTTTAAACAGATTCAGGTAATACGGATAAAAAAACCTGAACCTCCTGCCAGAAAAAAACATTTTGAAAGAATCAGGCAGCCTGAAAAATTAGAGAAAATACCCCGGGTTCCGAATACAAGGCCTCCTGTAAAGCCGGAGCCCCCCAACCTGAAACCGCGCCTGCCTTTTCAGATCAATCAGGAACTGCCTGCTCTGGCAGGAGACCCTGTGATGCCTGAGCTTGAGCAGCCGTCCTTTACACCTTCTCCTTTAAAGGCAAGTTATTCAGTCAAGGATCTGGATTCTCCCCTTATGCCTGTTGTAAGAATTGCTCCTGTTTATCCTTTGAGGGCGAGTGCCAAAGGAATTGAGGGATATGTCACGGTTCAGTTTCTTGTTACGGAAAAGGGTAGTGTAAAGGATATCAGTATAATCAAAGCAGAGCCTGAGCATGTCTTTGAAAAAAGTGTTATCCGATGTGTTTCCGCCTGGAAATTTAAGCCTGGTACTGTGGAGGGGATTCCGGTCTCAACAATGGTCAGGACAACAATCAGGTTCAGGCTGGACAGGTAATGATGAAAACGATTGCGGTTTTTATATCCATTTTTATGCTGATAACAGGAACTGCCTGTGCAGCCGGCCTGAACCTTCCGCCGGCTGCAGGGATATGTGTGGGCAGGGCAGTGGCTCTGGCGGAAAAGGGGAAAACAGGACAGGCCATTGACCTGCTGGAAAAATTCAATTCAAAAAAAACAGGAAAAACCGGAGCCATTATCATGGCAAGGGGTTATGATCATTATTATATTCATTTTCTCCTGGGTAATTATTATCTCATGCTGGCCCGTGATGACAGGGAACACTCGGGTTCTGACAGGTATGCCAGGGCAATTGAACATTTTAAAGATTCGCTTGACAGAAATCATGGATTCAGCCCAGCCTGGCTGAACCTTGCCATCGCCCTTTATGAAACCTCCATGTTTGCAAAGGCTGCTGAGGCATTTGAAAAAGGATATGAGACCTCTGACCATCCTGAGCCGGTTCATTTGTATTATGCTTCTGTATGCCGCCTTCAGGCCGGAGCAGCCCGGAAAGCTTTTGATACATTCACCCGTCTTATGAAAGACCATCCTGATAAAATCACTTTGCAGTGGAAGGAAACTTTTGTCAGTATTCTTTTCAGGCTTAAGCGGTTCAGGCAGGCTTTGCCCTATATTGAGGAGCTTGCTGTGAAATCAGTCGGTACTGCACACAGAAAATGGGAAAAGATACTTCTACATCAGTACATGAGCCTGAACATGAATCAAAAAGCCCTTGATTATGCCAGGACTCTAGCAGGTTCTGATCCTGTCTGTCCTGAATGGTGGAAGGCATTGTGCCATATATATCTTGATAAAAACCTTTATGAAAAGGGCCTGACCTCCCTGATCATCTATGGGTATCTTGCACCAATGACCAGAGAGGAACTCAGGCTTGAGGCAGATCTTTACCGCTGCCTTAATATTCCTGACAGAGCATCTGAAATTTACAGGCAGATCAGGACATTGGAATCTTCATCTGCTAAACCTTGAATTGAGTGACCAGGTTGTCCAGGCTGCCTGCCAGGCTTGATAATTCTTCCGCTTTTTTATTGACTCTTGTGCTGTTGGCAGATAACTGGTCTGTTGATGACTTGACCTGTTCTATCTGTTCTGCAATGTGGACTGTCCCTCCGGCTGCCTGTGACATTGCGCTGTTCACTTCATTGACTCCGTCTGAAACCTGGGAAATATTTCCTGCAATTTCCTGTGTTGCAGAGGATTGTTCCTCGATTGCAGAAGCAATGGTCGTGACAATTTCATTGGTTTCGTTTACAGTGTCTGTAATGTTTTTAATACCTGCAATGGTTGTATCAGTAGCTGACTGGATTCCCTGGATTTTGGATCTGATTTCATCGGTTGCAGCTGCTGTCTGCATTGCAAGGTCTTTTATTTCACTTGCAACAACGGCAAATCCCTTGCCTGCTTCGCCTGCCCTTGCAGCCTCGATTGTTGCATTCAGTGCAAGCAGGTTCACCTGTTCGGAAATATCAGCAATAACCCCTGTTACATGGGTGATCTCAGATGCCCAGTTTCCCAGTTCATCCATCTGATCTGTCACTTCAATTGCCCTGTTTACTGCTGCCTGGGAAATCTGATTTGCATTGGCTGTATTGGATGCAATCTCATTTATGGTTGAGCTCATCTGATCGGCTGCAACTGCAACTGTATTGATGTTCTCTGATGTGGCGTCAAGAATCTGTGCCACAGATGCAATGCTGTCTTTTACCTTTGCACTTGAATCTGCAACCTCGGCAGTCAACCGGGATGTATCTGCGGACGAATCCGTCATTTCTGTGGATATATCGGCAAGGTTTTCGGCAGACAGGGTAAGTTCCTTTGAATTTCCTGCAAGATCTGTGATGATCCCCTGAATTTTTCCAATGAAAATATTGAAACTTTCAGCCAGTTCACCTGTTTCATCGGATGAATTGACCTGAATTCTGGTTGTAAGGTCTCCATCTCCCTGCGCTGCATCCTTGAGGCTTTTAACAACCTGATTCAGGGGTTTTGATATGGAACCTGTAATGAACAGGATAATAAAGGCTGCAATGACAAGCGCTATTACAGCCGTCAATATGCTGATTTTTGCAAGCATGCTGACAGGAGAAAAAATATCATTGTAATCTGCTGCCGCATTTATATAAATATAAGGTTCATTGACTTTTTTGAATGCCATAAGGGTTTTATGATTGTCAATCAGGGTGGTTACAATTCCCTGTGTTTTTCCGCTGATGTTCTGCCATGCTTTGGTTTCTGAAATATTCAGTCTGAAAAGTCTGGTTTTGTCAGGATAGGCTTATTGCATTGCCCTTGCTGTCAACTGCAAATACAAATCCCTTTTTGCCTGTTTTAACGGGGGCTATGAATTTATCTGAAAATGCAGTAAAGTCAATGAGAGCAAAGATTACGCCGGTGATCTGATCGGACAGGCGCAGGGGAGCTGCAATGGCAAAAACAGGGTTTCCGGTTTTGCTGCTTTTAAATATGGAACTTGTGGTAAATTGTCCTTTTAAGGCTTTTTTAAAAAAATCTTCAGACCCGACCTTGTATTTGTTTATGAGCCCGGGATCAGAAGAGGCTGTAACAAGCCCTGTATTATCCGCAAGGCTGATACTTTCAAAACTGCGGTAGTCTTTTTTGAATGTGGCAAGTTTCTGACTGGATTTTTTTCTGGAATATCCGTCCACCCAGGACGTATCAACGGCAGAAGGAAATTTTGGCTCCTTTGTCCAGTTTTTGATATTGATTTTACGTTCCATTATCCATGAATCCATCATGGCTGAAATTGAGTCAGCCTGTTTGGTTATCTGGTCAGTGATAAGTGAGCTCAGGGCGTTTTTTGACTGGAAATAGGATATGGATGATGTGGTCCCCATGGCAATGCATACGATCAGTACGCTTGGGATGAGAAATTTAAATTTAATGGAAGTTTTCATCATGATTCTTTCCTGAATTTTAAAAAAAGTTTAATAATTTGAGGTTTCACCATGTTTTATATATATAACCTATTAGTTCAAAAAATAAAGAGGTTTTTGTAATTCATGGGAGTTTATGCACAGAAACACTGGAACAAAAATACAGAAGGTCTTGATACATGAAATTTTGACAACAGGATTGTTCCCGAAAAGATGATTGGCAATAAACAAAAAAAGAGTCTATACTTTTCAAATATCCGTAATCAAATCAGGAGTTGAATGTGAAAGTAATTCTTGTGATGGCAATGACCGCAGACGGGGTTATAGCTCATAATTCCATGGAACCGGTTGACTGGACAGGGAAAGCTGACAAACAGTATTTTGTCCGCATTACACGGCAGGCAGGCGTCATGATAATGGGCTCAAGAACATTTGACACCCTGGGCAAGGCCCTGCCCGGAAGAAAAAATATCGTAATTACAAGGGATAAAACCAGAAAAAGCCGTGACAATAACCTTGTTTTTACTGACCAGACACCTGAACATATCCTGAAAGGGCTTGAAGCAGAAGGTTTTGATACGGCAATACTGATAGGCGGCTCACTTGTAAATACTTTATTCATGGAACACAATCTTGTTGATGAGATTCATGTGACCATTGTGCCGAAGCTGTTCGGCACAGGCCTGACGCTGTTCAATACTGCAATGGACAGGAGCCTTGAACTTGTGGATTTAAAAAAAATGGATCAGGGCAGTTTTCTGATCATATACAGGGTTGTTCCTGTTTGATGTTGCATGCAATGAAAAAAAAGTATAATAAAAATTATATGGGCAATAATAAAATCATAAAAAAATCCGGGAAAAAATCGCTTGTCAGGCGTTTTTTGGAATGGATTATAAAAGGCAATACAAAGGCTGCCGTCAAGGGCAGCCTTTGTAAATCCTGAGTTGACAGAAAATAACTCTGCCTGGCAGGCAGGGAAAATTTTAAAAGAAAGATCAAGATAATGAGTGCTGCCGTAAAGCAATTGTTGCAGAGAATAAATTGTATAGAAGCTGACATTAACCTGCACAAACAGATTCTGTTTTCCCTGTCGCCCGGTGACAGCAGTCAGATGGAGGAAATTCTGCGGAAAATAGCCGGTTATAAAGACCAGATACATGAGTTGAGGCAGGAGATCAAAAACACGGATAAAGATGAATATAACAGAATCATTGTGCTGGAAAAAGCAGTGAATGATTTTCTGAAAATCGCAGAAGATAAAAGATATGTCCGTGTAACAACCCTGAACGAAACAGGTGACTGCTTTGTGGAATTAAATGATGGAACCCGCCTGGACTGCCTTGTTACAGCAGAAGATGATAAAGGGAACTGGACTGTACTGACTCTGGACGGAGAAATAAGGCAATACCCTTCCGGGCTGGTTAAACACCAGGACGGCATTTACATGTGATTCTGTAAATACCTTTTTAATTTTAGCGCTTGGAATATTGCTGATAAATTTGTTTTATTCAATGAAAGGAGATCATCATGACCGACAAAGTACTCATTGTATTGTCCTGTGGAACCAATAATCCCAACCGTTCAACCAGGGCCATTCATCTTGCAACGGTTGCACACAAGGAAGGCAAGGATGTTACAATGTTCCTGCTGGATGAGGCTGTTTATCTTGCAAAGGAAGGCCTCATAGAACATGTGAGGGCTGCCACAGGAGATATCGCAGACGATCTTCTGACTTATCTTCAGGCCAATGAAGTGCCTATCCTGGTATGCACTCCGTGTGCAAAGGCAAGGCAGGTGGCTGAATCTGACCTGATTGAGGGAGCTCAGCTTTCGCCTGCATCAAAGATGATTCAGCTTGCATGTGAAAGCACAGTGATAAGCCTCTGACGCGAACGGGGCAATAACCCGGCTGCATGGCACGCCAGTATATATACTTTGGGCAGGCCATGCAGCTTTTTTACCATGAATTCATCATATTGATTCCAATGAATTTTGCGACTTCCTCCTGCATCTGCTTGAACCTGAATCCAACAACCTGTACAAGATAGAACATGAGCCTGAATCCAATGGAATTATCCTCTTCCATCAGGTGGGTAAGTTTTGTGGCATTGATTTTAAGGACTTTACACCGTCTTGAAGTGCAGTATGCCGAAAGCCTCATCTGATAGGGGGGTATAAAACATGACCACCCGAAAACCTGGGATTCCGGGATTGTATTGCGGTGGGACGAAATAGCATTTTCGCTGCCGGCTGATTTCCCGTTCGGCATCTCAAAGCGTAATTCAACATTGCCTTCAATTACGACCCAGAGGTTTTTCGCAGGACTGCCTTCAAGAAACAGGCTTTGCCCCACCTGATATTCCTCCACCGAGCATATTTTGAGGAACCTGGCCAATTCATCGGTGCTGAATTTTTTAAAAATGTCAAGATCCTCCACAAGTTCGACTGGTACCATGACTTTTCTCCTTGCTGGATAATTGGAAACCCGCTCTTTTTAAGATTTGGGTTTCATTCCTGAGTAAGTGATGATAAATTATATAGTAAAAAAAATTATACCTTTGTAAAGAAGGAATCCTTACGATGGGAACCGCAGAGAATCGTGAGGAATAAGGAGTATGTTCATGAAATCTTTTATCAAGTGGCTGGTAATCGCAGGGTGTGTTTTCTTGCTTGTTGTGGGAAGCGCTGTTTTTCTTGCTCCGAAATTCATTAATGTCAACAAATACAAGCCTGTTATTGAAGACAGAATTGCCGCTGTGACCGGGCGCTCCTTTTCACTTGGAGATGATATCGACCTGTCTGTATTCCCCTGGGTGGGACTGAAGCTTACAGATATTCATCTTGGTAATCCCAAAGGTTTCATGCATAAGGATCTTGTGTCAATTAAAAAATTTGAAATCAGGCTCAGGTTCATGCCGTTGCTTTCAAAGCGCGTGGAAATCAAAACCTTTGTCATTGATCAGCCCGAAATTTATCTTGAAAAGCGTAAAGACGGCACAGCAGGCTGGCAGGGCATGGGCAGTTCCGGTGAAAAAACAATGAAGAAAAAAAAGGCCGGACCTTCAGAATCCCGTGATTCCGGCATGGATCAGGCTTTGCCGGTCAATGCGCTTGAAGTGAAACAATGCACCATTACAAACGGGCGCCTGATTTATCAGGATGACAGTGCAGGCATTAAAAAAGAGATTTCCGGCCTGAACATTACTCTGAAAAATATCAGTCTTGATACTCCAATCAATATTTCAGCAGAAGCAGATATTGACGGCAGGCCGGTTTCATTCAGGGGAATGGCAGGCCCTTTGGGAAAAGAGCCTGGCAAGGAAGATCTTGCTCTGGATTTCAGTATTTCCGTATTCAAGCAGTTAAAAATAGGGCTGAAGGGCAAATTGACAGATCCCGGCACAAAGCCCGGTTATGACTTTAAGATGGATGTTCCGTTATTTTCACCTGTTAATCTGGTTTCTGCACTGGGCTGGAAACTGCCCTTTAAAACTGCTGATCCAGATGTGCTGAATAAGTTGTCGCTTAAAGCTGTCGTAAAGGGCACGCAGGATCATGTGTCAATCACGGGCGGCCATCTTGTTCTGGATGATTCCACTATTGATTTTACAGCGTCTGCAAAGGCATTTTCAAAGCCGGATCTGAAATTTGATTTTAACATGGATAAAATGGATCTTGACCGGTATCTGCCGGAATCTTCTTCTGAAAAAAAACCAGAATCCCGGCCGGAGAACCGGGATAAACCCTCTGGCAATACTGCTGGCGAACCTGGATCCAGCCCGGGGAAAAAAATTGATTATACTCCTTTGAGAAAACTGGTACTGGACGGAAAAATAAAGGCGGGCAAGCTTAAGATACACGGGATCAGGCTTGAGAAAATCAAGATCAATATCATGGCAAAAAACGGAATAATCAGAATTGATCCTGCTGATGTGCGCCTGTATCAGGGGAAATTTGGATCATCCTGCAGGGTTGATGTCAGAAAAGACATACCTGCAACATCTGTGAAACTTGATATTGCAGGGGTTAGAGCAGGCAGGCTCATCAGGGATGCCATGCAGAAAAATCTGATTGAGGGAAGGCTTGACACCATTGCTGAACTGACCATGAAGGGCATTGATCCTGAAATGATAAAACACAGTATCACAGGCCATGGCAGACTGACATTTACCGATGGGGCAATTATTGGAATCGACCTTGCAGATACTGTGCGCAGTATTAAATCTGTTTTTGGCGCTGGCGAAAAATCAGGCAGTAAACCGAAAACTGATTTTGCCGAATTTGTCATTCCTTTCACTGCTTCAAAAGGGCTTGTAAACATCAACGGGACCCGCCTTGTGTCTCCTCTTATCCGTGTCAGTGCTTCAGGAACCACTGATCTTGGAAAATCCCTGCTCAACCTCAGGGTGGCCCCAAAGCTTGTTGCAACCTTAAAAGGCCAGGGAGATACACAAGAGCATAAAGGGCTGACAATTCCTGTATCCATCAAAGGGCCGTTTCCCTCACCTGCAGTCAGGC
>CAYUOB010000096.1:0-10936 GCA_964446145.1 uncultured Desulfobacula sp.
AAGCTCCTTATACAATGCCTGACACCCTGCCCTGAGAATAAAGCGCGCGGGTAAAATCGGAAAAAATTCTGTATTTTTTCTATGAGTAGGGAAACAAGTTGGCTTCCATCTTTGAACTGTCCCTGTCCTCAAGCACGGATTTTATATTTGCAAATGCATAGAATCCGAATTCACCCTTATACCTTCCAAACCCGCTTTTCCCTGTCCCGCCGAATGGCAGGGCATGGTTGCCCTCTGTCAGCATTACATTGTTTATGGAGACATTTCCGGTATTAATGGCGCGCGCCACCCTGCGTGCGCGTTCCAGATCCTTTGACCACACACTTGCTGAAAGGCCGTACTCAGGGTCATTTGCAAGCTCAATCACCTGGGCTTCACTTGAAAATTTATATATGGGCAGAACAGGGCCGAAATTTTCCTGCCTGTCAATGAGCATGTCAGATGTCACTCCCTCAATTATCATTGGCGGTATGAACGGCGATTTTCCGTCCCAGTTTTCTCCTGTAAGAAATTTTGCGCCTCTGTTCCGGGCATCTTCCACCTGGTCTGCAATTTTTTTCACCTGATCAATGGTGCACATGGGGCCTATGTCAGTTTCAGGATCAGAACTTTTTTTCTGGGATAATTCCAATGTCTGTTTCACAAGCACATCTTTAAATTGTTCATAAATACTTTCATGTATGAAAAGACGCTCAACCGAAGTGCATGACTGGCCAGTGGTTGTAAAGGCTCCCCATACAGCCCCTGCTGCTGCCCTGTCCACATTCACATCTTCAAATACCACCATGGGATCCTTGCCTCCAAGCTCCAGTTCAACCGGAATCAGTTGTTTTGCCGCCCTTTCCATGATATGCCTGCCAACTGACTGACTGCCTATGAGAAATATTTTATCAGGGCCTGCATCCACAAGCGCGTCACCTATTTCAGAGCCGCTGCCATATACCACCTGTACCCAGCCGGGCCTGAAATCAGCCTGTTCAAGCAATTCTTCAACAAGTCCCTTCAACGGGGTTGCGCTTGATGGTTTGAACACAACTGCATTGCCGGCAATAAAAGCCTGCATAATCGGCACAACAGCCTGATAAAAAGGATAATTCCACGGAGAAATCATGAGAACAACTCCAAGCGGTTCAAACCAGATTTTTGATGACTTGCCCATCAGGGCAAAGGGAGTTGCAACCTTGCGTTCAGATAAAAATTTTATTGCATTTTTTTCAAGATAATCAAGAAAATCAAGCACCCCGAAAATTTCCGCTGTAATAGCATCAAACCGTGATTTTCCGGTATCAGCCTGAATCCTGTCCAGTATTTTTTCCTGATTTTCAAGAACAACTGACTTAAGAGCAGTAATAAATTCAAGGCGTTTTTTCACCGGCCACTGCCTGATTTGATCTGCTGATTCTTTTGCCCTTTCATAGATAATTGCTATGTCTTTTTTATCCGGGCTCTCATAATTTATTCTCATCTTTTTTTCAGGCAGCTCATCCGGCCTGATGGCCAGCCTGGTATGCCATCCAATGGCATCATGCACTTTTTTCCCATTGTATCCCGGTTTGGAAAGCCCTGCATAATAAGGAGAGAACACAGCACCTTTCACCCCTATTTCAAGCATTCTCAGACCTGCACCGATAAAAGAGGGAAAATGTTCATTTTTACTGCACAGTCTGAATATAAGGGCTATTTTCCACGAAGGCAGCCACCTGAACACGGACAGAACCATTTTAAGCCCTGAAAGATCATCTTCAGACAAAAATTCTGCCATTCTGTCAATATGTGCAATGCATCCTGTTTCAGAAAAACCGGGAGAATTTTCTGTTCCAGGGACAAGCACATCCCCTGCCTTTAAAAGGCCCTTTAACTGAGACTGGGAAAAATATCTTGAAATAATCATGGCTACAGACTCCTTGCTATATCTGCCCCGGCTTTTGCGGACAGGGCCATAATGGTTAAAGAAGGGTTAATTCCAGGCGCATTGGGGAAAATACTTGAATCAGCAGCAAAAATATTCTTGTACCCATGCAGCCTGAATTCAGGGTCAACAACAGAATCTGCAGGATCGACTCCAATCGGGCAGCACCCCATAAGGTGCAGGCCTATGCCGATTTTCCCGTGTATGACCTGTTTGGCTCCTGTTGACCTGAATATCTGCTCTATAACCTTTCTGCCCTTTTCATAACGCCTTATATCTTCCTGATTCCGCTCTTTGCGGATAAGAATTTTCCCTTTTTTTGAAATACTGACCCTGCCGGGATCAGTATCTCTGGTACAGACTTCAATACAGGCGAAATGAGGCAATTTTTCCATATACTGCTGATGTTTTTTTCCAAAGCCCGGAATAAGAAGCGCAATCCCCTCAGGGCCGGCATAAACATTTTCCAGTTTGAATCCGCCTTTTCTGAACCCTTTATCATCCGATTTAAATGCCTGAAATGCCCCAAGATGAGAATTTATCACCTCATCATAAAGCCCGAAGCTCATGAACTGGGGGTGACAATAAAAACCCGTGCCAATGGCAGGCAGTTTTCTGTCAAAACCGGACCTTAAAAGCATGGCAGCATTGCCCACAGCCCCTCCTGCAAGCACAAGGTTTCCTGCCCTGAACAGGGCTGATCCTGCCCTGGAATCCCTTGCTTCAACTTCAATCATTCCTTTTTTATCATTAATTTTCATGACCTGCATTTCAGAAATAAGGTCAAGCCCGTTTTCAAGTGCACTCTTCAGCACGGTTTCCGGCATGGACTGCTTGCTGCCAAGCCTGCATCCGTTAAGGCATTCAATGCAGCAATTGCCTTCTTCAAGCCGGCAATTGCTCTGTGCCCTTCTCAAGGGAGCATGTTTGTAACCAAGATTTTCAAACCCCTGTCCGAAAATCATGGCATTTTTATTTCTGAAATCTGCGGGGATTTCCTGGATCTCGATCCTGGATTCGGCAGCATCATACAATGGAGCCATATCTTTCTCGTTAAAAAAACTTACTTTGGATACAGACCGCCATGAATCAAGAGCATCTGCATCAAAACGGTCAACAAGTGCCTGATTAACCACAGACCCGCCACCAACCACCTTGGGCCTTAAAAATGCAATTTTGCTGTCATGACCAAGCTCAAGCCCGCCTGACCAGTAAAGCCGGGAATTGCCGTCCATTCCATTGGCTGGATATTCGTGCCGGGCAAAACCCATGCCAGCCTCAAGCATAAGGCATCTGCAGCCTGCACGGCAAAGTGCATCTGCAATAAAAGAGCCTGAAATGCCCGCACCTGCGATAATAAAATCATACATGACGATCTCCTTCATATTATAGGAATGCCTTTCCAAATCCACGGTAAGTCTTTGATTTCCCGATTATTTTTCCCTGCTTTACAAGATACAGGTAATTAAACCTTTCGCATAATTCACCTGCCTTTGCATGCTGAAAAAAAACAGGGTCGCCAATGGACGGGGATCTGCAGTTTTCGGCAAGCCTCATGGGAGTCTGTACCTCACCTGCCCCCTCCATGGGCAGGTATGACATGCCTTCCGGCATGACAGGCCAGGGCAGCCGGTTCTGGTTCACCTCACCTGAAGCTGTATAGCCTCCGCCCTGGCATGTAATGATGCCCGGAGCCGGGATTCTTGTTGTCTGCAAGGCAAAGAAAGCGGCAGGGAGGAAGGAAACCTCATGAAAATACCTGAACAGACCTGGTGCATAAAATGCAGATCCTGCCGTAACTTCCGTAACAGCCGTATCTGCGCCTGTGGACACAAGGCTTCCGCTCCCTCCACCATTGAAAAACCCGATTCTGATTCCTGATTCAGCCAATGCACCCGCAATCGCGATGCGCCGCCTGACCAGTTCCCGAAGTGAAATTTTTTTAAATATGCGAATAAGTATATTTTTTATACGCGCACATGGGAAATCATCATTAACAGAAGCTATCTGGGCTTCATAGCCCATGATCCCGGCAAGGCTTATGCCGGGCATATCCCTTGCCGCAACGGCAAGTTCCAATGCCTGTGCAACCCCGTGCACAGGACTTCTTCTCACTCCTATATGCAAAAAACGGCCAAAGGGCCGGAATGACATATCAATATCAAGACAGACCCTGACAGTGGTGCCTCTGTTACGGGCAGCGGCTGAAATTGCGGCAAGGTGTTCACGGCAGTCAGCCATAAGACAGATATTGCAGCCCTGTGCAGTTTTTTCCGCGGCCAGGGCAAGATCGGTTTTCTGGACAGAAGGATAGGCCACAACGATATCGTCAAATCCATGATCAGCTAGAAAGCAGGCTTCTTCCACCGTAAAGCTCAAAATTCCTTTAAAGGCCTTCCCTCCCATATCAAAAACACGGCGTATCAGGTCAGGGCTTCTGATGGATTTCGATGCCACCCTTATGGTTTTGCCGGTGTTTTCCTGGGTTTCTGCCACAAAGGCCACGTTTTTATCAAAATTATCAAGGTCCACAAAGGCAAGGGGCAGCCTGCGTCCTGAAAATATCTGCCTGTATTTTTCATACCGGGCTGTGAAACCGGGATTCATCACATCCTCCTCAGTCTGATTTCTTCATGGATATCCGGCCCTGAATGAAAAAATGTATCAGGGCTAAAGTCGATTCAAGCGCTGCATTCAGGTTGACTGCGCTGCTGTCGGCAAACCACTGAAGTTCAATTCCCTCATGAAGACCCACAATCATGGCTGCCAGCATCTTCCTGTCCGGCACTGCAAGGTTTTCAAATCCTTCCACCTGCTCAAGATGGGATATGATGGCCTGCCTGAACCGTTTGAAAAGCAGGGCAATGGTCTGCTTTATTCTGTCATTGTTTCGTGCTGCCACACAGCATTCCAGAAAAAAACCTGTATATTCCTGATTTATCATTCCTTTGGAAAATATGAATTCAATTCCACTGGACAGGGTATCATCTTCATGGTCAATTGCCTCCATCATGGAATTAAAATCGTGGAAAATCATGTTAGTGAAATAAATGACAGCCTCTTCAATTATTTCATCCCGGCTTTTAAAATAATGATGCAAAGTGCTTGGCAATACTCCGGCCTCATTGGCAATTTTCCTTATGGTTGCTCCGCTGAGACCGTATTTGAGCGTGCATTTGTAAAAAGCTTCTATGATCTGGGTTCTGCGCTTCTTTGCTATGCTTTTCCTGCCCATGATTCCCCCGGCGAAATAAATTGATCGGACGTATGTTCAATTTATTAATTGATCTGCCGGTCCTTGTCAACCCCAAAAAAACAAAAAATAACCCGGAAGGTAATGGATTCAATAAAACAGCACGGTGAGCACAAAACTTGCACTCACAAGAAGACAGAAACCTGTAATCACCTTTGCCTTGAGCTCACGTGATCCAAGGCTGACCGCATAAACCATTTTAATGAGATTATTGCTTGCCGTGGCAATAAGGGTTGCCCTCACAATTGTCATGATGCTGACCATGCTGGCACCGCCCTGAAAAAGGTTCAGGATATAAGGATCAATATCAGTAACCCCGACAATGAATGACAGCAGGCTGACACCTGAATTTCCATAATGTTTGACCACAAATTCCGTGACAAGGCTGAAAAATGCGAATAATATGCCAAATACTATGGCTGTTTTAAGTTCAAGGGGATTTTTATGCTTCTGGGTGCATTCATCCGGGCTGCCGGAGCCTGAAACCGCTTTATACCACAGATACCAGCACACAGGAACGGTCAGAGAAACAAGCATAATAAAACCCGGCATAAGTTTTAATGCGATTTTCATATTAAACAGAAAAGCAAGAATAAGCAGCCTTATATACATCATGCCTGTGGCAGCCAGGATTCCTGCTGCGATCTGACCTGACGGCCTTCTGCTTTTGCGGCTCTCCCTGGCCAGGATAATAGTTGTGGCAGTGCTGCTGTACATGCCGCCAAGAAGCGCTGTCAGCAATACCCCTGAATCTGGAAAGGCGAATTTCTTTATCAGGTAGCTCAGATATGAAATCCCTGACACAGCCACAATGCTCAGCCATAATTGATAGGCGGAAATATTGATCTGGTCTGAAAAAGGGGTATGGGGCAGTAATGGAAGTACAATGCCTGCAAGAATCAAAAATTTTGCCAGGGTAAGAAACTCATAACGCCCGAATTTCTGGGAAAACTGAAAAAGATCTTTTTTGACCTCAGTGAGGATCAGAACGCTTACGCAGATAAGCAGGGCCATCCACAGAGGCTGAAGATAAATCAGGGGGGCAAGACAATAGGTGATCAGGGCAATAATAATGGTTGTTATTCCAAGATTCTGCTTTATTCTTATTTTATTATGATAATATATGGCAAAAAATATGGTTATGCTTACCCCGCCTGCAAGAAATGCAATGAGATTGTCAGGAGAGATCACATATAAAATAAATCCCAAAATACCAAGCAGGGTAAAAGTTCTGTCTGTCCCGAAAAGAGTATGCTCAGATTCACTTGTATGATGTTTGCGCTGTTCCAGGCCTATCAGCAGGGAAAAGATGGCAACAAACAAAAACCGGGCAAGATCCCGGGGTATATGATTAATCCAGTTCATTCCACTCTCCTGTCTGTCCGATTGTCATAAGATATTTTCAGGTTCCGGAGAGGACAAGTTCTCCTTTTAAGAGCATAAGATTTGCTTCAGCACCCGCAGCTTCAAGCCTTGCAGTTGATTCGCGGTACGGCCCGTCGATCTCCAGAACAGCTTTTTTTATAAGTGCGTCCAGCTTTGCAATGGATTTTTTTATTGCGTGATTCTTTTTGGTCTTTTCAACACGTGCCAGGCGGTTCTGGGCCTGAATCAATTTAGCCCTGGCATCATCAGTCCGGTGCAGGGAAACCAGCCTGTCAGCATCATAAATCAACTGCCTTGCCTCTGTTATGGGCAGGTAGTAATATTCAAGCTGCATCAGAAGCGACATTGTACGGCTGAGAGGCCCGTCAGGGTCTGCACTCTTCTGCCCGCGTATTTCATCCCTTATTCTGTTAATTTCCTTTATGACATTTTCAACCGAGTAATCAAGATAATTAAAATCTGTTTTCTCAAGAACAGGCTTCCATGTTTCCGGCTGATCCTTTATCCATAAGGAATGCATGAAAATCCCCATCAGAATCCCAAGCCCGAGCCATATAAGGCTGTTTTTCATTTTCTCTCCTTGAAATTATCAGTTAAATTCTGAATATTCCATACTTAAACTATTAAAGCCTGTTCAAAATGTCCACAGATTTCTGGCGCAACAAATAAAGATCGTGTAAAAAAACATTTGATAGCATATTGCAAATATGGTCTAATGGTTTAAACAAACGGAGGAACCATCCCATATTCATAACAGGCAGAAAAAAACGGCGTTTTTCAGGGCAGTATGCAAAGGGCCATCGTACGATTCTCATCCCGGGCCACAGAGAAGTGATTGGATCAGGGCCCGGCTTTTCCACAGATACACTCAATCCTGAATCCATAAAAATTTTAACCTGGAACGTATATAAGGAAAAAAGAAAAGCCTGGGCTGAGGATTTTAAAAAACTGTCCGCAGGCAAACACATAATAATGATTCAGGAAGCCCGTTTAAAATACGGCAGTTCCGACCCTTTCACCATAAAAGGCATGGGCCTGAAATTTGCCAGAAGTTTTTCATATAACACACCTGTCAGAACAGATACAGGAGTCATGACAATTTCTGTTTCAAAGCCGCGGCATGTCTCATATATCCGCACCGCAACAGGCGAACCCCTGACTCACACTCCCAAAATCTCACTTATTGCCGTATACAGACTTGAAAATGCGGATAAAAATCTGATGACCATAAACACCCATGCCATCAATTTTGTAAAAACATCTGTATTCATGTCACAAATGTCGGAACTTGAAAAAACGATTTCATCCCATGCAGGCCCTGTGATCTTTGCAGGAGATTTCAATACATGGAATAAAAAAAGAAATACCATAATTTCCGGCATAATCACCAGACTTGAAATGAAAGAAACAGATTTTAATCCAGATACAAGGACAAAACGGTTCAGATATCCACTGGATCATATTTTTTACAAAGGCCTTGAGCTGAAAAATTCTTCTGTGGCAGGTTCCCTGTTTTCTTCTGATCACAAAGCCCTGGAAGCTGAATTTTATCTGCCCGGCCGGGGAATCAGATAACCGGGGAAAAAAGATGAGACAGGCGCACTCCAAGCTTAAAAACCCAGGTCTGATTTTCATAATCTTTTATTCCGGATTCCCTGCATCTTGAAAAATCCGCTTCCAGCATTGATTTCACCTGGGCGGCAAACCCTGTATCATTAACAATAATCCCTATCTCAAAATTAAGATACAAAGACCTGTTATCCACATTGGCTGTTCCCACAAGAGCAAGATCATCATCCACCAGAGTAACCTTCTGGTGCATGAAACCTTCTTCATATCTGAAAAAACGAATCCCTGAAAACGACATCTGATATACATATGACCATGATGCAAGATAGACCAGAAGGTGGTCAGGCCTCATGGGCAGCATGATACGAACGTCAACCCCCCTGATTGCAGCAAGCTGCAATGCCGTTGCAACAGCCTCATTGGGCACAAAATACGGGCTTGCAATCCACAGACGTTTTTCAGCGCAATTAATCAGTTGAACAAACATCAAAGAACATACCTCAAGCCTGGAAGCAGGCCCGGAAGGCATTACAATGGCATCCATGTTTCCGGAGGCATCAGGCCGGGATCTCAGTTCTATATCAGGCCTGTCCTGTGCAGACCAGTACCAGTCTTCAGTGAATGTAACCTGCACAGACTGCACAGCAGGACCTGAAATTTTTACATGGGTATCACGCCAATGACCAAAATCAGGATTTTTGCCCATGTATTCATCGCCCACATTGTGTCCCCCTATGAATGCTGTTTTGCCGTCAACCACAACGATTTTTCTATGGTTTCTGAAATTGATCTGGAAGCGGTTGCGCAACCCCTGGGTTGTCCAGAACGGCAGCATCCTGATACCGGCTCTTCGCATCTGGAGAATATAATCCGAGCTCAGGTTTTTTGAACCAACTTCATCATATAGAAAAAAAATTCTGACCCCTGCCCTGGCCCTTGAAATCAGACGGTCTTTTAAAAGACACCCGGTTCCATCACTCCTCACAATGAAAAACTCAATCAGGATATAATCCCTGGCTCCGTCAATTGCGTCAAATATTGCTTCAAAGGTGTTTTCTCCATTGATAAGCAGCTTCACGTCATTTCCGCATGAGGCGCAAAGATAACTGATCCTGTCAAAATATGAAAGTTTTGTTTCAGGCCTGCATATTCTGTGTTTTTTTACGGGTGCAAGCAATTTTACAAGGGAATTTTCATTTTCAGCATTAATTTTTCTTAAAGTTTCAATATATCCCTGGAACTTATTTCTTCCAAATGCAAGATACAAAGGCAGAGCAACAGGTGGGAAAGCAATGAGGGAGACAGTCCATGCCACAGCTCCCTGTGAAGTTCTGACTGTCAGGCCGGCATGCACCGCCGCAATAATCGAGACAAGATGAAAAACAGTATAAAGTTCAATTAAAAATCCGGTCATTGAGTGCTGTCTTCTTTAAAGGCGATTTTTTCAAACCCGACAACTCTATCCCAAACTGAGGGCCAAGTCAATCACCATAAAAAAGTTCAGCGATCCCGGTCATACAAAAAGGCTGATAATTGATGACAATCCTGATTTACGGGCAGAAGAGCGGCTGTTGCCTGATCCGTCATATGAAATGATACTATTGAAACAAGTAATGTAACTGGATTCACTTTTACCATGAATCGAGGCTATTGCCCTGGAAATTGCAGTAAAAAAACCGTTTTCCCCGCCAAGTGCATCATAGACCTGCCTTGTGCTGCCTGCAACAGATGCCATGAAATCATCTCCCATGTCAATGGTACCGTCATGGTTCAGGGTCAGGCCTATGTCGGAAAAAACCTTGTCAATCCCCCCGCCTGCAGAGGCTGTAACTGCAAACACAGGATTGTCCAGAGGGGTTGCAAGATTGCTGCGGGAAGATGAGGATTGGGAGGTTTTCAATGCCCTGTCCTGGATGGCGACACCAGAAATATCCCTGAACAATTCTGCTTTCAGTCCGGGGCTGATTACATAGTCATTCTCATCAATCCATTTTATCAGATCATTATAATCATTAATGATTCCGGCAAGTTCAGCCCCAAGGGAGTGTGAATCCTGCTTAATGGTCAGTTTCAGGTTTTCTCCTGATTCCGTAATACCGGACAGCCACGCATCAACCCTTCCGGAATCCGTAACAATGTGATTGGAATCAGACCCATTGTTTTCTCCATTGATCTGATAAAGGTTCTGCCGCCCAAATGATGTGATTCTGTCAAGACCCAGCCCTGAAATAAGATTTCCTGTTTTATCCTTAAGGGAAAATTGTATGTCATCACCCGTTTCTCCGGCTGAAATCACAAGCCAGGAGCTATTCCTGTACGTGTTTTCCCTGAACGGAGTGTAATCCTGCCGGTTCACATCCTTAAGTTCAGCTTTGACATCAAGGCCCAGCCTATTGATGGATCTCTCAACGGCCAGCAGAACAGACCGGTTGGTGGCAGGGGCTCCCGTCTTGTTCTGAATATCAATATCAATGGTATATGAGTCAGATCCAATGACAAGCGAAAAGCTATAGGTTCCTGTTTTGAAATCAGATGCGTCATCACTGTCAAGCTTATCACTTACTGCAGTTCTGAAATTTGCAAGTGTATCAATGGAAATTGAATAGTCCTTTTCAGAGGCTGAAGGCAGGGCCTTTGCAACAAGCCTTTGCGGATCAGAGCTTTCAGCAATTTTCACCTGCCATGAAAAGGAATCCGACAAAAAAGAACTGGCAGCAATCCTTGTCTGGAAGCTTCCAAGTTTTGAACGAAGCAAAGCAGCAAAATCAGAAATTTTTCCCTGATTATCATATGACTGGACTTTATAATTCCGGGTGCTG
>CAYUOB010000097.1:0-10920 GCA_964446145.1 uncultured Desulfobacula sp.
CTTCAGGTAGAAAATTTAAGTGTTGGGTATGATACAAAAAAAGGTGTGCTCAAGGCAGTCAGCAAGATTTCTTTTAGCGTTGAAAGAGGCAGGGCTTTGGGATTTGTGGGGGAATCGGGCTGTGGAAAGACAACCATTGGAATGACGCTTATGGGGCTTTTGCCTGAAAACGGCAGTATCATCTCCGGGACTGTGAATTTCATGGGAAAACAACTGGCTGGCATTTCAGAACCTGAATGGCGTTCAATCCGGGGCAGTGAAATCGCCATGATTTTTCAGGCGGCAATGAATGCACTGAATCCGGTCTTGAGGGTAGGGGATCAGGTGGCAGAGGCCATTGCCACCCATCACCCTGATATGCCGGAACCTCAAATCAATGAAAGGTTGAAATCCCTTTTCAACATGGTTGGGATTCCTGAATCAAGAATATCTGATTATCCCCATGAATTCAGCGGAGGAATGAAACAGAGGGTGGTAATTGCCATGGCACTTGCATGCAGCCCGAAGCTGATCATTGCTGATGAACCTACAACAGCTCTTGATGTGATTGTCCAGGATCAGATTCTAAGGGCAATTAAAAAAATTCAGAAGGATCTTGACACCGGCCTGATTTTCATTTCCCATGATATTGGTGTTGTGGCAGAGGTGTGTGATGACATCTGTGTCATGTATGCAGGTCAGATTGTGGAATCCGGCAGTGTCAACGAGGTGCTGGGCTCTCCTGCCCATCCTTACACAAAGGCTCTTCTTGCATCGCATCTCACCCTTGAACCGGATGAGAATATTCATATCCCTGACAGGATGCACACCCCTGACCTGACCTGCGTGATTCCGGGGTGCAGATTTTTTTCAAGCTGCAAATGCAGCATGGCAGGGGGCTGTGAATCAAAACAGCCTGAATGGATTGAGCTTGGCAGAACGCACAGGGTATTATGCTGTGAAAAAGGGCTTGACAGGAAAATATCATGACAAAACCTGGCCGCAGAAACGATTGTATTATTGAACTTAAGGGCATTACAAAGCAGTACAGGCCTAAAAAAAGCTTTTTTGCAAAGGATGGAAATATTGTAACAGCCCTGAATCATGTTGACCTGTGCATAAAAAAAGGGGAAATTTTCGGGCTTGTGGGCCAGAGCGGCAGTGGAAAAACAACAATGGGCAGGCTGCTGGTAAAGCTTGAGGAGCCAACCAGCGGGTCCATCATGCTTGACGGAAAGCCTGTGACAGGCTTGAGGGGGAAGGCTCTCAAGGATTACCGTTCAAGGGTGCAGATGATTTTTCAGGATCCGTACCAGTCTTTAAATCCACATCTTTCCGTGTTCCAGACTCTTCTTGAACCCCTGAGTGTCCATAACATGGGCAACATGGACCAGCGCCGTGAAAAAATCATGCATACCCTTGAAACTGCCGGCCTTTCTCCGCCGGAAGAATATTATGATCGTTACCCCCATCAGTTGAGCGGCGGACAAAGACAGCGGGTGGCCATTGCAAGAGCCATAATACTGGAGCCCGAGTTCATTGTTGCAGATGAGCCGACTTCAATGCTGGATGCCACCATTGGCATTCAGCTGCTGAAGCTTCTTTCCGGTATCAGGGAAAAATATCATGTAAGTTTTCTTTTTATAACCCATAATCTTGCAGCAGCCAGGTATCTTTGTGACCGCATCGGAGTAATTCATCAGGGTTGTATGGTTGAGGTCAATAAAGCCTGTGAGATCATAAAGAACCCTTGTCATTCTTATACAAAACAATTGATTGATGTTCAGCCCGGGTTTTATTTCAGGAATATGGGGTGAATCTGAGCAGATACACGGCATTGCTGCCTGATCCGGGCTGTAATTGCCGCGGGTGTCTTGATTATCATTGACATAAATAATTGTTGAGCTATATTAGAAAGTTTCAGGCTGATACAATTTTACAGGAGATAATAACAAATGAAACAGAAAATAAGATTTGAAAAAAATCTTAAGAACGGAACAATTACAATTCTTGAGTCAAGCGAGGTGGATCCCGGAATTGTAAAACCCCTTCATGAAGAAGAATATAAACTTGAAGAAATGGCTGCTGCTTCGGAAAAAGGATTCCAGAGTTTCATGGATTCTGTGCGCCGCCGCAGTTTTTTTCCCACCTCTGACCTTTGCAGTAAACTCTTTGAAAACACAAGGGATTTTTTCAAAGATGATAATCAGGAAAAGATTGTCATAGAATATGATGATGTTGAATCCTTTCCTGAAGAGGAATTTCAACTTGATATTGATGAGGATGTTGAGCTTGACAAGATTCTTGAAGAAGACGGTGCAAGCGATGAAGATGAGATCAAGGAAATAGATGACAAGGATGATACCCCGAGATTTATTCCCGAAGATACTTCTGAACACGAAAACTAGAGCTGCCAATGAAAGATATAATTGAGAAAATTGTCCTTGATGCCGCTGTCAATGCCCATAAAAAAGGGTTACTTCCTTCTGATAAATTTCCTGAAATGCAGATAGAGGAGCCCCGGCATTCATCACATGGTGATTTTTCAACCAATTTTGCCATGGCATCTGCTTCCCTGCAGAAGATGGCTCCGGTGAAAATTGCCCAGGCCCTTGTTGATGTGATTGAAACCGGAGATTTCATTGAAAAAGTTGAAATTGCAGGGCCTGGATTCATTAATTTTTTTCTTGCGCCCTCTGCATGGACTCCTGTGGTGGATGAGATACTTGAACAGGACAGGGCTTTTGGATCATCTGATACAGGGAAAGGCCGCAGGGTTCAGGTGGAATTTGTAAGTGCAAACCCCACAGGGCCGCTTCATGTGGGACATGGCAGAGGCGCTGCCGTGGGTGACAGTGTTGCTGCAATTCTTGAGTTTGCAGGTTATGATGTGCAAAGAGAATATTATATTAATGATTCAGGACGTCAGATCCGTACCCTTGGCACTTCTGTCTGGCTGAGGCTTCAGCAGGAAACAGGCAGGTCGGTTGATTTCCCTGATGATTGTTACCAGGGGGAATATATAAGGGATATTGCCCGTGAAATCCTTGAACAAAAAGGTGAACAATTTGCACTGCAACCCCGGGACAAGGGCATTGAATTCTGCGCATCATTTGCCGCCGAAAAAATACTTGGCAGCATCAGGCAGGATCTGGAAGCGTTCGGAGTCAGGTTTGACAAGTGGTTCAGTGAAAAGAGCCTGTATGATTCAGGAAGAGTGAAAAAAGCCATTGATGATTTTAAGGCCCGGGATTTGATTTATGAAGAAGACGGGGCATTGTGGTTCAGAACCCGGGATTTCGGAGATGAAAAGAACAGGGTTGTTGTAAGAAAAAACGGGCTTACCACATATTTTGCATCTGATATTGCCTATCACATGGAAAAATTTGAGCGCGGGTTTGACTGTGTCATTGATGTGTGGGGCGCAGATCACCACGGATATATAAAGCGCATTGATGCGGCTGTTGTGGCATCGGGCAGAAAGAGCGAACAATTCAGGGTCATTCTGGTTCAGCTCGTGAATCTTTTAAGGGGAGGGTCCCCTGTTCAGATGTCAACCAGGGCTGGTGAGTTTGTCACATTAAAGGATATTGTTGATGAAGTGGGAAAGGATGCTGCAAGGTTCATGTTTTTAAGCCGCAGCTATGATTCAGGCCTTGATTTTGACCTTGAGCTTGCCAAACAGAAAAATTCAGATAATCCTGTTTATTATGTTCAGTATGTTCATGCAAGGACAGCAGGGATCCTCCTGAAAGCGGAAAACCAGGGAATAATTT
Organism: uncultured Desulfobacula sp.; assembly: GCA_964446145.1. Classification (GTDB taxonomy): domain Bacteria; phylum Desulfobacterota; class Desulfobacteria; order Desulfobacterales; family Desulfobacteraceae; genus Desulfobacula. The sequence goes on from CAYUOB010000097.1 coordinate 3,756, forward strand.
CAGATGCTGATTTTAAAAACGGGAAAAATCTTCATCTTCTGACAAAGGCTGAGGAAATAACTCTTTTAAAGCGCCTGGCCGGCTTTGGGCAGGCTGTGGAAAAAAGCGCTGATACTTTGCATCCTCATATTATTTTCAATTACCTGACAGGGCTTGCTGCCGGGTTTCATCAATATTACAACAAACACAGGGTTGTGACAGATGATATGGAAACCACCCTTGCAAGATTGAGCCTTGTTCTGGCGGTTAAGAAGGTTATCCGCAACGGCCTGTCGCTTCTCGGGGTTTCAGCGCCGGAAAGAATGTAAGAAAAGTCATGCTGTCCTCAAAGGGGATTTTAAAGGCTCTTGTTTTTATACTGATTGCAGGGTGGATGTTTCTGCTGGGTGTCATGGTGGGCCGGGAATCATCCCCTGTGAAGTTTTTTACTGCTGAATTTCAAAAAAGGCGTGGTGTTTTTGCAGTCTGTTTTTTTAATTAATAATAAAAACAAGGCTGAATCGAGCTTAAGTTCTATGATGTACTTGAAAAACCTGAATCCGGGGAAAACAACGGGCCGCCACCGGAAACCCTCAGGGCCGATGGAGGCAAGAACAGGGTCATTCCTGTAAAAACAAGCAGAAAAAGACGAACATATAAAAAACAGGATCACCAGATTGCCGGAATTAGGGCTGAAGATAAAAACTATACCATTCAGGTTGCAGCTTACCGCAATATTAAAGATGCTGAAACCCGCATAAGCCTGCTTGAAAAAAAAGGATTTGCAGGTTACAAGATAAAAGGCGTAAAAAACGGTGTGGTCTGGTACAGAGTGAGGCTTGGCTTTTTTAAAACATTTGATTCGGCCTCTGAAATGAAAAAAAAACTCAACAGAGCCGGGATAAAGGCATTTATAATAAAAAGGGATAAAAATGAAGATATCAAGGGATGAAGTCATGAAAATTGCCCATCTGGCACGGCTGGAAATTGATGAGGACGGTATCGGCAGCATGACAGATCAGATGGGGCGTATTCTGGAATATATTGACAAGCTTAAAGACGCTGATGTTGAAGGTGTGGGCCTTTCATCAGGCACAGCATTGATGAATAATGTTTTAAGGGATGACATACCTTCCGGGTCTCCCGGGCCTGAAGTCACCCTTGCCAATGCCCCTGAAAGGGATCAGGACTTTTACACTGTTCCAAGGGTTGTAAAATAAGTACAGGAAAGGATATCAAATGGAACTCCATGAACTTGGCATTGCCCGGGCAGGAAAACTGCTTGCAGAACGCAGAATTTCTTCTCTGGAACTGACCTCTGCCCTGATTGAGCGTATTGAAAAACATGATGATAAACTCGGAGCCTTTCTCAGTGTATACAAAGAAAAAGCTCTTGGTCAGGCACGGAAGGCAGATAAAGATATTGCAGCAGGAAATTTTACTCCCATGACCGGAATCCCGGTTGCACTTAAGGACCTTTTATGTGTAAATGGCATGAAAACAACCTGTGCCTCAAAAATTCTTGAGAATTTTATTCCCCGGTATGATGCTCATGTTGTAAAAAAATTGAACCAGGCAGGAGCAGTTATCATGGGCAAGACCAATATGGACGAGTTTGCCATGGGTTCCTCAACTGAAAATTCAGCTTTTAAACTGACAAGGAATCCCTGGAATCCTGATCATGTTCCGGGCGGATCCAGCGGCGGTTCTGCTGCTGCTGTGGCAGCCGGGTTCTGCTGTGCAGCCCTTGGCAGCGATACAGGAGGATCCATACGTCAGCCGGCATCCCATTGCGGCATTGTGGGCCTTAAACCGACATATGGGCGTGTCTCGCGTTTCGGCCTTGTTTCATATGCCTCTTCCCTGGATCAGATAGGGCCCATGGCAGGCAGTGTGGAGGATACGGCAATATTGCTGAACACAATTGCAGGCCATGATAAAATGGATTCAACAAGTGCTGAAAAACCTGTTCCTGATTTTACACAGGCATTTGAGATATTTGAAAAACAGGGGTTAAAAGGCATGACAGCCGGGATACCGGAAGAATACCTTGCCATTGAAGGCCTTGATCCTGAGGTGGAAAAAATTTTTAAGGATGCATGCCGCGTTCTTGAAGATATGGGAGTAAAGATCAGGCAGATCAGCCTGCCAAATACAAAATATGTGGTTGCTGCCTATTATATTATTGCTCCATGTGAGGCAAGTTCCAACCTTGCCAGGTTTGATGGAGTGAAATACGGAATGAGAAAGGCTGATTGTGAAGACATGATGGATCTTTACAAGAAGACCCGGTCAGAAGGGTTTGGCTCTGAAGTTCAGAGGCGGATACTGATCGGGACTTTTGCTCTTTCTTCTGGATATTATGATGCTTATTATGCAAGGGCCTCAAAGGTGCGAACCCTTATAATGCAGGATTTTTCCAATGCATTTGAGACCTGTGACATTATTTTGTCGCCTGTTGCACCTGCGCCTGCGTTCAGGCTGGGTGAAAAGACCAATGATCCGCTGACAATGTATCTTACCGACATATTTACCCTTTCAGCAAATATGGCAGGTGTTCCCGGTATTTCGGTTCCTGCGGGGTTTTCAGATTCCGGGCTTCCAGTCGGCATACAGATGATGGCAGGCCATTTTGATGAAATGACACTTTTCAGGGCAGGGTATGGGTTTGAAAAGAACAATGGTCTTACCCGCAGTTTTCCTGAATTTTAATCCCACTGCAAGGAGGAAAATTTCATGTCCACAATAGTACCCCAGGGAGAAGCCCTGAAAAAAGCCATTGAATGGGTATCAGAACAAAGGGAAAACAATCCCGGGGCAGATCCGGAAAAACTTGCAGATGAAGCAGGGTTCCGTTTTGATTTAAGCCCCAGGGATTCACAGTTTCTGTTAAGGCTCATCAAAGATGGCAAAAGTCAGAATCCTTCCTGAGATACTTTCCAATCAGATTGCTGCAGGCGAAGTGGTGCAAAGGCCTGCATCGGTTGTAAAGGAACTGGTTGAAAATTCAATTGATGCGGGTGCAGCCACAATAACAATAGAGGTTGAAAAAGCCGGCAGGTCCCTCATAAGGGTCAGTGATGACGGAGAGGGCCTTGACCGGGATGATGCGCTTCTGGCAATTGAAAGATATGCGACAAGCAAGATCAGGCATGATTCTGATCTTTTCAATATATCGACAATGGGATTCAGGGGGGAAGCTCTGCCGTCCATTGCATCTGTTTCAAAATTCACTCTTGTCACAAGAACAAGGCAAAGCAATATTGCAACAAAAATTGAAATAGCAGGGGGGAAAATCCGCAATGTTTCCGATGCAGGTGCTCCTGCCGGTACCATGGTGGAAGTCAGGCATCTGTTTTATAATACCCCTGCCCGCAGAAAATTTTTAAAGTCCGAAAACACAGAACTTGGCCATATTGCAGATATAATTTCGGCAATTGCCCTTGGCAATCCGGCAGTCACCCTGCGTTTTTTTGTGAACACCAGGCTTGCAAAGCATTTCCCGCCGGAACACAGCCTGTACAGGCGCGCTGTTGCGGTTCTTGGTAAAGATGTCATGGGTAATTTATATGAGTTTGAGGCAGCAGAACATGATGTCTGTGTCACGGGAGTATGTTCCAACCCTTCTGTGACGCGAAGCTCTGCAGGACGCCTGTATTTTTTTGTGAACAACAGGGTGGTGTATGACCCGGGACTTGTGGCAGCCGTTTTCCGGGGATATGACGGCAGGGTGATGAAAGGCCGTTTTCCTGTTGGTGCTGTCATGATTAAGATGCCCTTTGACAGGGTTGATGTTAATGTACATCCATGCAAACGGGAAATAAAATTATTTGACCCGGGCCCTGTGTATCAGCTGGTTACAGGAGCTGTCGCAGCTGCCATCTTAAAAGCCCAGAAAGATATTAATTCATATTCAAGAGCCAGTGTGCCTAAGTTTCATATTCGCGAAGCATGCACCCCATGCCTGGATTTTCAGGGCCTGGATTTTCAGGGCGGCCTGAGGGAGTTGTGCCCGCCGGCACCATCCGGGGAAGATGGTCCTGAATCCGGGTTTTCCTTTAATATTCTGGGCCAGGTTATGGGTACATATATTGCTGCTGAAAAAAATGAAAGCCTTGTTCTTGTTGATCAGCATGCCGCCCATGAAAGAATTGTCTATGAAAGACTGAAAAAACGGCATGAAAAAGCCGGTGTGCAGAGCCAGTCCCTGCTTGTGCCTGAAACTCTGGAACTTGGGCACAGGGAAGCTGATATACTTGGCAGTATCCTTTCCGATCTTTCCGGCCTTGGTTTGCAGATTGAGCCATTTGGAGGCACATGTTTTGTAATAAGGGCGGTTCCGGCTCTTGTTGAAACACAAAATATCAAAGAACTTGTGACAGATCTTGTGGGCCTTGCCTGTGACACAGGTGATAATTCTTTGCCGGAACATAAATGGCTGGATGCCTGTCTGATCTCCATGGCATGCCACAGCGCTGTCCGTGCAAACCACAGGCTGCACCATTCTGAAATGAAAAAATTGCTGGAAGACCTTGGAAAATGTGATAATCCCATGCATTGTCCTCATGGCAGGCCCACCATGATTTCATTTGACAGGGCTGATATGGAAAAGCTTTTTAAAAGAGTTGTATGAAAATATGTGATGATGTATATAGTGGCAGACAATAAAGAATATGAATTCAACACCCAGTAAAGGAGTTTTGTTGTGAAATTCAATCATAATGGAAAAAAGATCTGTAAAATCTTTGTTTTTGCCTTTGTCTTTATGACATTCGTACTGGCACAGGGCATGTGCGCAGTACCGGCAAAGGTGGCAGTCATACCTTTTGCCATGAATTCCCCCCAGGATCTTGGTTTTTTACAGAAAGGCATGTTTTCAATGCTTTCCACAAGGCTGGCAGATCCTGGCAAGGTGGAGGTGCTTGACCGTGAAACCGTTGAACGCAGCCTTGCAGATGCAAGAAAAAAGACCGGAATAAAAGGCGATCTTACAGAATCCAGGGCAAAAACTCTGGGATCTGCAATGGGGGTTGATTATGTATTGTATGGCAGCCTTACGAATTTTGGCCAGAGCATAAGCCTTGATGCACGCATGGTTGACGTGCACGGTAAAAAACCGGCCATGAGTTTTTTTGAACAGAGCAACAAAATGGGTGATGTCATTCCCATGGTTAACAAATTCGCAGGCGATATTAATCTTAAGGTGTTTCACCGCAGCATTGCCAATGAATTATATGCAGGTCCCCGGGAGCAGGCTCCCCAGGCTCCGGGTGCGCTTCAATACACAGGCGGGATGGAACGATACAGCGGCGGGTTTGTCAATCTTCAGTCATCAGGCGGCCGCAAGGGTTTTTCAACATGGCTGACCTTCAAGGGACAGATTAATGGCTTTGCTGCAGGCGATATAATAAAAGACGGCAGCAACAGAGTGGTTGTGGCGGAAGATTATAAGCTTTTTATATATAAATATTCAGGCAACAGGCTTGTGCTTGAAAAAGAACTGGATTACAGCCGTGTGCACAGAATTATAGGGGTTGATATTGCTGACATAAACAGAAACGGATATCCTGAAATTTTTGTAACCAGCCTGAATATCCAGAGGGACGGTCTTCGGTCTTTTGTGGTGGAATTCAATGGAAGCACCTATGTGACACTGACGGATAATGAACCTTATTATTTCAGGGTTATTGATTCAAAAGACCAGGGCAAAATTCTCCTTGGACAGAAAACCGCTTCAAATCCTTTCAAAGGGCCGGTTTATACCATGAGGGCTTCGGGAAAGCGCTATGTCACTGACAGAAAACTTGTGCTGCCGCGCAATGTTTCCGTGCTTTCCCTTGCAAAGGGGCCTGTAAGTACAGACAAGGCTGATGAATTTGTATCCATCAACCAGTATGGCCGTCTGACGCTTTCGGAAAGCACAGGCGCAATTGATTGGCAGGGAAATGGCGAATACGGAGGTACAATGCATTATCTGCTCCTGCCAAGGGAAGACGTGGATGCCTCATACCAGGAAAGGGCATATTTCAATCCCAGGATTGTATTCTTTGATACAGATGATGATGCAAAACCTGAAATTTTTGTTGTGAAGAATCAGCAGTTCGGCAGCTCTGTCATGGGCCGATACAAGCATTTCACAAAGGGCAGTATTGATATTCTTTCCTGGAATGGAATTGCACTTGCCCCTGTGTTCAAAACAAGGTCGGTGCAGGGCTGGATAAGCGATTTCGCCATTGCCGATATCGATGGAAACGGAACAAAAGAACTTGTGGTTTCTGTTGTTTCAACTTCCCAGATTTTTACAAGGGCAAAGGGAAAAAGATCCAATATTATTGCCTACCCTCTTAAATAGAGAGTAAAAAATTAAAAAAGGGTTGACAAACTCATTGAAACCGCATAGACACAGGTTATGTATCCGGAATCAGGCCTTTAAAAGGAAGGCCTGAATGCCGGTCAGTTCAGGCGGTGGAATAATTTAACACTAAAAGGAGAAAAAGATGAAAAAATTAATTGCGCTTGTTGCTGCAATGGTAATGGTTGCAGGTTATGCCTATGCAGGCAGCCAGTGGAACTTTTACGGCAGTGCCCGTATTTCCACATTCAAGGTTGATACAACGATTCCAAATTCAAGAGATACTGATAATTATTCCCAGGCTCTTCAGGGCAATTCACGTATCGGTGCCTCAGTCAAGGCAAGCGACACAGTAACAGGCGGTTTTGAATACGGCACAGGCGTCAATGTCCGTAAACTTTACGGCGAATGGAATTTTGGCGCAGGTTCTTTACTTGTTGGCCAGACCTACAGCCCCTTAAACCTGTTCTACTCCAATCAGGTATATGGTTCTGACCTTGACATGCTGACAATGGGTGGTGTTTACTCAGGCCGTGAACCCATGCTGAGGCTGAAATTCGGCGGCTTCCAGGTTGCCCTTGTGGCTCCTAAAACAGATACTACATATACTAATAGTAGTGGTATCAAAATTGATGCATTGACTAATGCTGCTTATAGCTCTGGTGCGTATTCAGTTGATACTGATATTCCAGGAATCGAAGCAAAATACACCTTTAAACAGGATAATTTCATGATTCAGGTTGCTGGCGGTTACCAGACCTATGATCTTCTGAATGGATCAGGCGCTTCAATCAGCATTGATTCCTATGTTCTTGCTCTGGGCGGCAAAATCAA
>CAYUOB010000098.1:0-10859 GCA_964446145.1 uncultured Desulfobacula sp.
AAAGATTTTTTCAAAGGTGCTGCCGTGGATGAAAAAAAATTTGATCCCAAAAAATTAAAAAAACTGAATAATCCTGAAAGATTAATGGATATTCCTCCTGATTATATCTGTGAAAAACTTAATATTGATAATCCGGACGTGATTGTTGAAATAGGTGCGGGAACAGCATTTTTCAGTATTGCATTTTTCCGGAAATATAACCCCTTAAAATTATATGCCTGTGATTTATCCAGGATAATGATCAACTGGATAAAGGAAAATGTATCTGTAAGGTATAAAGATATTATTCCTGTGGAAACTGAAGAATATAAAGTGCCTCTTGATGATTCAATTGCTGATCTGGTGTTTATGATTAATCTGCACCATGAATTGGAAAACCCCTCCCTGTCACTTGAAGAAGCCTTCAGGATACTTAAGCCGGAAGGAAAAATTTTTGTCGTTGACTGGAAAAAAAAGGATATGAAAGAAGGCCCTCCGTCCAGGATAAGGTGCCTGCCGGAAAAAGTTCAGGATCAAATGGAAAATGCCGGATTTACTGATGTGAAAATTTATATGAAATTACACAAGCATTTTCTTGTTACCGGGAAAAAAGGCCATTGATATATGCTGCATTTTCTGGCCATGGGAGTAATACTGGGTTTGTCAGCAGGCGCAGCACCAGGCCCATTGCTGGCTCTTGTGATCACTGAAACTCTTCAGCATGATATAAAGTCAGGCGTTAAAGTTGCCATTGCCCCGATTATAACCGACCTGCCGATAATCATTTTAACTTTATTTATTCTGTCAAAACTGTCAGGTTTTCATAATATATTGGGAATCATATCCATTGCAGGAGGTATTTTTGTTTTTTTTATGGGTTATGAAAGCATATGTACAAAGGGATATGAATTTGACTTTCAGGACACAAAACCCAGACCCCTGACAAAGGGTATATTGACAAATGCCTTAAGCCCTCATCCCTATTTGTTCTGGTTAAGTGTCGGCGCTCCTGCCATGACAAGGGCAATGGGTGAAACTATGTTTGCGGCCTGGTTTTTTATCGGGGGATTTTATGTTTTTCTGGTGGGAACGAAAATTTTGCTGGCCTTCCTGGCAGGGCATTCCAAATCTTTTTTACGGGGTAATGCTTATATTTATATAATGCGTTTTCTTGGCCTTGCGCTTTGTCTGCTGGCTGTTTTTCTTTTTTTTGACGGTCTGAAACTGCTGAAACTGATCAAGGCCTGAAAATTTTGGTATTTTTCTTAAGATTAATGAAAGATATTGTAAAATAAGCAAAAAGAATGATACTTCTATAAATTGTGTAAAAAATTATAATAATTTAATTTTAAGGTCGGCTGTCATGCAAGCACAGGAAATTGAAAAACAAAGTTTCAGAATAATTGAAAAAGAAGCTGGAGACCACGGATTTCCGGAAGACCAGTGGCCCATTGTCAGGCGAATGATTCATACATCTGCTGATTTTGAATATATAAAAACAGTCAGATTTTTTCCAGGTGCAGTGCAAAAAGGTATTGAAGCCATCAAAAAGGGCCGCACGATTTTTACAGATACCAATATGGCAAGAGTCGGGATCAGAAAAATGGAAATCAAGTCCTTTGGAGGCCAGGTGAAGTGTCTGATGGCTGATCCTGACGTTGCTGAAAAAGCAGCTCAGGGTCAGACAACCAGGGCTGTTGCTGCCGTTGATGCAGCGTGTGAAGATATAAAGGGCGCAATTTATGTTGTGGGGAATGCTCCCACAGCCCTTTTAAGGCTGATTGAACTTATAAGAGAAGGAAAAGCAGCCCCGGCCCTGGTTATCGGGCTTCCAGTGGGCTTTGTCAATGCTGCTGAATCCAAAGAAGAACTGATGGGCCTTGATTTTCCCCATATCACCAACAAAGGAAGAAAGGGCGGTTCAAATGTGGCGGCAAGTATTGTCAATGCCCTTGCTATTATGGCGTATAACACGGATTAACTAATACTACCGGAGGCGGTCATCAAAGGTTTTGTAATAGCAGCCACCGGAAGCGGAACCGGTAAAACCACAATTACCCTTGCAATTCTGGCTTTTCTTGCTGAAAAGGGCCTGAAAGTGGCTCCTTTTAAGATTGGCCCTGATTTTATTGATCCGGGGCATCATACGGCAATAGCAGGGAAAACCAGTATAAATCTTGATTCATGGATGCTGTCAGAGCAATATAACAAAAAGCGTTTTGCTTCAGGGGCAAAGGGTTGCGATATTGCAGTTGTTGAAGGGGTTATGGGCCTTTTTGACGGAATTGACGGCAGGTCTGAACAAGGTTCCACAGCCCAGATGGCAAAATGGCTTAACCTGCCTGTTGTGCTTGTTGTAAGCGCAAAGGGCAAGGCAAGGAGCGCTGCCGCCATTGTACAGGGTTTTGAGAATTTTGATCCTGATCTTAAAATCGCAGGGGTTATTTTCAGCAAAACAGGAAGCCGGCGCCATTATGAATATCTGAAAACAGCAGTTGAAACCTGCTGTAAAACAAAATGCCTCGGTTTCATGCCCAGAAATGATAAAATTGTGATGCCGGAGCGGCATCTTGGCCTTGTAACCTCTGATGAACTTAAGATAAAAAAAACAATGCTTTCAGCTCTTTCCGGCATGGTACGCGATAATATTGACATGGACGGCCTTATACGCGGTCTTGAGCCGGTTGAACAGGCTGATGCTGAAAAAAAAGAAAGAACATGCAAAAACGGCCCTGTTATTGCCGTTGCCAGAGACAGGGCATTTTGTTTTTATTATCCTGATAATCTTGAAATTTTAAAAAATGCAGGCGCAAGAATCAGATTGTTTTCTCCTCTTGCAGGAGAAACCCTGCCCTGTGATGCATCCGGGCTTTATCTTGGAGGAGGCTATCCTGAGGTTTTTGCGGATCGTTTATCCTGCCGGGCAGAGCTGCTTGAAGAAATCAGGTGCAAAAGCCGTGAAGGCATGCCGATCTATGCAGAATGCGGCGGTTTCATGTTTCTTTGCAAAGGCCTTTGCGCTGTGGGCTCAGGCCGTGAATATCCAATGGCAGGGTGTTTTGATATGCATGTTCAGATGTCTGAACGTTTAAAATCGCTTGGGTACAGAGAAATAACCCTTGCACGGGATACCATCATAGGAAGGAAGGGCGATGTTCTCAGGGGCCATGAATTTCATTATTCTTCCCTGAAGGATTCAGGCACAGGATGCGCTTCAGATGTTTACACTGTTACAGGACGCGCAGGCCAGGCAATTTCCCTTAAGGGCTATCAGGTGCACAATACCCTTGGAAGTTATTTTCATATTCATTTTGGCAGCAATGAGAAATGTGCGGAACATTTTGTTGAGGCCTGCCGGCAATTCAGAGACCACAGATGTCATCGGAAAAACTGAAAAAGGGGTTTACAACCGGAGCAGCAGCAGCGGCAGCAGTAAAGGCCTGCCTCCTTGCATATTTTTCCGGTAAGTTTTTTGATTCGGTTGAAATAAATTTTTTGAACGGGGAAACAGGGACTATCAGGATTGCCTGTATTGAGCGCAAATCAGGGGAGATATTTGAATCCATTGTGATCAAGGATGCCGGAGATGATCCTGATATAACCCACAGAGCAAGGATAGGAGCCAGGGTAAGAGTCGGTATTTCGGATTCAGACGGTGTGGAAGTTGCCATTGGGGCCGGAGAAGGAGTGGGCAGGGTTACCAAACCGGGCCTTGAGCTTGCTGTTGGAGAGCCTGCCATAAACCCGGGGCCCAGGAAAATGATCATGGATTCGGTTTCACAGGTTCTGGAACGCCATGGATCCGGCAATGAAAACATAAATATTGAAATTTTTGTTCCTGAGGGTGAAATCCTGGCGCAGAAAACCCTGAATGCAAGGCTTGGGATTGTTGGCGGTATTTCCATACTCGGCACCACAGGAATTGTAAAACCCATGTCCCATGAAGCCTATATTGCCACCATAAAATCAAGTATTTCAGTTGCCGCTGCAAACGGTATCACAACCCTTGTATTTACCACAGGCAGAAGAAGCGAGCGTTTTGCCATGAAAATTTTTAAAGGGTTCAGGCAGGAAGCTTTTATTCAGACAGGAGATTTTTTCAGGGCATCTCTTGACATGGCGGTCATGCAGCCTGAAATAGAAACTATTGTGCATACTGTGTTTTTCGGCAAAGCCGTTAAAATGGCCCTGGGATTTGAACATACCCATGCTGCAAAATCGCAGCTCACCTTTGCAAAACTTGCTTCTTGGGCCTTTGATATCACAGGGGACAGAACTTTGCGGCAGAATATTGAAAACTGCAATACTGCCCGCCATGCATTTTCATATATATATCCCGGATATCCTGAACTGATTTCTCATGTGGGAAAAAAAATATGTGAAAATGCCCTGAGATTTTCAGGGCATGAACTCAATATCAGGGCAATTATACTTGATTTTGACGGCAATCCGGTTTTTGAGTCTGATCCGGAATAATAACCCGGCTGCTTTGTCTGCCGGCTGGCTGAGCACTTTATGGACTGGAGATAAAACCAATGAAATACATAGGAGCAATTGACCAGGGAACCACAAGCACGCGTTTCATTGTTTTTGACAGATCAGGCACAATCAGGGCAGTGAGCAGAAAAGAGCATGATCAGATATGTCCAGAGCCTGGATGGGCGGAACATGATCCTGTCCAGATATGGAAAAACACCTGCCAGGTGATTGAACAGGGTCTTGAAATGGCCGGGATTTCAGGAAAGCATCTTGATGCGGTCGGTGTAACAAATCAGAGGGAAACGCTCCTTGCCTGGGATAAAAATACAGGAAAGCCATGTTTCAACGCCATTGTATGGCAGTGCACCAGAACAAGGGATATATGTGACAGACTTGCAGAGGAATATGGGCAGAAATGGTTTAAAAAACTGACAGGCCTTCCTGCTGCTGCCTATTTTTCAGGCCCGAAAATGAAATGGCTAATGGACAATGTTGCCGAAGTAAAAGCAGGTGTGGACAGGCAGAATGTGATATTCGGCACAATTGACACCTGGCTTGTATGGAATCTTACAGGAGGGCCGGGCAAAGGAATGCATGTAACCGATATTACCAATGCAGGAAGAACACTTCTGATGAATATTGAAAAACTTGAGTGGGATGAAGACCTTTTGTCTGCAATGGGAATACCAGGCCATGCCCTTCCTGATATTGTCAGTTCTTCCAGTTCAACAGCCTTTGGAACAACATTGAAAACCGGGCCATTCAAAGCTGCCGTGCCTATTGGCGGAGCGCTTGGGGATCAGCAGGCTGCTTTGTTTGGCCAGACCTGTTTTGATCCTGGAGAAGCCAAGAATACATATGGAACAGGTTGCTTTTTTCTGATGAACACAGGAGAAAAACCGGAATTTTCAGATCAGGGCCTTTTGACAACACCTGCATACCGGATTGAGAATAAAAAACCCTGTTATGCCCTGGAAGGCTCTGTCGCCTACGCAGGGGCTTTGGTTCAATGGGCAAGGGATAATCTTGGGCTGATCAGCAGTGCCGGTGAGATTGAAGAACTTGCAGCCCGGGCAGAGGATAATGGTGGGGTTTATTTTGTGCCTGCATTTTCAGGGCTTTTTGCTCCTTATTGGAGGCCCGATGCAAGGGGAATTATTGCTGGGCTGACAAGATTTGCGGATAAAACCCATATTGCCAGAGCTGTTCTTGAAGCATGCGCATTTCAGACAATGGACATTGTGCGGGCCATTGAAAAGGAATCCGGAAGAGACAGGTGTTTAAAACATCTGAAAGTTGACGGAGGTATGGTGGAAAATCGCCTTCTCATGCAGTTTCAGGCAGATATTTTAAATGTGGAGGTAATCCGCCCTCAGGTTGCGGAAACAACTGCTTTGGGCGCAGCATATGCAGCAGGGCTTGCCACTGGTGTATGGTCCGGGTTTGCAGATCTGAAAAAAAACTGGTCTGTTCACTCAAGATATATTCCGGAAAAGAATACAGCCTGGAGAACAGATCTTGTGCGGGGATGGGAAAAGGCTGTTCAGCGCACACTTGACTGGATCTGAAATCATGCCTGAAAAAAAAATTTTTGAAACCGGGGTGGCCATCATAGGCGGAGGCATTACAGGAACCGGGCTTGCCAGGGACCTTGCCCTGAGAGGGATTGACTGCATTGTCCTTGAGCAGGCAAATATAAATGCAGGGGCTTCAGGCAGAAATCACGGGCTTTTGCACAGCGGTGCAAGGTATGTGCTTTCTGATCCTGAATCTGCATCAGAATGTAAAAAACAGGCAGATATTTTAAAGAAAATTGCTCCACAGTGCATTGAGGAAACAGGCGGGCTTTATATTGCAGTAAAAGGCGATGATGAAGATTATATAGACAGGTTCCCGCAGCTTTGCAGATCAGCTGGCATTCCATGCGAACAATTGAGCATTGGCACGGCCCTTGAACTTGAGCCTTGCCTTTCAAAGGATATCATTGCAGCTTTCAGAGTGGAGGATGCCAGTGTTGACCCTTTTCATCTGAGCCTTGAAAATATGAACCAGGCAATTGAACACAATGCCCGGTATTTTAATCTGTGCAGGGTTGTGAAATTTGTCAGATCCGGAGGGCGCATCATAAAGGTGGTTGCACAGGACCTTCTTCATAAAAGGCTGTTTGAGATAAGGGCAGATGTTGTTGTCAATGCAGCAGGTGCGTGGTCTGGTATGGTTGCGCAGCTTGCAGGCATACAGGTTGATATGGTGTATTCAAAGGGAACCCTTCTCATTACCCATAACAGGATTGCAAATCATGTCATCAACAGGTTAAGGCCCCCTGCTGACGGAGATATTCTTGTGCCCGGCGGAACAGTGTCAATTTTCGGCACAACATCAGTGCATCTTGATTCTCCCGATGTTATACGCCCTTCCATTGAAGAAACCGATCTTCTTGTTGATCAGGCAGCAGCCGTGGTACCGGAGCTTGAATATACGCGTTTTATACGGGCATATGCCGGAATCAGACCCCTTGCTTTTATGCCTTCCCAGAACAAGGCTGAAAAAGGAGACTCAGGTATTTCAAATGATGACAGGGCAGTATCAAGGGGGTTTGCCCTTTTTGACCATGAAATTGACGGGCTTGAGAATTTTATCACAATCACAGGTGGAAAACTGACAACTTTCAGGCTGATGGCGGAAAAAGCAGGCAATCTTGCTGCTGAAAAACTGAAATGCACTGTGGAATGTACAACAGCTGAAACGCCTCTAGAATCAGATTCTCCCAGCAAAATGACCGAGGCGGGCATGTCATTCAGGCTGTGGACAGGCCAGGGTAATAAATCAGATGTCACCCTGTGTGAATGTGAAATGATTTTTAAAACCCAGTTTGAGCAGCTTATATCATGGCTTAAAAAAAACAGGAAAAAAGCGGACTTGAATGCATTGCGCATTCATTCAAGGCTTGGCAAGGGAGCCTGCCAGGGAACGTTCTGCAGTCAGCGGGTCACAGGTTTGATGTATGATGAAAATTATTTCAGGGCAGACGAGGGAATCCACAATATAAAGGATCTGCTCAGTGAGCGGTTTGCAGGGCAGCGTCCTGTGCTGTGGGATGGGCAGCTTATCCAGTCACAATTGTGTGAGCTTGTGTACTGCGGTTTTTACGGGCTTGACCTTCAATGAAACATGAATACTCCGATATTGAGACCGACCTTCTGATCATTGGTGCAGGCATGGCAGGCATGAGTGCTGCTGTGTTTGCGGCGGAAAGAAATATAAATGCGCTTGTGGCAGGAGGGCCGGGCACAATTGAATATTCAAGCGGGCTGATGGATCTTTGGGGTATTTCCCTGACAGCAAAGGGTAAAATCACAAAAAAGCCCTGGGACATGCTGGCACGGCTCAGAAAAGAGATGCCCGGGCATCCATGTGCATTAACAGACATGAAAACCTTTAAACAGGCTTTTTATGAACTGACCGGAATCTTAAAAGATAATGGGCTTGAATATATTGGATATGAAAAGCTGAATTCCCTTGTGATGACTCCGTTCGGCACACTTCGTCCCTGCTTCAGGCTTCCTGTGACCATGAAGAACAACTGCCTTGTTTTCAAAGAAAAACCCAAATGCCTGATTCTTGGTTTCAGGGGATTAAGGGAGTTCTCTCCTGTTTTTTTCAAAGAAATGCTCAAAAACAGATGGCCAGGCCTTAGAGCCAGTTATATTCAGTTTCCGGGCTGCATGCACGCCAGGGAATTGTTCACTCCTCTCATGGCACAGAGCCTTGAAACCGGGCAGATGCAGGAAAGGCTGGCACAGGCTGTCTATCCTGTTTTAAGGGGAGAAAAATTTCTTGGATTGCCTGCTGTTCTGGGAATTAACTGCAGTGCAAATGTTCTGGCAGCACTGGAAAACCAGTTGAACCTGAAAATTTTTGAAATTCCTGCCTCTCCTGTGTCTGTACCTGGCATAAGGCTGAAACAGGCTCTGGTAAAAGCTCTTGAGAACACAACCATAACCATGATGCAGGGTGCCAGGGTTTCCGGAATACTTGAATCCGGTAAAAATAAATTTAAATGTCAGTTGTCACTCAGGCAAAATCCTGTTATTGTCCATGCAAAAACAGTTTTGCTTGCAACCGGACGCTTTCTTGGACGAGGGCTTTATGCCGGCCGCACAAAAATTCATGAACCCCTGTTTGACCTGCCTGTTCGTCAGCCTGATACCAGGCGGGAATGGCATGGCCATGAATTTTTTGATTTAAAAGGGCATGCTGTCAACCGGGCTGGAATTGAAACTGACAGATTTTTAAGGCCACTTGACTGTGGCGGTTCTCCTGCTCATGACAACCTGTTTGCAGCAGGCTCAATCCTTGCCGGCCAGGACTTTGCAAGGGAAAGATGCGGAACAGGATTATCCGTGGCAACTGCGTTCAGGGCAGTTCAAAACTGTATCAGGGTTTTAAACTAGGTTTTATATATTCAGGAGATTTTTCTGTTGCACAATGATGATATGACAGCAAGGGCGTCATTGCTGACTGTTTTTGTATGTATTCTTTTCGGGGCAAATCCTGTGGCCATAAAGCTCTGCCTTACCGGAACAGGCCCGTTTACTGCTGCGGGCATACGTTTCGGCATTGCCGCTGTGGTGATTTATATATGGGCAGGCCTGAGGAAAATCAGCCTGAAACTTTCTGCAGGCCAGTTGCGGCAGATGCTGATTCTTTCAGCGATTTTTGTTGTCCAGCTCTCATGCTTTTACCTTGGTCTTGGCAGGACAACCGCATCCCACGGGGCACTTATTTCAAATGCTCTTCCGTTCATGGTTCTTGTCATGGCGCATTTTTTCATTCCAGGAGACCGCATTTCACTTAAAAAGGGTGTGGGAATAACTCTCGGGTTCATGGGGGTGCTGTTTCTTTTCATGGATAAACAGGATATGGCAGGGCAGTTGTATAAAGGAGATCTGATTGTGCTTTTTGCCGTGTTCTTGTGGAGTTCAAGTGCTGTATTTGTGAAAAGAATCATACCTGGGTACAATCCTGTTCAGATTACCATATATCCCATGATATTTGGCGTGCCCTTTTTCTTTCTGGGCGGATACTTATGGGACGGCCAGATGATCAGGGAGATCAATGCGACTGTGGTCAAAGCCTTGCTGTATCAATCCCTTGTAACTGCGTCATTTGGTTTTATCGCCTGGAACACCCTGCTGCAGAGGTTTGGAGCAACAGCCCTGCATTCTTTTGTATTTATCATGCCCCTTGCCGGAGTTTTTTTCGGAGTGTGGCTTCTTGGAGATGCTGTAACTTCCTGGCTTGCTGCATCCATTTTTTTCATTGTATCTGGGGTGGCCATTGTCAACATGAGAATGAAAAAGGCCCCTGAATAATCACCTGGATGTTTTCTGTGTTCTGAAACTGTACCAGGCCTTTGAAGAGCTCCTCGGTCATCACGGTTTTTTTGAAGTGTGGCCCGTGTTCCAGTGTCAGGAAGGTTGGGCTGCTGCCGGGAACAATATATGTTTTATCCTTTTCACAGGAATGAATGAAAACAGATTTCAGTTTCCTTTGCACTATGTGCGGCACCACAATGCCGGCAGGAAGGAATAGTTTTTTCTGCGGATCTGCCTTGTTGCAAAGTCCCCAGTTTTCAGGTGAACGTTTCTGCCCGAACTTATTCCATCCCATGATCATGTCCTTTGCAAACCGGTTTTCAAGCCCGCGTAAGAATAAGAATGCCAAAGGGTCTTCATTGTTTTTTCCCCACAGATGCCTGTGTGCCCTTGTGACAAATGCAGCGGCTTTTGCTCTCCACATTTCTTTATCAACAATTTCCCATTGATTTTGGGTATGGGTATTCAGAATTTTTTCTTTTTGCGTTTCTTTTTTTCCCATTTTTCATGTTCCAGAATAAGTTCACGTATGGTCTGGGTATCGGGATTGTCTGCATATTTTACAATATCTGCATAGTCCTGCCTGGAAACGGGGATGGTTTCAATTTTTTTGTTTAAAAACTGCTGGATTTCATTGAGAAGCGGTTTTTCCTCACTGCTGCAAAAAGAGACGGCAACACCTTTTTTTGTGCCTCTTCCTGTTCTTCCCACTCTGTGAACATAGTTTTCCTTTTTTTCGGGAAGATCATAGTTTATCACATAGTTTACATCAGGAATGTCAATTCCCCGTGCGCTTACATCTGTTGCTATTAATATATTGTTTCTGCCTTTTTTAAAGGCTTCCATTATTTTTATTCTGTCGGCCTGTTGTTTTTCTCCGTGGATTGTTTCACATGAAATATTTACCCTTGCAAGAGCCTTTGCAACCCGTTCAGCGCGTACCCTTGTCCTGACAAATACAATGATTTAGGCTTCAGGGTTATCCCGTATAAATTTGCGCAGAAAAAAACGTTTGTCATCCAT
>CAYUOB010000099.1:0-10832 GCA_964446145.1 uncultured Desulfobacula sp.
GTTGAAGGCGGCATGTTCGACGCTCTTGCCACAGGAGACAATGATACTGTCAGAGCCCAGTTCAGGCGTCTTAGCAGCAGATCAAAGGATATTAAGGTTTTTGTCTATGATTTTAATGGAAATATTTCATTCAGCACGGATCAGAATGCAATCGGGAAAAATATGGTCAGTTATTTTTCCGGAGAATCTGAAAGACAGATGTCAGAGATGCTTAAAACCGGCCAGGCCGATAATTCCTCTTTTTATGTAAAAATTGAAGGCAACCCCTTTTTGTCTACCAGTTCTCCCATTTTGAATGAACAGCGCTGCTTCCATTGTCATGGCAGAGCCAGGAAGGTATTGGGCGGAATTTCTGTTTTTTCTTCGGAACTTGGCGTGGAAAAAGCACTACAGCATGGAAAAACTGCCAGTATACTGATCGGAATCGCAGGGCTTGTTGTCATAATTGCCTTTATCTGGCTTTTCTTTCATTTTATGGTCAACAAGAAAATACATATGGTGCTGGATGCAACTTCATATCTTCGCAAGAAAGATTTTACCCATATATATGATGTAAAGCAGGGCGATGAAATAAACCATATCCTTGCCAGGATCAATATGGTTACCAGTGATTTAAGGGCAGTTATAAAGCAGGTTGTGGATAATTCAGCCACCATTGTGGAATCTGCTGCCGCCCTTACTTCCATATCAGGCAATCTTAATGATGCCAGTGCTGAAACTTCTGAAAAAGCCACCACTGTATCTGCAGCAGCAGAAGAAATGAGCATAAACAATAAATCCATTGTAGGCTCAATGGAACAAGCCACAGAATCTCTGGGCGCCATTGCTTCTGCAATAAAGGAAATGAGTGCCACCATAAATGAAATTGCAAAGAATATCCATTCTTCCAGGGAAATTACAGTTCAGGTTGTGGAAGGATTTAAAATTATCAGCCAGGTGGTGAATGAATTGGGAGAAAGGGCCAATGATGTTGATATTGTAACAGATGAAATCAGGGATATTTCAGAACAGGTCAGCATGCTTGCTTTGAATGCCAAAATTGAGGCTGCAAGAGCAGGAGAGGCAGGCAAAGGGTTTGCCGTTGTTGCCCAGGAAATTACCGAACTTGCCGTTGAGACAGGGGAATCAACACTGAAGGCAGATGAGAAACTGCATTGGATTAAAGCCAAATCCAAAGAAATAACAGAAAAGGTTGACGGGCTTACCAGAATAGTAAAAGAATCTGATGAAGCCATCTCAAGTATTTCTGCGGCTGTTGAAGAGCAGAATGTGACAACTAAGGAAATTGCCAATAATATCAGCGATGTTTCAGCGGAAATTGCCGATGTTAATCACAATGTGAATGAAGGGGCAACAGCGACCGAGGAAATAGCAAAGGAAATAACCATGGTGGAGGACGGAGCCAGAAAAGTTCAGGAAAACAGCTCCAAGCTTAATGATAATGCACTTGCCTTGTCAGCCATGGCAGACAGTTTTATGGATCTTGTCAAAAAATTCAAGGTATAGCAGGTAATGGATACAGTCAGGCAGGAATTATTTTTTTATAGATGGTATGATAAAGGGTAAGAATTTCCTGAATTTTCAGAATATGTCCTGAAATAAAAAAACATATCAGAAATTCTGTGCCTGTTAAAACTGAAATTGTAAGGGCTCCGGTAAATCCTGACGGGTCGATAAAGGTTCTGAGCCCATCTGCTGAAACATATATAATTCCTCCCATGACAAGGCTGATAAATACAATCTTCATAAAAAAGGCATGTACTTCTTTTTTATGAAGATTGTTGTTTTTTTTGCTCCAGAATTCAAAAAGCAGAAATGACTGAATCATTGCAGACAGGGACAGCCCCAGAGCTACGCCCTTTGCTCCCATGATTTTCATTAAAAAAAAGATTGCAGGCAGGCTTGATATTACACATATGCTTGTGAAAACAGCAGGAAATATCGTATTCTGGATTGCATAATATCCTCTTGATATTATACTTGTTGCGGAAAATGCAAAAGCTCCTGCCATGAAAAAGGGAAGAATTGAAGCTGTCATTGCAGTTGCGTCTGCATCGAATTTTCCTCTCTGAAAAAGAATTAATACTATTTCATGGCTCAATACCATGAACAGGATGGAAAAGGGAAGGATCATGAAAATGAATTTTACAGTTTTATTCACCAATTGGTTCAGTTCGTTTCTGTCGTCTCTGGCTGCAAGTTTCGCCATGAAAGGATAGGATGCCACTCCTATTGCCTGGCCGAACAGCCCCACAAGTATGAACATTATCCTGACACTATAGTTCATTGCGGCAATATTTCCTTCACTCAGATATGAACCGAAAAATTTTAACAGGATTTCAGTTGAAAATGTCATGGTGAGGCCGAGCATCAGAGGAAGAGTAAGTTTTGTGTATTTTATCAGATCAGGGTGTTTGATACTGAAGACAGGGTAATATTTTACTCCAAGGGATCTTGCGCCCATTATCTGTAGCACAAAATTGCCCATAAAAGCACCTGCCAGCACTCCCCAGGCAAAGCCTTCCATGCCTATTCTGCTGCCAAGTAAAAGCCCTCCTGCAATAATTCCAAGGTTATATACAAGAGGGGCCAGTGCAGGAATGAAAAATTTTTCATTGGCAAACTGGACTGCCATTAAAAGGCCTCCGACAAAAAAGAAAAACTGTGCAGGCAGAATAATGCGGGTCATTTTAACGGCAAGGGCAAAGGTGACAGGGTCTCTGAGCCCCGGAGCAGCAATGCGTACAAACCATGGTGTCCATATCATTGTGGCAGTCATGAACATGATAAGCAGCAGCCCGAAACTGTTCAGTATAATGGAGAATACATGATACCCCTGTTTTTTTTTACCGCAGGCAAGATATTGTGTAAAAATGGGGATAAAGGTTATGGAAAGAAATCCGCTTGCAACAATATGATTCAGAATTTCAGGAATTATAAAGGCAATCTGGTAGGCATCAACCCCTGCCTGAACACCGCCTACATCTGCAATGGCAACTGCCCTGAATACGCCTATCAGGCGGCTGGCAAATACAGAGGCCATCATGATAAAAGATGCAGCCCCCAGTTTTCTAAGCATTTTTTTGTTTGTCATATCATAAATCCCCCAACGGTTTAACACATGGGCAGTATAAATAAAAGATCTGCAGGGAAAATAGTTTGACTGATCTGCGCTTGCAGAATATATTAAAAAAATAATTTGTATTCAATCACTAACATGGAAAAAGAAAAATGGTAACGCGAATTGGAATATATTCTCTTCTGGCAGGTTTTTTTGTGGGGGTGTTCAATGGCATCTCAAGCTTTATGGGGGTGAATAATATATGGGTGAATCTTACAATTTCAAAACTGATCGGGCCGGATGTTTCAGAATCCATTGCTGGTGGTGTGAATATTGAACCCATCCGGCAGATTGTGTCATATCTCATATATGACCTGCCTTTTTTCTGTTTTTTGCTTGGCATGGGGGTTGTGTTTTTGATTTTAAGCCTTTTTGTGAAAGAGCATTGATATTGTCTGAAATGGATAAGATATCCCGGGTAAATACGGTTTCAAGGAGAAAATTTTTAAAATATGCTGCTTTTACATCAGGCGCATTTATGATGCCTTTATGCTTTTCAGGGTGTGCTGTAAATCCTGTTACTGGCGAAAATCAGCTTATGCTGGTATCCCGCAGCCAGGAAATCGCGCTTGACCGGCAGCGTTCAAAATTTCAGTTTTCTTCTGATTACGGCATTACCAGAGATGAAAAAATAAACAAGTATATAGAGGAAGTGGGCAAAAAGCTTCTTGTGTATGTTCAACGCTCTGACATGCCGTATAATTTTCATTGTGTTAATGCAACATATATAAACGCCTATGCATTTCCGGGCGGTTCCATTGCAGTGACACGGGGGATTTTGTTGAAACTTGATAATGAGGCTCAACTTGCCTCGTTGCTTGGCCATGAGCTTGGTCATGTCAATGCACGCCATACTGCTCAGCAGATTTCAAAGGGCAGGATTGCTTCAATCATTGTGGGAGGGCTTATATTTGCTGCAAATTCCAGGAGTTCTGATCTTGGCAATGTGGCCAGAAGACTTGGAATGCTCAGCCAGAGCCTGCTTTTGTCAAAATACAGCAGAGACCATGAAAGGCAGGCAGATTTTCTTGGCAATGCCTATATGGTGAAGGCAGGATATTCTTCCCACGGATTTGTTCAGCTCATGCAGATGCTCAATTCATTGCACAAAAAGAAACCTGATGCTGCACAGATACTTTTTTCCAGCCATCCCATGAGTTCTGAAAGGCTTGCCGCAGCTCTTGCAAGGGAAAAAGGGATGTATAAAGGCAGTATCAATCATATGCTCGGGCATGAGAGGTTCATGGACAGGACTGCATCACTGAGAGCAAAGAAAAAGGGCATAGAGCTTTTACAGCAGGGGGAATCTTTTCTGGGACAGAAAAAATACGCCAAGGCCGAGAAAATTTTTACAGCTGCCGTCAATGAAATTAAAACTGATTATACTGCTCATGTTCTCATGGCCAAATGCCTTATTCTTGAAAAGAAGGTATTAAAAGCGCTGAGATATGCTGACAGGGCAAAACAATTATATCCTGACGAAGCCCAGGGATATTTTGTTTCCGGGCTGGCAAACCTTGGACTGAAACACTGGACAGATGCATATCAGGATTTTGATTCCTGTGACAATGTGCTTCCTGGAAACCCCCAGATAACTTTTTATAAAGGATACTGCCTTGACCAGAACGGGCAGTCTTCTTCTGCTGCCGCTGCCTATATGACCTATCTTGAACAGGTTGGTTATCAGCCTGGAAAATATTCAAAATATGCCCATGACCGTCTGAAAAAATGGGGGTATATTAATTAGTTTTCCATGAAATTTTCAACCCTTGGGCAATGTATTGATTTTCTTGAGCAACAGGGTGAGCTTGTAAGAATTGAACACCGGGTTGACCCTGATCTTGAGATGGCTGAGATTACACGACAGGTGTTTAATGCACAGGGGCCGGCACTGCTGTTTTCCAATATAAAGAATTCAAAATTTTCAGCTGTATCAAACCTGTTTGGCACATGGAAAAGAACCCTTAAAATATTTGAGCCGCAGCTTGCATCTGTAAAAGCTCTTATTGATATCAGGTCTGATCCCGGGATTTGTCTCCGTAATCCGGGCATGACCCTTAAAGCTGTGCCTGCTCTTGTACATTCCCTGCCTTTGAAAACGTATGCCCCAAAGGTTATGAAGAATATGTGCAGAATTCAGGACCTTCCCATGATACGCTGCTGGCCGGAGGATGGAGGCGCTTTTATTTTGCTGCCCCAGGTTTTTTCAGCAGATCCTGAAACAGACAATATATTTACCTCCAACCTTGGTATGTACAGAATCCAGATATCTGGAAACGAATATGATGCTGGCCGCGAAATAGGGCTCCATTATCAATTGCACCGCGGAATAGGCAATCATCATAAAAAAGCCCTTGAGATGCAAAAGCCTTTGCGGGTAAGTATTTTTATTGGAGGCCCTCCTGCACATACACTGGCTGCCATAATGCCCCTGCCCGAAGACATTCCTGAAATTGCTTTTGCAGGAGCATTGGCGGGAAAAAATTTCAGGTATTGCATCAGAAATGGTTTTGTTTTGTCCGGTGATGCTGATTTTTGTATCACAGGTACTATTGATCCCGGCAGAATGAAGCCTGAAGGCCCTTTTGGAGATCACCTCGGATATTATTCCCTTAGGCATGACTATCCCTTTGTAAGGGTTGAGAATGTATATCACAAACCTGATGCTGTTTTCCCCTTTACAATTGTGGGCCGCCCGCCCCAGGAAGATTCCAACTTCGGAAGGCTGATCCACGAGTTGACAGGCCCTGCAATAAAACATGAAATTCCAGGAGTAACAGCCGTTAATGCTGTTGATGATGCAGGAGTGCATCCACTGCTGTTTGCAAAGGCCCATGAAAGATATCTTCCGTTTGAAAAAAGGAAGCCAAGGGAAATTTTAACCCATGCTGCCAGAATTCTGGGTACAGGCCAGCTGTCCCTGGCAAAATATCTATTCATATGTGCCCATGAAGACAACCCGGCCCTTGATGTAAGAGATGAAAGGGCGTTTCTGGCTCACATGCTGGAACGTATTGATTTTAAATCCGATTTTCATTTTATTACTCATACAACCATGGATACGCTTGATTATTCTTCATCCTGCATTAATCATGGATCAAAGCTGATTATTGCAGCAGCAGGTGAAAAAAAGAGAATTCTGAAATCAGAGTTTTCTGCATCATTCAGCCTGCCTGAAGGGTTTTGCTGCCCCAGGATTGCGGCACCCGGAATAATAGTGGTTAAAGGGCCTGAATTTACCGGTTATTCAAAGGGAAGAAAACAGATAAATTCATTAAAGAAACATTTGGGCTCTCAGGATGGATTGTCCGGTTTTCCCCTTGTTGTTGTGGCTGATGATCCTGTTTTTGCCGCAGGGAATTTTTCAAATTTTTTATGGGTATGTTTTTCACGATCCAATCCTTCCCATGATGTCCATGGTGTGGGAGAAAAAAGCATGTTTAAACACTGGCAGTGCACAGGGCCTCTGGTTATTGATGCCAGAATCAAACCATTTCACGCACGGGAACTTATATGCGATAAGAAAATTGCTGAAAAGGTAAAAGAGCTGGGTAAAAAGGGAGGGCCGCTGTCAGGAATTATTTAAAAAATTGATCAGGGAGGGATTTCAGAACTATGGGTGAAAAATTATTAAAAAGCGTTTATTTCCATTTCAGATTTAAATTTCTTGCATTGACTGCCATCTTTTTCCTGCTTTGGATTATTCTTTCCACATCCACAGAATTCAGCCAGTTTGCCCGGAGTGAGCAGTTCAGGCTGCTTGGGCCTTTTTTTATCAGTTCAGGGGTTTTTTATCTGATTTTCAGGAAAGTGCCAATAAAATGTCCGTATTGCGGCAGGCTGGTATCGACACGCAAAGACTGGCAATGTCCCTCGTGCGGAAAAATGCAGGGCAAAAAGCGGTTTCTTATTGATAAATGTGTGCATTGCCGCCAGATCCTTGCCACCTCTTTTTGTGACCATTGTAAAAAAGAGTTCAGACTTTAAGTTTTACAATTACATTTGTGCCTTCATTAAGGGTGCTTGTGATATCAAGGTCTCCTCTGTTGCTTTTGATAATGCTTCTGGCAAGGCACAGGCCAAGGCCCTGCGCATTTTTTTTGTTGACCGTGAAATATGGCCTGAAAATTTTTTTGAGATGTTCAGGAGCAATACCGCACCCTATATCACTGATGATTATATTAATATGATTTTTTCCAAGCGAGGTTGCAACCGATATAATTCCATGTGAATTTATGGATTCAAAGGCATTTTTGAGCAGTTCACATAATGCTTTTTCCATGCTTTTTGCAGATACTTGGATTTTAGGTATATTGCCGAATTCAGTCTGAACGTCAATTTTTGATTCAGTCTCTGCACAGAATTTTTTTAATATGCCTTTCAGAATGGCGTTGATATCTGTTTCTTGTGGGATTTCATCGTGTTCCGGGATAAATTTTGCAATATCATTAATGGTTCTTGTAATACGGTTAAGACCTGCCTTTGAATCCTGTATTATGGCAGAATATTTTTCCATTGTTTCTTCAATGTTGGTGTTATTTTTGATCTGCTCAATATTTATGTCAGTTTTATCCTCCTTGTCCCGTGTTCCGGGTTCTGAATGGGAGGCAATGATATTGTTGAAAATTTCATATTTTTCAAGCAAATTGTTCATATCAATGTAAAACCGGTCGATGATATCAAGATTTTTTTTGAGATTTCTGCTTTCCGAATCAATCCTTGGCAGGCCGGCAGAGGAGACATCTCCCACAGCTGCAAGGCTGTAAGTCTGCTCCAGTTCTTTTTCACTGGCCTTTAATGCCTGGATCGCCTGTTTCAAACGCCGTGTTTTTGTGTCCAGCATTTTTTCAAGGCTTCTGTTGTATTTGGTAAGATTGGATTCCGCCACAATTCGCCGTGCAATTTCTTCGTTCAGGCGTATATTTTTTTCCTTGATCTGTTTTGATTGATTTTCCAGCTTCACAAGGTGCATATAGGATCGCAAGGCTGTTGTGATGGTTGTGAAAAGTTTCTGGGAAGTCAGCTCTGTTTTTTCCTTGTAGTCATTGATATCATAATTTACTATGATTTCTTTTTCCGGAGCTTTTCCAGGCTGCCCTGTCCTCAGAATGATTCTTAATTTATCGTTTTTTTCCTTATCCCGTATGAATCTTGCGAGTTCAAGCCCTGCATCATTGGTTTCCATGACAACATCAAGCAGAATACATGCTGCATCAGGATGGTTTCTGATAAGCTGTTCAGCTTCTTTTGCAGAAAAGGCAGAGTAAAATTCCAGTGTACGGCCCATATAGGAATAATCTGACAATACAAGCTTTGTCATGGTATGTACCTGCTTTTCATCATCAACGATCAGAAGTTTGAATTTCCCATTCTGTTTTTTCTTAAGGGGTGTTTCTGATTTTGATTCATCAGCAAAAACAATGGTATCATTTTGATCTGAATTCTTCATGATAATGTTCATAAGTTTTCTCCGAAAAGAAGAAAATAAATTTGATGACTGGATCTATTTCAGAATATTAAAAAAAATATTGGTTGTCAATCCGGGAGTTGGGAAGTGTCAGCCCCTGAACACAGATGCTTACATAACACCTGTGAACTCAATGCTTAGTTTCTGCTGAAGTTTTTCCGTCATTTTGAAAATTTCCTTTAGCATTATCTGATCAAATGATGAAAGGCTGTGCGGGAAAATATAATTGTCTGGCTGTTTTTCTTCATCCATGATGGCTGTGATCTGTCTTAAAAATCTTAAGCGCATCATGTAATTGTAGGCTGCGACAATATCGGTATACTCTTTCGGAGTCAATGCATGCCTGGCAGAAAGCCTGAACAGCCTTGCAAGTGTGTTTGTCTGGGTAATTCCGTTTTTAAGGGCATATACCCTTGCGAAATCAATGATGGGCAAAAGAGCGATTTTGATATCAAGGGATCCTTTGAGCCTGCCTTTTGTTTCAACAATAAATTTGCCGAATCTGGTGAGAGGCGGTTTAAAATAAAGGGTGTTTTCTGTCAGGTTTCTTAAAAAACCAGACCAGTTTTCAATGGAATTCATGAGAAATTGTTTTAATTGGTCAGCAAGGTCAAGGTGACCCCATGTCCCCCTGAAATCAAAGAAAATGCTTGAATGCAGGAGATTTTCAGGGTTTGATGTGCGTATCCATGTATTGAAATATTCCTTCCATTTTGACAGGGGCTGGCACCATTCAGGATTCATGGCCATGTTATTGCCCTCACAAAACCTGTAACCTGCTGTGTTGAGCTGATTGCATATAAGTTCTGCAAGTTTGTCAAAATATTGCTTGGCCTGTGCCGTATTTTCACAGTCTTCAAAGATAATCGCATTGTCCTGATCAGATATCAGGGTCTGTTCCTCACGGCCTTCCGATCCCATGGTTAAAAATACAAACCTGCATGGAGCAGGGCCTGCCTTGTCAATTGAGAATCTTATGATTTTGTCAATTATTGCATCGGAAAATCCTGAGATCAGACGGGTGATATAATCCGGGTCGGCCCCATTCTGAACCGGAGCAAGGAGCATTTTTTCCATTCTGGAATGGATATCTTCAAGGTCTGAGATTGAATTGGCAGACTGTATGTTTTTAATCAGCAGGCTTGCAGATTCCATCTGGGAAACAATCAGGTCCTTGCCGCTTATAATACCTGTGATGTCTCCGGACTGGCTTTTAACGCCGAGATGATACCTGTTGTTTGCTGTCATGGATAAAAATGCGTCAAAAACCTGGCTGTCAGCTGAAATTGATATAACAGGCGATGACATTATTTGTGATACAGGTTCTGAAAGATCTGGATTATGTGAACCAAGTTTTTTTCTGAAATCAGAATCAGTTACAATGCCTGTGATATTGCGCGGGTCTTTTTTTATCAGAACTGCATCCGTACCGCTGCCTGCCATTTTTTTTGCGGCTGTGTAAATACTTGAGTCCTGTGTGCATGTGGATATGTTGGGGGTAAAAATACTCCGGATGGGGCGGTTGAAAAAGGGCAGAGCAAAGGAATTGATTTTTATCTGCCGTGTCATGATTTCTGCAAATGAAGGTTTTGTCATGCACCTGCCAAATTCACAGGCAAAATAATCAAGAAATTCGGGGTATGACCTGCATAAGGATAAAAAGGTTCCTGCATCAAGGGTCATGAAACTGGAATTCTCACAAACTTCCAGTGACCTTATGGACACCCCGTTGTTGAACAAAAGGGACAAGCCTCCGAAATTATTGCCTGGCTTCAGTTCTCCTTTAAGAATTTTTGTATGGTCAAGCCGGTAATAATATTTTGCAAGGCCCTTGGACAGGATATATATTTTTTTGATTTCAGTGAATTCCTGGTCAGCCAGAATGGTATTTTTATCTGCTTTTTCGTATGAAAAACAATTAAACAATTTTTTTTGTTCATCATGCGGCAGTATGGAAAACGGATACACCTGAGTTTTTTCTTTCAAGGGATTTTCCTTTTTCAGATCAGGTTATTTTTGTGTTGATTCAAATGTCTGTTTTGCCGGCAGAAATTTGTTGTGTTCAACCGGAATATAATGAATTTTATCAAATCCGAACATTTTTGCTATCAGAGACGGCATGGCTTCCCTGGTTCTGGTATTGTAATAGTTGACTTCATCATTGTAACTTTTTGCAGCAACAAACAATTTGTCCTGGATTTCGTATATCCGGGTGCTGAGTTCCCTGGCCCTGGCAGCAGATAT
>CAYUOB010000100.1:0-10661 GCA_964446145.1 uncultured Desulfobacula sp.
CTATTTCTGGAGTTCTGCTGAAAATTGAATTTACAGAAAGTTTTTTACACTATTCTGTGGAATTTGGGACAATGATGTGCTGCCGGCCTGACGGCAGTGTCAGGACAGCACGGATCAGTGCGGTTCCATTAAACAGCACAGCAGTTATTCTCATTGCAAGGGATATAACCCATGACCTTGAGGTGGAAAAACAATTGCGCCAGTCGCAGAAAATGGAAGCCATAGGAACTCTTGCCGGAGGTATTGCCCATGATTTCAACAATATCCTGTCAGGCATTTTCGGATATTCCAGGCTTGCTGAAATGGATATTGACAATCCTGACAAGCTGAAAAAAGATATAGAGCAGATAGTAAAAGGTGCTGAGCGCGCAACAGGGCTTGTGCGGCAGATCCTGACATTCAGCCGGCATACGGAATATAAGAAGAACCTGCTGAAATTATTTCTTGTTGTAAAGGAGGCAGTAAAATTTCTGCGGTCATCCATTCCAGCTACAATCGAAATAAGGGAAAATATTCAATCCAGGGCAATGGTGTTGGCAGACCCTATACAGATACATCAGGTTATAATGAATCTATGCACCAATGCCTACCATGCCATGCGTGATTCCGGAGGCATAATGGAAGTATCTCTTAGTGATATCAGAATAACACAAAAGGATTATGTCCATGAGAATATTCAGACACCAGGGGATTATATAAAGCTTGAGATAAAGGAT
This sequence comes from uncultured Desulfobacula sp., assembly GCA_964446145.1. Lineage (GTDB taxonomy): Bacteria > Desulfobacterota > Desulfobacteria > Desulfobacterales > Desulfobacteraceae > Desulfobacula. The sequence continues at coordinate 717 of CAYUOB010000100.1, forward strand.
ACTGGCCATGGTATGGATAAAGCGATTCTTGATAAAATATTTGACCCTTATTTCACCACAAAACAGCCAGATGAGGGAACAGGGCTTGGACTTGCGGTAGTTAACGGTATTGTGAAAAAACACAATGGTTTTATAAATGTATTAAGTGAATGTGGTAAGGGCTCCGTGTTTCAGGTATTTTTCCCAATGGCTGATAAAGATGGGGTTTTAAAAACTCCTGTGGAAAATAATGATAAAATTGTCAGAGGGACAGAAAAGATTATGCTTGTGGATGATGAGGATAGTCTTTTAGATGTGTATCGGCTCATGTTTGAAAGACATGGGTACTCTGTTGCAGCATTCAACAGTGCAGTTTCGGCATTGCAGGCTTTTATTGAAGAACCTGAAGCCTTTGATATTGTTGTAACGGACATGACAATGCCCATTATGACCGGTGAGGAGCTTTCCAGAAAAATTTTAGATATCCGTAAAGAAATTCCTGTAATCATCTGCACTGGATACAGTGAGAGTTTTACAGAGGATACTGCTAAAGAAATGGGGATTTCCATATATATTCAAAAACCTGTAAAGGGGCAGGAACTTTTTATGGCCGTGCGTGAATTGCTGGATCATGGGAAAAGATTAAAATGAATGGCAGTCAACACGGCAGTCAGAGTAATTGAAATGTGTAAATTTTGGTTTTGCTTTACAAGGATTTTTATGGCTGATACTATGGCATGATGACTGGAAACAGAACAGGATATACTGCCAGTATCAGGGATAAGCTTATAGCTGTTTTTGTTCTTATAAAAGTGATACCTCTCATTGTTCTGGCATGGTTTGCCTGGCAGGAAATTTCTTCTCTGTCGGTTACACTTGAAAATCATGTCAACAAGATGGCAGAAACAAGTGCCGCAACAACACGTAAAGTTGCCCAGCTTGCAGGTTCAGACTCCATACGCGCCCTTGATATCAGATCCCGTGAAGCAATAGAACATCTTACAACTGACACGGCAGCAAGGGTGGCAGCTTTTCTGAAGGCCAGAGATGCAGACATCAGGCTGGCCTCCATGATAAAACCTGATAAAGAAAGCTACAGGGTCTTTCTGGCATCACGCAGGCGTGACATCATGCTTGCACGGCCGTGGAAATATAATGACCGGAAAGATGAATGGGAGCCTTCCTGCCCGGATAACAGATATTCTGAAGTACATGCCCGCAACAGGGACAATGAACTTGATTTTCATTACCGGGGCCCTGAGAACAGAGGGATTGTCAAATCAATACCCCTTTATCTTGAAATGACCTATGTGGATCGTTCGGGCAAAGAACTTATTAAGATCACAACTTCCGATATTGTTTCCTCTGAATTAAGGGATGTTTCAAAAAAGGATCAGACCTTTTGCCGGGCTGAGACTTATTTTAATGAGCTTAAAACATTGAAGCCCGGCCATATCTATGTGTCAGATGTAATAGGGGCATATGTCAGAACCGATATGATAGGCCCATATACAAAAAAACGTGCAGAAAAGATGGGTATTGATTTTGCACCTGAAAAGTCAGGATATGCAGGCAGGGAAAATCCAGTGGGAGTAAAATTCCGTGGCCTTGTACGCTGGGCCATGCCGGTGGTTGCCCGTGGCAGAGTTCAGGGTTATGTGACCCTTGCCCTTGATCATACTCATCTCATGGAATTTACCGATCATATTGTTCCTACGGAAGAAAGATATTCTCCCATTTCAGATGCAGGTTCCGGAAATTATGCATTTATGTGGGATTACAAAGGGCGCAATATTTCCCATCCAAGGGATTATTTCATCACAGGGTATGATCCTGCAACAGGGGAACCTGCTGTACCGTGGCTGGAAGATGCTGACTATAAAAAATTTACAGCCAGCGGCATGGGAATTGCCCGGTTCTTAAAATCACTGCCTGAATATTACGGGCAGAGCCTTTCAAAAAAACCTTCGGAGGAATTGCTCAGGAAAGGTTTTGTCGGACTGGACTGCAGATATCTTGATTTTGCTCCCCAGTGTGAGGGTTGGCATAATCTGACCCGGTATGGAGGGTCAGGCTCCTTTGTCATTCATTGGAGCGGCCTTAAGAAGCTCACAACTGCCGCTGCCATTCCCTATTTTACCGGACAATACGGCAAAAGTCCGCGCGGCTTCGGTTTTGTCACCATTGGTGCCAATGTTGAGCAGTTCCACAGGCCTGCCATTATTACGGCGGAAAAGATCAGGCAGACAGAAACCAGGTATCTTAAAAATATTGAAAAACAGAATATTGAAAATCAGGCGGTTATTCTGAAATCACTGCAGGATACAGCAAGCCGCCTTACAATATACACGGCGGTAATGGTTGTACTGGTTATAATTATTGCCGTGCTTATGGCTTCTGCGCTTACAAAAAAAATCACAACCATGATAAGAGGGATTTCAAGATTTCAGAGCGGGGAAATGGGCTACAGGCTGAAAATTGGTTCATCAGATGAAATGGGAGTGCTGGCACAGACATTTAATTCCATGGCTGACAGTATTCAGCTTGCCATAATCAAACTTGAAGAATCCAAGTCAAGCGTTGAAAATTCCAATGTATCTTTGCGTGCAATGCTGTCAAACATCATAGACTCAATGCCTTCTGTCATTATAGGGGTTGATACTGGTCTGTGCGTGACCCTGTGGAACAGGGAAGCGGTAAAGTTGACAGGTAAGGATTTTAATCAGGTGGAAGGCAGAAGGATTACCGAGGTACTGCCATTGTTTGAACCTGTTGAATCCATTCTTTCCGGTGCGGTCATCCAGGGAAAAATACAAAGGCCGGAACGTTTTGAAACAATTGCAGCCAATGAAAGGGTATTTTATGATATAAGCGCCTATCCCCTTGTAACCGATACCATTGACGGAGCAGTTTTAAGGATAGACAATGTAACCACACGGGTCTATATGGAAGAAATGATTATTCAGACCGAAAAAATGCAGTCAATAGGCGGGCTTGCAGCGGGAATGGCCCATGAAATCAACAGTCCTCTGGCCGGTATTATCCAGAGTGCCCAGGTCATCCGTAACAGGGCAAGGCCGGATATGAATAAAAACAGGAAAATCGCAGATGAAATAGGGCTGGACCTTGGAAAATTGAATCTGTATCTTAAGAAGCGCAAGATTTTTACCCTTGTGGACTCAATCCTTGATGCAGGACGCAGGGCTGCGGATATAGTTGCAAGCATGCTCAGTTTCAGCAGAAAAAGCGATTGCTCCTTTTCCATGAACAGGGTTGATAAAATTATGGATCAGTCTCTTGATATCCTGGAAAAGGATTATGATCTTAAAAAGCAGTTTGATTTCAACCTGATCAGGGTGATAAGGGATTATGACAATGATCTGCCCAGTGTATTATGTGATGCAGGCAAGCTTCAGCAGGTGTTTTTTAATATATTGAAAAACGGAGCCCATGCCATGGTTAAGAACAAAAAAGACAGGCAGCCTGTGTTTAAACTGAGTGTAAGAAAAAAAAGCGATTGCATTGCAGTGGCCATTGAAGATAATGGCCCGGGCATGGATGAAAAAATCAGGACAAGAATCTTTGAACCTTTTTTCACCACAAAGCCGGTTGGTGTCGGAACAGGTCTCGGCCTTTATATCTCCTATTTTATTATTGTGGAAAATCATAAAGGCAGTATCAATGTTGAATCTTTCCCCGGCAGGGGAACAATTTTTACCATAGAACTTCCATTTGAACCTGCAAAGGCCGGTTAAGGCATAAAATGCAATGCATGATCCAGATTGAATTCAGAAAGGGATTTTGGAAAAATGGGCCTGTTTAACCTTGTTTCACCGTTTTCACCTGCCGGAGATCAGCCCGCTGCCATTGACTATTTGTCCGAAGGAGTCTTAAAAGGCCATGAACATCAGGTTCTTCTTGGCGTGACAGGCTCGGGCAAGACATTCACCATGGCAAATGTCATTGCCAGGGTGGAAAAACCAAGCCTTGTCATAGCTCCCAATAAAACACTTGCAGCGCAGCTTTACAATGAATTCAGGGCACTTTTTCCCGATAATTGTGTGGAATACTTTGTTTCATATTATGACTATTATCAGCCTGAGGCTTATATTCCTTCAAGTGATACCTATATTCAGAAGGATTCATCCATAAATGAGGTCATTGACAAGATGCGCCATTCAGCCACACGCTCAGTGCTGGCCAGAAGGGATGTGATTGTTGTGGCAAGTGTTTCGTGCATTTACGGGCTTGGAGCTCCTGAAGACTATCTTGATCTCCGGGTGACACTTGAGGTTGATATGCAGATTTCCCGTGACAAACTTCTGGAGGAATTTGTCAATATCCAGTATTCCAGAAATGATACTGATTTTTACCGGGGAACTTTCAGAGTCAGGGGGGATAGAGTTGAAATTTTTCCTGCGTATGAAGAGGATAAGGCTGTCAGAATTGATTTTTTCGGGGATATGATTGAGTGCATTCAGGAAATAGACCCCCTGAAAGGAAAAGTGATCAGGGATTATGAGCACATGGTGATCTATCCTGCTTCGCATTATGTCACAGGACAGCAGACACGAAAGCGAGCCGTGGAAAGAATAAAGGCTGAACTGAAAACACGGCTTGAATATTTTTATGATAAAAACAGGCTGGTTGAAGCTCAGCGCCTTGAGGAAAGAACCAGGTATGATATGGAAATGCTCAATGAAATCGGGTATTGCAATGGAATCGAGAATTATTCCAGGCATCTTACAGGCAGAAATCCGGGTGATCCTCCACCCACGCTTCTGGACTATATGAGTGATGATTTTCTGCTCTTTTTTGATGAAAGCCATATTTCCGTTTCCCAGCTTGGGGCCATGTACAAGGCTGACCGCTCAAGAAAGGCAACTCTTGTGGAGCACGGGTTCAGGCTGCCCTCTGCAATGGATAACAGGCCGCTTAAATTCGAGGAATTCAGGGAAAAAATTTCGCAGGTGATTTATGTGTCAGCCACACCTGCAGATTATGAGCTTGAAATTGCAGCAGGCAGGGTGGTTCAGCAGATTGTCAGGCCGACAGGTTTGCTTGATCCTGAAGTGATTACAAGGGATGCAAAAATCCAGGTGGATGACCTGTATGAAGAAATCATAAAAAGAGTGGAAGCAGATGAAAGGGTTCTTGTGACTACTCTTACCAAAAGAATGGCTGAAGATCTTACTGATTATTATACTGACCTTGGGCTGAAGGTCAGATATCTTCACTCTGATATCGGGACAGTTGAGCGGATTGATATTATTCAGGATCTGAGAAAAGGTGAGTTTGATGTTTTGATAGGAATCAGCCTTTTAAGAGAAGGGCTTGATATCCCTGAAGTTTCTCTTGTGGCGATTCTTGATGCTGACAAGGAGGGGTTTTTACGGTCATTTCGTTCCTTTATCCAGATTTTCGGGCGGGCAGCCAGAAATGTGTTTGGAAAAGTCATTCTTTATGCACAGAATGAAACAGGGTCCATGAAAAAAGCTGTCCGTGAGACAGAAAGGCGAAGAAAGATCCAGAAGGCATACAATGAAAAACACAATATTGTGCCGGCCACCATCAGAAAAAATATAAAATCATTTGATTATTCCATGCATGATGATTCAAAAGCTGCTGTATCTGCCGTGGATGAGGATATCAGGGCATATGAAGGCCGTGAACTTGATTTTGAGGATATTGTACGGGATCTTGAATGCAGAATGAAAAAGGCTGCTGAAAACCTTGAATTTGAAAAAGCAGCAGAATACAGGGACAAGATTCGTGAACTTAATGCCATGAAATACTCTGCCGGAAAATGACAGATTTTCTGACTGAAAAATACAGGCAGACCCCTCACAGCCCCGGGGTCTACCTGATGAAGGACAGGACAGGGAAAACAATTTATGTGGGCAAGGCCAATGACCTGAAAAAAAGGCTGTCTGCATATTTTGTGAAAAAGAACAACCATGATCCCAAAACCGCTGCTCTCATTGAAACGGTAAAGGATTTTGATATTGTCATAACCTCATCCGGCCATGAGGCCTTTATTCTTGAATCAAACCTTATTAAGAAACTGAACCCCAGGTATAATGTCATACTCAAGGACGGCAAGAACTATCCGCTGCTCAGGATTGACATGTCCCAGGATTATCCTTCCATTCAAAGGGTCAGGAAAATAAAAAAGGACGGGGCTGTGTATTTCGGGCCCTATTCTTCAAGCTCAAGTGTCAACCGTACTTTAAGGCAGATACAGAAAATTTTCAGGCTGAGAAGATGCAGGGATACTCAGTTTAAAAACAGGTCGCGGCCATGCCTGAATTTTCAGATCAGGGCCTGTATGGGGCCGTGCTGCAATGAAATTTCGCCGGAAGAATACAGAAAACATGTACAGGATGCTGTACTTTTTCTGGGAGGAAAATCAAAACAGGTTACAGCAAGGCTGAAACAGAAAATGGCAGAACATGCCGAGGCACTTGAGTATGAAGAAGCAGCAAGAATAAGGGATACCATAAAAGCCATTGAAAATGTGATGGAAAAGCAGGTGGTGGCAAGCCCTGACCTTGTGGACAGGGATATCATTGCCGTTGCCGCGGACAGGGCAAAAGCTGTGGTTACGGTTATGATGGTAAGATCAGGATTTCTCATTGATACTGCACATTATCCCTTTGACCTGGGGTTCAGACAGGGCCATGAAATTCTGGCTGGCTTTTTTGAGCCCTATTACAGAAATACAGGTTTTATACCTGCTTCAATATTGGTGAATCATAAAATTGACACAAGGGAAGTCCTTGAGCACAGGCTTTCTGAACAGAAGTCCAGAAAAGTCAGTATACAGACACCTGTAAGGGGCCCTAAGAAAAAGCTTGTTGAAATGGCTGTAATCAATGCCTCAAGAGAACTTGAAAAAATTCTGGAAAGGGAAGAGCATGACCGTGCAGCCCTTGTAATGTTAAAGCAGCTCATGGGAATGGACAGGATTGCCTCCAGAATTGAGTGTTTTGACAATTCAAACCTTTCAGGGCAGAATCCTGTGTCTTCCATGGTTGTGTTCACTGACGGCAGACCGGATAAGGCCCAGTACAGGAAATTCATTATCCGTGATATGGAATTTCAGGATGATTATGCATATATGTATCAGGTACTTTCAAGGAGGTTTGCAAAGAATCCGAACCAGATGCCGTATCCTGACCTGCTCGTTGTTGACGGAGGCAAAGGGCAGCTTTCCGTTGCAATGGCAGTGATGAGGGAATGCGGGCTTGAAGGCAGGTTTGCCGTTGCAGGAATTGCAAAAAAAGATGAAACAAAGGGAGAAAAATTTGATAAGATTTATGTTCCAGGCCGTTCAAATCCTCTGAACACCGGGCCATATCTCAAGGCGCTTTATCTTTTGCAGAATGTCAGGGATGAGGCTCACAGATCCGTAATAGGTTTTCAAAGAAAGCGCCGTGAAAAAATTGCAGGCATTTCAATACTGGATAATATTCCCGGAATCGGGCCTGCAAGAAAAAGGACCCTTTTAAAACATTTCAAGGGTATTTCAGGAATCTTAAAAGCAGATACAAAACAGATTGCAGCGCTTCCAGGCCTTAATGAGAAGCTTGCTGTGCAGGTGAAAAAAGTTCTTGGGTCAGATAAATCCTGAATTTTTTGCCTTTACACTTTTGGCTGTAACGTATAGTACAGGGGCATATAAAATAATGGCAGGAGATTGAAAAACCATGACAGATATTAATGGAACAAACAAAGAGCAGGACATGGAAGAACCAAGTTTTGCTGAACTTTTTGAATCATATGAGGCCAGAACAGGGCGTGACCTGAATCCCGGAGATATGATCGAAGGCCAGATCATTTCAATAGGCAGTAAAAGCATTTATGTGGATACAGGAACCAAAAGTGATGGTGTGGCGGAAAAAGCCGAATTTCTGGATGAGAACGGAGAATTCCCGTATGCAGTGGGTGATGTGGTCAAATTATATATTGTTTCATTGAGTGAAAGTGAGATTATATTATCCAGGGCACTTTCAGGGGCAGGAAAGGTTTCCATGCTCAAGGATGCAGCAGCCTGCAGAACTCCTGTGGAGGGCAGAGTCACAGAAGCAATAAAGGGCGGATTCAGCGTGAGTATCATGGGAAAAAGAGCTTTCTGTCCGGTAAGTCAGATGGATGTCAGATATATTGAAAACCCTGAAGATTATGTGGGCCAGACCCATAATTTTCTGATTACCCGCTATGAAGAAGGCGGGCGTAATATAGTTGTATCAAGGCGTGAACTGCTCAATGAAAAGATCAGGGAAAATATAAAGATATTTTTTGGAAATTTCAGTGAAGGTGATATTGTTCAGGGGGTTGTTACAAGGCTTGTGCCCTATGGAGCATTCATAGAATTGATACCGGGACTTGAGGGTATGGCACATATTTCAGAGTTGTCCTGGGCCAGGATTGATAAGCCGGAAGAAGTTGTGAAGCCGGGAGATTCAGTCAGGGTGAAACTGCTTAAAATTGAAAAATCAGAGAAATCAGATCAGCCCAGGGTTTCATTGTCCCTGCGTCAGGTTTCGGAAAATCCGTGGATTGGTGTTTCCCAGCGTTATGCCGCCGGCAGCATTGTACAGGGAGTCGTGGAAAAAAGGGAAAAGTTTGGTATTTTCATACGCCTTGAGCCAGGAGTGACCGGCCTTATGCCCTTGTCATGCATAAAGGAAGCCGGAGAACCCTTAAAATTTGATTCACTTAAACCGGGTGACAATGTCTCTGTCATGATAAGACAGACAGATGAAGACACCAGAAAAATTACCCTTGCCCCTCCTGAGTCCAGGGAACCAGACGACTGGAAGCAATTCAGTGCAAATGGTAAGAAGTCGGAAGGATTCGGAAACATGGGCGAGCTTTTCAGGCAGGCCATGAAAAAATAAATTATTATATTGTAAATACAGGAAATGGTATGCCGGAAAGAATCCTGAATATTGAATGAAACACAATCAGTTCTGATGTGATTTTTTAATAAAATCTCCCATGTGCTGAATTGCCTGTTCAGCCTCTGGCAGGTATCTGGCAAAATAATGCCATACATGGAACATGTTTTCCCAGATTTCAAGATTAACATGGCTGCCTGCTGATTCAATTTTTTTTGCCAGGATTTTTGAATCGTCAAGTAGAATTTCATTTTCCCCGACCTGGATCAGGCAGGGGCAGATACCTGAAAAATCACCGTTAACAGGGGAAATCAATGCAGATGACAAATCCTGATCAGTATAAAGCCTGGCTGTTCTTTTCAGCATCCGGGTTGTGAGCATGGGGTCTTTTTTGCTGTTTGTCTCATGGGAACCCCCTTTGCATTCAAGGTCAGCCCACGGGCTGATAAATACCGCAGATTCAGGCATGGGCAGGCCGGAAGAGCGAAGGCAGGTCAGAAGAGACAGGCCAAGGCAGGCTCCTGCTGAATCACCGGCAATGCTGATTTTGTGTGAACTGCTGTATAAATCAGCAATTTCTGTATATATGGTTTTTACATCTTCAAGCCCGCACGGAAAAGGGTGTTCAGGGGCAAGCCTGTAATTGAACAATAAAACCTTTGCTCCTGATGCAATGGCAAGTCTTGATGCAATATCTTTGTGTGTTTTTATTGAGCCTGCAATGAACCCGCCTCCATGGATATAAAGGACAATATCTTTATTCTTGTAGTCCGATGGCTCAAGCCATGCAGCTTCCAGAGATGCCATTGTAAACCTGTGCTTTTTTATGTTTTTATGTGCCCTGAACATTGATGCACTTTTTTCAAGCATAAGCCTGTATTGTTCAATACCTATGTCCTCAAATCCGGGGCGTGATTTTATCTGTTTTAAAACAGCATTTAATATTCTCGGGTTATATTTTTTCATTATTGAAATCCATTTTTTAAATATATATTGAAAAATTCTTTTGTTTTATTTCATTTTCTTGACAAAAAATAAAATTATTTTTATAGGAACAGATTGA
>CAYUOB010000101.1:0-10545 GCA_964446145.1 uncultured Desulfobacula sp.
TTATGGATTGTTGATTGCCGCCTGGGCAGCAGCAAGCCTTGCAATCGGAACCCGGTATGGAGAGCATGAAACATAGGTAAGGCCGGCCTTGTGGCAGAATTCTATGGATGCCGGGTCGCCTCCGTGTTCCCCGCATATTCCAAGTTTGATATCCGGCCTTGCTTTCCTGCCCCTTTCCACTGAAATTTCAATCAGGCTGCCAACAGCTTCCTGATCAAGGGTCTCAAAGGGATCTGAATCAAGTATGGCATTGTCAATATAGTCATTCATGAAAGAGCCTATATCGTCCCGTGAAAATCCGAATGTCATCTGAGTAAGGTCATTGGTTCCAAAGGAAAAGAATTGGGCATATTCAGCCATTTTGCCGGCAACAAGAGCAGCTCTTGGTATTTCAATCATTGTGCCGAACATGTGGGGGATTTCAGCAATGTCTGACGCTTCAACCACTTCATTATATTCTTCTTCTGCAATTTTTTTGACAAAGGCAAGTTCTTTTTCATTGCAGGTTACGGGAACCATGATTTCAGGCATGGGATGCCTGCCTTCCTTTATCAGTTCAGCGCTGACTTCGAAAATTGCCCTGATCTGCATGCGGGTGATCTCAGGGAAGGTGATTCCAAGCCTTACCCCTCTGTGGCCTATCATTGGATTGGATTCCTTTAAAAGTTCGCTTCTTTTGGCAACTTCTTCAATATCTATGTGCAGGGCATCTGCAATTTCCATCTGATTGTCCCTTGATCTGGGGATAAATTCATGCAAGGGCGGGTCAAGAAGACGGATGGTTACGGGCAGGTTATCCATGACTTCAAGGGTGCGGCCTATTTCAATTTTTACGTATGGAAACAATTCGTCAAGTGCGTTCTGTCTTTCTTCCCTTGTACGGCTCAGGATCATTTTGCGCAGAAGGAACAATGCCTTTTCTGAATCAGCTCCGTAAAACATATGTTCCGTGCGGAATAACCCTATGCCCTGTGCGCCGAAATCAAGGGCTTTGGCTGCATCATCCGGAGTGTCTGCATTGGTTCTGACCTGAAGAGTGCGGTATGAGTCTGCAATATCCATGAATTTCTGGAATCTTGGGTTTTCAGAGGCATCTTTCATTGCAAGCTGCCCTTCATATACCATGCCCTTTGTTCCGTTCAGAGTTATGTAATCGCCCTGGTTCAGGGTATGTGATCCAACGTGGAAGCATTTGTTTTCAAGGTCAATCTTGATGTCTCCTGCCCCGACAATACAGCATTTCCCCCATCCTCTTGCCACCAGTGCGGCATGGCTTGTCATTCCGCCTCTTGCAGTTAAAATAGCCTTTGCCGCCCTCATTCCCTCAATATCTTCGGGGTTGGTTTCCTCGCGAACCAGGATAACGTCTTTGTCTTCCTTTGCCCATTTTACAGCATCTTCAGAAGTAAACACAATCTGTCCTGACGCGCCTCCAGGCCCTGCCGGCAGGCCTTCGGCAATTTTTACGGCAGTTTTTTCAGTTGCAGGATCCACAACCGGATGAAGCAGATCGTCCAGGGTTTTCGGGTTTATTCTGCATACCATTGTCTTTTCATCGATCAGGCCTTCTTCAAGCATGTCCATGGCCATGTTCAGGGCTGCTGATGCTGTTCTTTTGCCCACACGGCACTGGAGCATGTAAAGCACACCTTCCTGAATGGTAAATTCAATGTCCTGCATGTCTTTGTAATGGGATTCAAGCAGGTTTCTGATTTCACAAAGCTGTTTATAGATATCTGGCATGAGTTCTTCTAGAGAGTCAAGATGCCTGTTTTGGGCATTTTTGGTGTCATTGTTCAGGGGATTGGGGGTGCGTGTGCCTGCAACAACATCTTCTCCCTGGGCATTGATAAGCCATTCTCCGTAAAATTTGTTTTCGCCGGTGGCAGGGTCTCTGGTAAAAGCTACCCCGGTTGCCGAGGTTGATCCCATATTGCCAAATACCATGCTCTGTACATTTACAGCCGTACCCCAGGAATCGGGAATATGCTCTATGCGGCGGTAGGAAACTGCTCTTTTCCCGTACCAGCTTTTGAATACAGCTCCAATGGCCCCTTTAAGCTGGGCCTCAGGATCGTCCGGAAACGGAGCATGAAGATAGGTTTCAATCTTTTTTTTGAATCTTTCACAAAGGGCTTTGAGATCTTCAACACTGATATCAGTGTCGTTTTCATATCCTTTGTCATTTTTGAGATTGCTCATCATCATTTCAAGATGAAGCCTGATGCCGAGGCCGTCTTCCGGCTCAACCTGTTCTGCTTTCTCCATTACAACGTCTGAATACATCATGATCAGGCGGCGGTATGCGTCATAGACAAACCATTCGTTGCCGGTTTTTTTGATCAGTCCCGGAATTGTTGCAGGGCACAGGCCCACATTCAATATGGTTTCCATCATGCCCGGCATGGAGCTTCTTGCGCCGGAACGGCATGACACCAGCAGAGGGTTGTCAGGATTGCCGAATTGCATACCCATCTGGTTTTCAATTGTCTTCATCGCCGCATCAAGTTCAGATTCAAGAGTGTCCGGGAATTTTTTCCCAAGTTCAAAATAATGGTTGCAGCATTCCGTGGATATTGTGAAACCGGCAGGCACAGGAAGGCCAAGCCTTGCCATTTCAGCAAGATTTGCACCTTTGCCGCCAAGAAGATTGTTTTGTGAAGCATTGCCGTCTGTGTGGTCAGGCCCGAATTGATAAATATATTTTGTCATTTTCCCTGCTCTTCAATAAATTAAATTTATGTAATTAAGAAATAAATTTTAAATATTATAGAATTTTAAATTCAAGTCAAGCAAATTTTTGACAGATGCAGGTACACACAGGCAGCAGAATATCAAAGCATGGAACAGATGATTTACAATTCAGCAGTTCTCAGATTCCCTTGTCAATAATATTCTTTTTATGGCGGAGCCTCTCCTGGATTCCCTTTGAAATTTCCCAGTTTTTTTCAAACTCATCCCAGAAATCCCGGTTTTCATTTTTCCAACCTTTCCCAAACCTCTGGTTGAAATGATTTCCCAGCTTTTCAAACAGGATTTTCCATGTGGGCCTGCCTTTGCTTTTTTCTCCCATCAGTTCATCGAGCAGAGAATCAAGTTCGCTTAAATGTTCCTTGGAAAGATAAGAAACAGCTCCTTTTTTGATGGACTGCATTAAAGAGTCTGGGTTAAGGGAATTGGCGGTGAGCATGACAGCAGGAATATCCTGTTTGACACATTCTTCCAGCAGTTTGATGCCGTTGACTCCCATGATATCAAGGATTGCCAGGTCATATCTGGTCTGCACTATCTTTTCCAGTGCTGTTTCATAATCCTGTGCAATATCAACCCTTGCCTGCTCCAGAATTTCCTGTATGGTTTCAAGCACATCATATTCATCATCTACTGCCAATATATGTTTGCCTTTGAGAAAAGAATCGGTCGGGGCCATGATTTTCTCCTTGTAACAGAATATTTATAAAGGCGCTCAGGTATTTTCTGTATAATTATTCTGTGAACACCTTGCCCGGGTAATGGATGTTAGTTTTTTTAATTTTTATTCCTAATTTTGTAAACTAATCAACAAAAATTAAAAAGTCAAGGTATTCAGATAACATATATATTTGTACAGGATAAAAAGATTGACGCTGGAACGCTGAAATTATATGTTTAAAAATACGTGCGTATTGCAGAAACAGGAGAGGGAACAGAGGTTTTGGACAGCAGATTTAAAGCTGGTTTTGTTCAGTTTGATGTCAGAAAAGGGCAGGTTGAAGCCAATCTTGAAACTGCGCTCAGATATCTTGCAGAGCTGGCATCATGTGATGTCAGGCTGGCTGTTCTGCCTGAGATGTTTTCCTGTTCCTTTGACAATGAAAATTTGAATGAACACTCAAAACATACTGATGATATCCTGAATGAATTGTCATGCTTTGCAGCGGGCTCAGGCATGGCGGTCTGCGGAAGCCTGCCCCGAAAGAAAGATGGCAGGATATACAATACACAGGTGTTTGTTGATATTGATGGAAAAATAAAGGCAAAATATCATAAGATTCATCTTTTCAGGCCGACAGATGAACATATTTATTACACCTGCGGCAATGAAATGGTAATTGCCGGTTCAGGCCTTGGCAGGGCTGGAATGATGATCTGTTATGACCTTAGGTTTCCCGAGCTTGCCAGATCGCTTTGTCTTGGGGGCGCAAAAATAATTATGGTATCGGCACAATGGCCAAAACAGAGAAAAGATCACTGGGAAATTCTGCTCAGGGCGAGGGCTGTTGAGAACCAGGTCTTTGTTATAGGCGCCAACAGAACAGGAAAGGAACAGGGATTGACTTTTCCGGGAATGTCCATGGTCGTGGATCCAATGGGTAATATTATTGCCGGGCCAGGTTCATCGCAGATGACCGGCTGGGCCATGATTGATCCTGCACTGACAGATCAGTGCAGGGCCTTGATTCCCTGTATGGAGGACAGAAAACAGGATGTTTATGGACAAGATTGTAAGTTGTGCTGAAATAGGACAATTGTGCGGACAATACAGGCGGGCAGGTAAAACAATAGTGTTTACCAATGGATGTTTTGATATCCTTCATGCAGGTCATGTTACATACCTTGACCGTGCTGCCCGGTTCGGTGATGTGCTTGTGCTGGGCCTGAATTCTGATGTTTCGGTCAGGATGATCAAAGGGGAAAAAAGGCCGGTAACAGGCCAGGCCCACAGGGCAACCGTGGTTGCTGCCCTTGAATGTGTTGATCATGTTGTTATCTTTGATGAACCTGATCCGGCCGGGCTCATTGAAAATGTATGCCCTCACGTTCTGGTGAAAGGCGCTGACTGGGCAGAGGATGAGATTATCGGAGGTGATTTTGTAAAGGCCGGTGGCGGCTGTATAAAAAGGGTCAGGCTTGAACCGGATATTTCCACAACAAAAATCATAGAGCGCATAGGCAGGCTTTATTATGGAAATCCCTGAAATCAGGATTTTTGAATTTACTCATTTGGAGCGTGAGCCCGGTATTATCCACGGGATTTTTACAAGAGCCGGAGGTGTCAGCACAGGGGCCTTTGAATCGCTTAATGTCGGAATGAATTCAGGAGACAACAGAGATGCAATAGCGCGCAACAGAAAGCTTATCACTTTGAAAATGGGCATGAAGCCTTTTGTGTTTCTGAATCAGGTACATGGTGATACAATCAAGGTATTGAAGCATGATGACAATGACATGCAGGAGGTTTTTGAGCCTGGGGTTGAAACCTATACTGCCGATGCACTCGTTACTGACATGAAAGATATATTTCTTGTCATCCAGGTGGCAGATTGCCAGGCTGTAATGCTGTATGACCCTGAAAAAAAAGTGATAGCCAATGTGCATTCAGGCTGGAAGGGAAGTATCGTCAATATTGCAGGAGCTACAATTGATAAAATGGTGGAGATATTCGGGTGCCGGCCTGAGGATATAATGGCAGGTATATCGCCTTCGCTGGGGCCGTGCTGTGCTGAGTTCAGGGATTACAAAACCTTGATTCCCGAACACCTGTGGAAGTATAAATCAGAAGACAGGGATTATTTTGATTTCTGGAAAATGACTGAAGACCAGTTAATGCACAGGGGCGTTAAAAAAGATAATATTGAAAATATGCATATCTGCACTGTATGTAATAATGATCTCTTTTATTCTTACAGAAGGGAAAAGACAACCGGCAGGTTTGCATGTGTGATCGCTTTGACTGAATAACCTGGTATAAGGATTATAAAAACAGATATGGAAAAAGTTTTTCTGACACAGAAAGTAAAGGCATCCGGGTGAGCGGCCAAACTGGATCCAGGGACGCTGGATCGAATTGTGGGTTCGCTTGAAATCAAATCCCATCCGGATCTCATCGTAGGGCTTGATTCTCCTGATGATGCCGGTGTCTATAAATTAAACAATGAAACTGCATTGATTCAGACCCTTGATTTTCTCACCCCTGTCACGGATTCTCCCTATGAATTCGGGCAGATTGCTGCTGCCAATTCCCTGAGTGATGTCTATGCCATGGGAGGCCGCCCTTTGACCGTGATGAACATAGTCTGCTTTCCAAGCTGTGATATGGAAGAAGAAATTTTAAAACAAACTCTTGAAGGAGGAATAGATAAAATCAATGAATCAGGGGCAACCCTTGTTGGAGGCCATTCCGTGGATGATCTTGAATTCAAGTACGGGCTTTCCGTTACAGGTGTTGTAAACCCTGACAGGGTACTGACAAATTGCGGTGCTGCATGCAATGATGCCATTATCCTGACCAAGCCCGTCGGAACCGGGGTAATGTCCACGGCAGTAAAGGCAGGGCTTGCATCAGATGATGATATCAAAGACAGTGTTGCTGTCATGTCAATGCTCAATAAATATGCGGCTCAGGTAATGGCTGATTTTAAGGTCAGCGCCTGCACTGATGTAACAGGGTTTGGGCTTGCAGGCCATCTTCTGGAAATGGCAAAGGGGTCGGGCAGGCAGGTTACGCTTGACACTTCAGTGGTTCCGGTGCTGAATCATGTCCTTGAATTTGCCGCCATGGGAATGGTGCCTGCCGGTGCCCATAAAAACAGAAAGTTTTTTGACAGGTTTACCGTGATTGATCCGGGAGTTGACCGGGCGCTTGCTGATCTGATGTTTGACCCTCAGACCTCAGGAGGGCTTTTGATCTGCATTGGCAGAAAAGATGCGCAAGCCTGTGTGGATGCAATGAACAATGCCGGTATCAGCGCCGTGATAATAGGTGAAGTTTCAGGTGAAACCAGCACAGGATTTTTAAGAATTGTTTAATAATTTTTCACATTGACTTGAGAATCAGCATATGTTATTTGCTTTCAGAACAATGATCTTTGACGGCTGAATAAAGGCTTTGATAAAGGCGGGAAATGAAAAAGGAAACCGGCAGAACAATAAGAGAGCTTGGATATTTTGCCAGCCTTGGAATGTCGGTGGCACTTTCAATTTTTATCGGTCTTTTTATCGGGCGGTGGCTGGACAGGAAATTTGGAACTGACCCTGTGATAATGTTTATCGGGCTGGCTTTTGGTATTGCAGCCGGATTCAGCAATATTGTCAGGGCAGGAAAAAAAGGAAAAAGGTTTTAATGCGTGATATTCAGAAACTTGTTGATTTTGTCACAACTTCAAACTGGCTGATTCTTCTGTTCGGGGGAACAGTCAGCCTGATGGCGGCTCCCATGAAGATTGCCCTGGGCATCATTACAGGAGGAGTGATTGTGGCTGTCAATTTTCATCTTCTGAAAAATACGCTGAAAAAAATGTTTCGCCCTGAAGTTGTGGCAGAGCGGGGACGTTCTGTTGTAAGCAATGTAATGGTGAAATATTATATCAGGTTTGCAATAAGCGGGATCGTGATATTCCTGCTTATATCAAAACATATTGTTCACCCACTTGGTCTTCTGGCGGGACTTTCAGTGGTTGTGGCAAGCATTTTTATGGCAGCGGCGCTGGCGATAACAAGATTACTATTTAAGGAGGCGGTATAAGGTGGAACATCCATATTTAATTCTTACATCTTTGTTTGAAAAGATAGGGCTGGGAGAATGGGCCGGGGCCCATCCCCATGTTACTTATATGTGGCTTAATATGATTATTCTGATATTTTTCGGCTGGCTGGCGGGAAGAAGTGTTTCCCTGGTGCCGAAAACAGCTCAGAATGTATTTGAAGTTATTATTTCAGGCCTGGAGGAGTTTGTTGTCTCCATTACCGGTGAAGAAGGAAGAAAATCATATCCTCTCGTTCTGACCCTGTTTCTGTTTATCCTTCTTGGAAACCTTATGGGGCTTGTTCCTACATTTTATCCGCCCACGGCTAATCTTAATACTACGCTGGCATGTGCCATTATAGCTGTTCTGTGGAGTCATGTGGTTGGTATCAAGGAACATGGTATAAAATATGTAAAACATTTCACAGGCCCTGTGCCTGCAATGATCCCTTTGTTTCTGCCCATTGAAATTATAGGGCATACTGCAAGGATCCTTTCTCTCTCATTCCGTCTTTTTGGAAATATGATGGGGCATGAGCTTGTTGTGGGCATACTTCTGATGCTCGGCGGCATGTTCCTTGCTCCTCTGCCGATCATGGGTCTGGGTGTGTTTGTTGCCCTTGTACAGGCATTCGTATTTTTTCTGCTTGCCACAATGTATATTGCAGGCGCAATAGAGGAAGCACATTAATAAAGCGGTTACGGGAACCGGAAGAAGCCCGTTATTTTATATTATTTCATTAATTTTTATAAGGAGTAAGACATGGAATTTCTAGTTGGTAGTGTATGGGCAGCAGGTATTGCAATTGGTATCGCAGCATTTGGTTGCGGCATTGGTCAGGGTATGGGCCTTAACGGCGCCATGACCGGTATCGCAAGAAACCCGGAAGCAGCCGGTAAAATTCAGGTCAACCTTCTGATCGGTCTTGCAATGATCGAATCTCTGTGTATTTATGCACTGGTTGTAGCCCTGATCCTCATGTATGCTCATCCTGCACTTAAAGGTGCCATTGCAGCTGCATTCGGCCACTAGACCATACACTGAATCATAATAGATATCAGTCCTGAAAAGGGTGGAGAGCAAAAAAACTCTCCGCCCTTTTTTTATTATAACCTGTTGTATGCCTGCCATGCTGGCGGACAGACTATAACAGAGTTTTAATGAGAATTGTTGAGAATAAACGATTTTACTTGCCTGCCTCTTTCTTTATTGTTATATTTTTTCAAGAAAATGAGAATCGGCTGGAACGGCCTGCCGGTAATTGAGTTTTCTCAGGAATTTGTGAGGTGATTTCATGAATAATCCAGGCATTGAACCGGATAATCTCAAAGAAGATTCTGTTTTATCAGATGGCATACGTAAATCATTCCGTGTCCCGACCGATGATAATGAGGATATCTGGGTGGTTATTGACAATAAAAAATATCCTGTGACAGATATCTGCCCTGATGGTATTGGTATTGTCTTTCGGGAAGATCCGGGGTTCACCGTTGAACAGATATTAAATAATTGCGATCTTAAAATTTCCAATCTGATGATTCAGAACCTCAATGGCAGGATTGTTCATCTGTCATCTGAATCCGGCAGAAATTTCCACTGGGGAATACAATGGGTGGGGCTGGAAGAAAAAACAGCAAGCCATCTTTCAAAAATTGTCGGAAAAATGAAAACCCAGCTGTTAAAGGATAATATCGTTGGGTCTTTTGACGGAATCGACAGGGAACAATAATTTGTACCGTTGCAAACGCTGTCCGGAAATATATGACAAGGCAAGGAGGGATAGTGGCTACCATTGTCTGCCCTAAATGTGCTAAAAGGCATAAAGTCGATCTAGACTGGCTGAAAAAAAACACTCCCGCCGGCAAGAAAATTGCGGCCAGATGTAAATCCTGCGGGCACAGATTTCCGGTGCAGTTTAATGAATCTGTTTTAAAGCAGGAGTCAAAACTTGAAACCTCTGATAAACCTGAAAATAAAATTTCTGATAACTCTGAGAAAAATACAAGAAAAATATGCGTATCTTTAAGCAAGGGCGGGGTTGGCAAAACCACAACCGCTGTGAATCTTAGTGCGGGGCTAGCCCTTGCAGGCCATAAGGTTCTGCTTGTTGACACAGATACTCAGGGCCAGTCTTCCTATATACTGGGCAAAAAACCCAGGGCAGGGCTTACTGAATTGCTGACAAGAGAACTTACTCCTGAAGAATGTATTTACAGGGCCAGAAAAAATTTATGGCTTCTTTCCGGCGGAAAATCCCTTGCCGGTGTAAAGCGCATCATTGACAGAAAAAGCTTTGGTGCTGAATGGACATTGTCCGAGGCAATGAAGGCTCTTGATCACCGCTATGATTTTGTCATTATTGACACGGCCCCTGGATGGGATCAGCTTATTGTGAATGTTCTTTTCTATGCCACAGAGGTTCTGGTGCCTGTGGCGCTTGAAGTGATGCCTTTGCAGGGCCTTGCAGAGTTCATGAAAAGCCTTGGCTCCATACAGAAATACAGAAAGGAAATAGCGCTTAAATATATTGTCCCTACTTTTATGGATACACGCATAAAAGGGCCTGAGGCCATATACTGGCAGTTGGAAAAATTGTATGCCCAGTATATGTGTACGCCGATCCGATACAGTGAAAGCCTCTCCCAGGCCCCTTCATATGGAAAATCAATTTTTGAATTTGCCCCGGGATGTACTGCCGCGGCTGATTACAAGGCTCTTGTAAGAAAAGTGACCCTTGATGATTCAGCCCTTGTTTGATGTTTGATATATAAATTTGTTTTCAGATTATGGGAAAAGTCCAGTGATGCTCAGAACCAGAATTATCATTGCTGTTGTCATTGCCTGCAGTATTAGCAATTTTTCCATGTGCTTTTATTTTACAGGCAGGATCAGGCAGTTTGAGCTTGAAAAGCTTTATTCAGGAATTGAAAAATCTTTGTACATGATAAGGCTTGTTACTGCCCGTCCCCTTTATAATGTGGATCAGGAAACTCTCAGAGCCAATCTTGAAACCTTTTTTGACGATAAAAACATGAAAAGC
>CAYUOB010000102.1:0-10497 GCA_964446145.1 uncultured Desulfobacula sp.
CGGTTGTTCAAAGTATAATTGATGATATACAGCAGGAAATTAAAAATCCAGGGCAGTTCATCATTGTTCCTTCCTGCAGTAACAGGCCTGGCAGGATAGGCAACATCTGATTTCACAGTCCCTGGGTCATTGTCTGTGCGGGTAAGTGCCCTGTATATTATATTTTTTTTTCCGGGGCCGTGTTCTGTCCCGTTTTCAGAAATAATTTTATGATCTTCCATTACATCGCCGGAAGCCGGACTCAGTCTTGTTATATTGAAAATCTGCCTGTCAAGCTCTGCATCATGGGGTTCTTCGGGCAGTGATCCGGATGCCGGTCTGCTTTTTTCATGTTTTTGGGGCACAAATAGCAATGATTCGTTCAGACGGGTGGTTTTCAGCAGAATCCGGGCCTTTTCCCGCAGCTTTTTATATTCAGCTAACAACTGCTTTATTCTAAGGTTTGCCATCAGCATTCTGTCAAGGCTGTTTTCCGTTGAAGATATGTTTCTGGAGAGTATTTTGAGGGGAATATCTATTCTGATACGGTCGGCACTGATGAACCCTTCAGCTTTTTTTATCAGAAAATGATCCCTGTCTGTGCATGAAAAATTATCATACAGATAAAAATCCCTGGGCTCACTATCCGGCCCTGTGGCATAGGAATCAATCCTGATTCCATCCCTGCGGCCGGTTTCGGCAAAGAATGCATGTGCCGGCCTGCAATGGGAAAAAAGGCCGTACAATATAATGAAAAAAATAAGTTTATACTTCAAAGTATTGTTGTCAGTCCTTTACAATGAACTCATCCAGTTTTTCAAACAATGATTCCGGCCATTGTTCAGCATACAGAAAAAGCTGCTTTTCCTCTTCTGTCAGGTTTTCCCTTATAACGGGAGGCAGGCTGTCATACGCTTCCTGCCGTTCCCTGGCAATTTTCTTTTTTTCTTTCAACTTATTCTCCTGTTTCATGCGTATAAACGTGAAATTAAAAAACTTACGGCTGTTTCAACTCTTAAAATCCTGCTCCCTATATGATAAGTGCGGAATCCTGTATTTTCAAGACCCTGAATTTCCCTTTTAATGAATCCTCCTTCAGGCCCTATAACAAGGGTTGCAGGTGCATTGATACATGAAGGGCATAAATTTTCAGCTCCGGGGTGGGCTGTGATACGTATGGTGTCTTTTGAAATCCGGGGCAGATCTTTTCTGATGAAATCTGAAAAAAAACGCTTTTTATGAATTTCTGGCATAATTGTATCACGGCCCTGTTCCAGGCCCAGGATCATGTGATGTTTAAGATGCTCATCATCAAGATGCGGGCTCTGCCAGAAGCTTTTTTCCACCCGCCATGAATTTATCAGAAATATTTTTTTTACCCCGAGTGTTGTTGCATTTTCAATTATTCTGTTGAGCATCTTGGGTCTTGGCAGCGCAAGTACGAGATTCAGGGGCAGGGGCGCAGGCGGGGCTGTGTCGAGCTTTACCTGCATTTTGATCTGTGTGCCTGAAATTTCTGTTACAACAGCTTTGCCCATTTTGCCGTTCACAAGGCCGCAAATAAGACAGTCTGCCTTTTTTATCCTGTTGACACGCCTTAAATGGTTGAAACGCCTGCCTTCAAGTATTACCTGGGTATCTGATACAAAGTCCTCTGTTTTGAGCAATACAAGATTCATGTCAGAACGGGATAACTTCGCTTTTTTCAAGAAATTTTTTCAAAGTTTTTTTCCAGTGTTTTCCGCCTGTGACCAGTGCAAGCTCCTGGGCAAGGTGAACAGGCTCAAGTTTTAAATCTCTGTGCCTGCCAAGCCCCTGCATACATGAAGGGCAGTTGGTGAGGATTTTTTTTCCGGGGTTTTCTGCTATCTGGCTTGCAGCGCTGTGCTTGCGCTCCAGCATGGAGTTGGTTATATCCGGCCTGGACAATGCCATTGTTCCTGCTTCAGAACAGCAGCACGGAACAGGATGAATACTGCTTCCATTGATGCATCTCGGGGTCAAAAGCCTGACTGCCATATCTTTCAGGGAGTCATGGCAGGGAGCGTGGTAAAGATAATCACGGTCAAGGCTCAGATCTTTATCCTGGCCAAGTATATATTCTGAAATGTCCTGAACAGGGCATTGGAAAATTTTTGAGATCTCGATTTTGCCAAGCGCTTCCATGCAGGTGCCGCAGCTTACAATTACGCTGTCAAAGGTAAGATCGCGAAACATGTCTCTGATCTGGGTAAGTATGATGATATTTTCCAGTACTATTTTATCGTACTGATCTTTTTTTGCATTGACCAGAAATGGATATCCGCAGCAAAGATAAGGCGGAGGCAGAATTACCCTGTTGCCGTTTTCTAGCAGAAGAAAAATGCATGACATGGATTTTTCTGAAAATACCCGTTCACTTCCGCAGCCTGGAAAATAAAATATTGTTGCTGCGGTTTTTCCTTCAGGCGGAATCAGGACAGACTGGTTTTTCTGGGTGTCGGGCAGAAGCCCTCTCAGGGTTCCTGAATGGGGCTTTGAAACAGGGGACTTCAGCAGCCTGTAAAAGTTTTTCTGGTTCAGCGCCTTTATCCTGCCAAAAGGCGCTGCAAGCGCTGATGCTGCCCTCTGGATCCCTGCGCCTGCCTGAAGAAGGCCTGCCCTCATTACAGTGTTCATGGTCCTGTTTTTTGTTGAAAGATATTTCAGGGTTGCCAGGGTTGCAGGGGCTGTGTGTTTGAATTTCATGGATTGCAGGATCTGTCTTTCCTTTATGGAAATTTCTCCTGAATCAATGTTGACAGGGCATTTTTCAAGGCATTTATGGCATATGGTGCAGTGATCTGCAATCTGTTCGATGTTTTTCAGGATTCTGAACCCTGTGGACTGCGTGCGCTGGCTTATGTACAGAAGTGCCTCAATCAGGGCTGCAATGGACAGGTTCTTATTTCTCGGATGGAAAAACATGTTTGCAGCAGGATAGAACACGGGGCACTGGCGTTTGCATCTTCCGCATCTGACACAATTTGCTATGTCCTTTGCAAGTTCTGACAATGAACCATGCTTCAGGATTCTTGCTTCAAGTTCAAGCAGATTGAATGAAGGCGTGAATACCTTTTCAATGACATCAGGGTCAGACAGCTTGCCGGGATTCATCAGCCCGTCAGGATCGGTTTGTTTTCTATAGGCTGCAAATTCAGCAATTTTTTCAGGCTCAAGGTGTTTGAATTTTGTGATACCTATTCCGTGTTCCCCTGAAACAGCCCCGTTCAGCCTGACTGCTTCCTGCATAATTCTGTCAGCTGTTTTTGCCGCCCTTTCCATCATCTCCCTGTCATTGGAGAGTACTGGAATATTGACATGGACATTTCCATCTCCTGCATGCATGTGAGTGGCGATAACAATAAGCCTTGCCTTTGTCTTTTCATACACACGCTCAAGTTTCTCAATCACAAGGCCGTAGCCCCTCAGGCTCTGGGTGACTTCCCTGAAGAAGTTTTTGGAATGGATACTTGCTTCAAGTGCATCCCTGGATGCTATCTCAAGTTTTTTACGGGTTTTGTAGGCAAGATCCTTTGCCTTGCCCACACGTTTCTGAAAAAGTTCAGGATCAGATGAGGGCACGGCAGTATCAAGATAATCAATGATATTGTGTATGATCTGGGCCTGGTTGAATTTTTTTTCCTCAATATTGTAATTGTCAATGAATTTGGCAAAATCCGCCAGAGAATCTATTGGCAGGACAATATCCTCATTGAGTTTGAAAGCATTGGTATGAGCTGCAATTGCGCCTAAGCGTTTTCTGTCCTGCCAGAACCTGACAGCCTGGTTTTCATCCTTTGCAATGGCAAGCCCGGTCATGTCATACGGGGCAAGTATTTTTTCAAGGGTTTTGGTGCCGGAATCAAGAATCTGCCTGTCATTGGATACCATGTCAACGAGGAGAACAGCGATCAGCCTGCTTCCTATGGATGTTTTGGTTTTATATCCAATGGCTTTTATATATTCCTCATCAAAATGTTCAAGTGCTATCAGAGAGGCTGTTTTTTTAGGGTCAGCTCCTGAAAATGCCTTTGAAATATCTGATATCACAAGCCCTGCCTGGCTCATATCATTGCCGAAAAATTCAATGCAAAAGGTTTTTTTGAATTTGAATTCAGGGTAGAGAATGAATTCAGCACAGGTTATAATTCCGTCACATCCCTCTTTTTGCAGGCCGAACACACCGTTCAGTGCCTTGTTTGTCACGTCTTTGCCAAGGCCTTTTTTTCTGAGTTGGGTCCCCCTTAGTTCAATTGTTTTTATGAAATGGCCATCAATGCGGTATATGTTGAAAATCACCCTGTCTTCGGGCAGGGTTTTGCGCAGGGGATGATCTTTGCGCACCACCTTGTAGGCAATTCCGTCCGGCATTGTGATATTGTATGACAGGATATTGTCGATTGCTGTTCCGTACAGCACTGCTGTTTTTCCGCCTGCATTTTCTGCAAGATTGCCGCCTATGGTGCAGGCCCATGCACTTGTGGGGTCTGTTGCAAAAATATACCCTGCCTTTTTTGCCTTTTCAATGGCATCCTGGGTGATGACACCTGCCTCAAGTGTAATTGACGCATAGGCAGTCCCCCTGGAATTTTTTTTTATTTCTATGTCTGAAATGCGGTTCAGTTTTTCCGTATTGATCATGATGCAGGTTGAAGTAAGGGGTGTGGCTCCGCCTGTAAGCCCTGTGCCTGCACCGCGCGGAATAATGTTCAGCCCCAGTTTTTTTATTTTTTTGACCAGTGCGGGAACCTGGGATTCCCGGTCAGGCCTCAGCACGGCAAGGGGGTTGTAAAGCCTCCAGTCAGTGGCATCTGTTGAATGGGAGGTTATATTGAATGGATCAAAATAAATATTGTCCCTGCCGATTATGGGGGCAAGGTGTTTTAAAATTCTGTTCTGGTACGCATGTATTGTACGTGTTTTTTTTACAAGCTTTTTTAATGCTTTTTCAAGTGCCTCAAGAACAAGAATCACATCTTTCTGGTCTGCATTTTTTTTAATGGCTGCAAGGTCATTTTCAAATTCCGCAAACAGCCGTTTTCTCAGAAGGGGATGCTCCACAAGTTCCTGAAAGAGAAAGGGGTTGCGCTGAATTATGAACATGTCGCCCATGAAGCGGAATAAAAGCCTTGCAGATCTGCCTGTGCGGGTTTTAAGCCCCAGGCTGTGAATTGTTGCTGCAAGTTCAGAACCGAAAAGATGTTTTATGATCTGGTCATCATTGGCTGATGTGTAGTTGTAAGGTATTTGTCGCATTGGGTTTGTCATGTTTAAAGTTCAAATGTTGTCATGCTTATGACAAGCGGCAGGGATTCAATTTCCTTTACAACTTTCGGCGGCACCGGGGTGTCTGTTGTCAGAAAAATGATGTTTCTGTCTCCTGCATCTTCCCTTCCCACTGTCATGCGGGAAATATTGATATTATGTTTGCCCAGGGTGACGCCCATTGATCCTATGGAACCGGGTTTATCAAGATTGTGTATCAGGGCAAGGTGGCCTTCGGGAATCACTTCAAGGCGGAAATTATTGATTCTGACAATTCTTGCATCATCTTTGCCAAAAATGGTTCCTTCCAGTATGTTTATCTGTTCTTCAGACTCGACTGAAATACGTATCAGGTTCAGAAAATTCCCTGATTCACCTGAACTTGTTTCTGAAATTCTTATTCCCATTTCCTTTGCAAGGGAGACTGCGTTTACAAGATTGACATTATGGTGGACAAATTGTGAGAGCAAACCTTTGACAGCTGCAAGAGTAAGTGGTTTCAGGTCAAATTCAGGAAATTTTCCGCCAAATTCAATATCTATTTTTTTTATTCCGCCTTTTGTGATCTGTGCCTGCATGCTGCCCATTTTTTCAGCAAGATACAGGAACGGGGCAAGCTGTCTTAAAACCTCTCCTGAAACAGAAGGCACATTGACTGCATTTATGACTGTATCCTCCAGCAGATATGCTGTCACCTGGGTTGCCGCTGCAACAGCAACATTTGTCTGGGCTTCCTTTGTAAAAGCCCCGAGATGCGGGGTGGCAATCACCTGGTCAAGCTCCAGCAGGGGATTGTCTCCGGGAGGTTCGGTTGAGAATACGTCAAGGGCTGCTCCTGCCACTTTTCCTGATTTTATTGCTGCATAAAGAGCTGCCTCATTTATTATGCTGCCGCTTGCACAGTTTATTATCATGACTCCTGTTTTCATTTTGTCGAATGCTTCAGAATCAAGCAGGTCAATGGTGGAGTCCATTTTGGGAACATGAATGGAAATATAATCCGAGCGTGCATACAGCTCTTCATGGGTCACGGGCTCAAATCCCGCCTTTTCAATGTGGTCGCCCGCAATATTGGGGTCAGATACTATTACTTTCATTTTAAGGCCCTTGGCAAGGGAGGCTGCAATTGACCCTATGTTGCCGAACCCGATTACTCCGAAAACCTTATTGCTGACCTCACGTCCCTGAAATGAGTGTTTTTCCCATCTGCCCTGCTTGAGGGATATACTGGCGCATACGATTTTTCTTGTCAGAGCCATCATCATTGCAATGGCATGTTCTGCCGTGGTCACGGAATTGCCCTTTGGAGTGTTCATGACAGCCACTCCTTTTTTTGTGGCCTCGTCAATGTCAACATTGTCAAGGCCTGCTCCTGCTCTTGCAACTACCTTG
The DNA here is from genome assembly GCA_964446145.1 of uncultured Desulfobacula sp. Classification (GTDB taxonomy): domain Bacteria; phylum Desulfobacterota; class Desulfobacteria; order Desulfobacterales; family Desulfobacteraceae; genus Desulfobacula. The sequence goes on from CAYUOB010000102.1 coordinate 6,658, forward strand.
AGCTTTGTTGCCGCATCAAGCACTTGTTTTGTAACCTGGGTGCGGGCCTGGACAACAAGTGCATCATAACCGGATATGATCCTGAGCAGCTGGCCGGAGGAAATATCCGGCTTTACATCAACCTCAATGCCTTCCCGGTTCTGGAATATTCTGATTCCTTCCTGTTCAATGGGGTCGCTTATAAGTACTTTCATCATGATCTGTTCTCCTTTTCAAAGGAATGCATGAATTCAATCAGGGCCCTGACTGCCTCCATTGTTGCGGCGTTGTACAGGGAAACTCTGCACCCTCCCACTGATCTGTGGCCCTTAAGCCCGCCCAGACCGTTTTTTTCAGCTTCGGCAACAAAGGCTTTTTCAAGGTTTTCATCCGGCAGCCTGAATGTGATGTTCATCAGGGATCTTGAGTTTTTTTCAGCAGTTGTGCGGTAAAACGGGCATGAATCAATGTAATCATACAAAAGGCCTGCTTTTTCCATATTGTACCGGTTCATCTGTTCAAGACCACCCATGTCTTTTTCCAGCCATTCTAGCATAAGCCCTATTGTGTATATGCCAAAACACGGGGGAGTGTTGTACATGGAGTTTTTTTCAGCATAGGTTGAATATCTCAGCATGGTGGGGAGGTTTTCACATTCCATGTCAAGCATGTCCTTTCTTATGATTACCATGCAGGTGCCGGAAGGGCCCAGGTTTTTCTGGGCTCCGGCATAGATCATGCCGAATTTTTCCATGTCAATGGGGCGTGAAAAAATATCAGAGCACATGTCACACACAATGGGGATACTGCCTGTATCGGGAAATACATGAAATTGTGTGCCTCTGATTGTATTGTTGGATGTAAGGTGTACAAATTTTGCATTTTTTGAAAATCTGATATTTTCAGGGATATAGGTGAATGCCTTGTCCTCTGAAGAAGCTGCAATCCTGATGTTTTTTTTCTGAACAAGTGCCTCGGTGATTGCCTTGGTTGACCATGTGCCTGTATTGACATAATCTGCAGTATCATCACCGTTCAGAAAATTCATGGGAATCATGGCAAACTGCATGGAAGCCCCTCCTTGCAGAAAAAGGACATGAAATCTGTCATCAATCTTTAAAAGCCTTTTGGCACGCTCAACAGCATCATCTATCACATCATTAAACAGGCCGGATCTGTGGCTTATTTCCGTGATGGACATTCCTGAACCGCGAAAGTTCAGAAATGAAGACTGTATCTGCTTTAAGACCTTGAGCGGCATGGCAGCAGGGCCTGCATTGAAATTAAATATCCTGTAATCTTCCATGTGATTTTTCCTGTGTCGGGTATGTTTTTTTTATTTATATTCCCTTGTTTTCTGAAATTCAATCCCGGGCCATTCCTCCATTGTGAATCCCAGCTGATATTCACTTGTGGTCATGAAGGTAAGACAGCCTTCAGAATCAACGGCAAGGTTTGCTTCATTGTGTTTTTTAAAATCGTGCAGAAGTTTTTCATCATCACACAATACCCACCTTGCAACTGATAAATCAACAGTTTCATAACCGGCATTGACATTATATTCTGCCTTTAGCCGCGCCATTGTTACTTCAAACTGCAGAACTCCCACGGCACCCATTATATACATGTTGCCCGAAAGGGGACGGAAAACCTGGATTGTGCCTTCTTCTGCAAGCTGGATAAGGCCCTTGTTCAATGCCTTTGCCTTCATGGGGTCTTTCAGCAGTACCCGCCTGAAATGTTCAGGCGCAAAATTGGGAATACCGAGGAATTTCAAAGGCTCTTTTGTGGTAAAGGTGTCCCCGATTTTGATTGTACCGTGGTTATGTATTCCTATTATATCTCCGGGATAGGCTGTTTCAATGTTGTTTCTCTGCCTTGCCATGAAAATTGTTGCATTGGAAATTCTTATTTCCTTTCCGGTTCTGTGGTGCTTAACTTTCATGCCGCGTGTGAATTTTCCTGAACATATCCTGAAAAAAGCAATCCTGTCCCTGTGGTCGGGATCCATATTGGCCTGAATCTTGAAAGTGAAACCTGAGAACTGCTTTTCATCCGGGCTTACCAGCCTTGTCACAGCCCGGCGCTTTCCAGGAGGGGGAGCAATTTTCACAAACGCATCCAGCATTTCCCTTACTCCGAAATTATTGACTGCAGATCCGAAAAAGACAGGGGTCTGGGTTCCGCTCAGATACAATTTGAGGTCAAAAGGTTCTGCCGCTCCTGCAATGAGCTCAACATCCTCCCTTAACTGGTCTGCCTGCGTTGCAGAAACTAGTTCATCAAGGCGGGGGTCTGAAAGATCATCAATAACTATGCCGTCATTGTCTTCAGGGGTATACCCCGGCCTGAAAATGCCGACTTCCTTTTTTTCAAGGTTATATACCCCTTTGAAACGTTTGCCCATGCCGATTGGCCAGGTAAGGGGAACGCATTCTATCTGCAGCTTGTCTTCTATGTCTGCAAAAATATCAAGAGGCTCAAGCCCCTCCCTGTCCAGTTTGTTAATGAAGGTGATAATGGGAGTGTTGCGCATGCGGCAGACTTCCATGAGTTTTTGTGTCTGTGGCTCCACACCCTTTGCATTATCAATTATCATTACAGCACAGTCCACAGCAGTGAGCACTCTGTATGTGTCTTCTGAAAAATCCCTGTGGCCCGGTGTGTCAAGAAGATTGATTTCATATCCCCTGTAACTGAACTGCATTACAGAAGAGGAAACACTGATGCCTCTTTCCTGTTCAATGGAAAGAAAATCGCTTGTGGCAGCCCTTGCAATTTTTCTTGATTTTACAGCTCCTGCCTGGTTTATGGCTCCGCCGAACAGCAGAAGTTTTTCCGTCAGGGTTGTTTTGCCTGCATCAGGATGGCTTATGATGGCAAATGTTCTGCGTTTGTTTATTTCCTTTAAAAGCCCGGGGTCAGTTGCAACTTGATTCATTAAACTAAATTTCCTTTGAGTTTCCGCCGGCCTTTTGTTTTTTTTTCAGTTTGAAGAAATCATAAACAGCCCACCCAATCAGGATAATACTTAATACCCTGTTAAACGTGGCATGTTCAAGCATTTCAGGGTCGGTTGTAATCCATCCGTCCCAGAAACACCATAAACCGAAACCGGCCAGCAGAATTGTGAATATATAGGGATTCATCCGTGGCGGTGCAGGTTTTTTATCCTGATTGTCCATTGTTGTTCTCCCCTTTAAAGAATGTATAATTGATCCAGTTTTTCAAACAAAGATTTTCTTATGTTTTCAAAATCCTCAACCTTTGCCCTGGCTTTTTCAGATTCACTCTGGTTGAATAATTGCACAATTTCTTTTAATTTTTCATGATTTTTTCTGTGCAGTTCATAAACTTCATCAAACACAGGCTCAGGCTTCAGATGATCCGGAGGCGAGTCAAGCCAGCGGCCAAAATCACATTGGTGATGATCCGGAACCTTGTCAGCTTCCATGCGGATCATTCCTTTAAGGACAGATGTAAGGCGCAGTCTTCCATTGAAATGTGCAGCCTTCACTTTTCCTATGTCAAAATGGCTGGGCCTGAACGTGAACTGGTTTACAAGGGAGCCAAGGATTTGTGAATTGTCATGCATCTCCTTTCCAAGTTCCCTTGTGTTCAATGTATTGATCACCACTTCATCTGCCATTGTTTTTATTCCGGCAATCTCACGGGTTACCTCTGAGTTTGCAGTATATGCCTGGGAAATATTTTCATTGACCTGGGCAATTCCTGTGGAAGCCTGATTCACATTGGTTGATATTTCTGCTGTGGCAGCAGCCTGTTCCTTTATTGCCGAATCCATTACAGAAACAATCAACACTATTGCCGAACAGACAAACCTCCTTGCCCTGAATGCAA
>CAYUOB010000103.1:0-10463 GCA_964446145.1 uncultured Desulfobacula sp.
TCCAACTAACACCTTTTTTAACTTAAAATTGTCCAGATTTTATTGAAACATTATAATAGGAGTTAGCTTTTTGTGTGGTCACACCGGGATCGATGCTGCCACGATTGATAATCAAACTGCATATATTGATAGTTGGCGGAAAAAAGACCCTGTAAATAATTCTGTGTAACTGCCATTTTTTCTATACATGGAATCTACCTTCAAATTCAATGGCAAATCGGTTCATGGCCGGCTTCCACTTTTGAAGCGGCATGTTCCATTTCTTCGGGCTCCACCTCACCACTATATTTCTGATTTATCTGTTGACATACAAAATTTTAAGAGTTATTTAAAAGCTTAATTTCGGGCTGAAGCCTGAAGAATCAATAATAAAATTATATATAAACAAGTTAAACCACGAAGGTTGAAATATCGGCAAAGTGCCGGTGCCTTTGTGGTTTTTTTATTTTTAAAGGAGAGATTGAAATGAAATTTTTTAAAATGATTGGTCTGGTTCTTTGTGCGGTCTGTTTTTCATTCGGGTCTGCTTTTGCTCATTTTGGAATGATGATTCCTTCGGATAATATGGTTATGCAGGATGATTCAAGAAAGATTGAAATCCAGCTTTCTTTTTCCCATCCATTTGAAATGCATGGAATGCAGCTTGAAAAGCCGGCAAAGTTTTTTGTTGTAAAAGACGGGAAAAAACAGGATTTAAAACAGAGTCTTAAGCAGATCAAGGTAATGGGCCACAAGGCATGGAAGACTTTGTTTGCAATAAAACGGCCGGGAGCATATATCTTTGCCATGGAGCCTGTGCCTTACTGGGAACCTGCAGAGGATCATTATATTGTCCATTATACCAAAACCGTTGTTGCGGCGTTTGGCAGTGATGAAGGCTGGGATACCGAACTCGGGCTCAAGACCGAAATAGTGCCTTTGAGCAAACCGTTCGGGCTTTATGCAGGAAATGTGTTCCAGGGAATTGTAAAGCTGAACGGCAAAAAAGTTCCATATGCAGAGGTCGAGGTTGAGTACTATAACAAGGACAAAAAAGCTGAGGCTCCCACTGAATACATGACAACCCAGACAATCAAGGCGGACAGCAACGGAGTTTTTACCTATGCAGCTCCTGTTGCCGGATGGTGGGGATTTGCAGCATTGAATACATCTGACAAAACAATAATGCATAATAATGAACCCAAGGAAATAGAGCTTGGAGCCATTATATGGGTGAAATTTGAAAAATGGCAGGAGAATAAATAACATGCATATTTCAGAAGGAATACTTTCCGGGCCGGTATTGGCGACAGGTGCTGCATTTGCAGTCACAGGCACGGTCGTGGGCCTGAAAAAAATGGATTATGACCATATTGTCCATGTGGCCATATTATCATCGGCTTTTTTTGTGGCCTCATTGATTCATGTCAATATCGGGCCATCAAGTGTCCATCTGATTTTAAACGGGATTGTCGGGCTGCTGCTGGGGTTTGCAGCAGTTCCGGCAATCCTTACTGCATTATTTCTTCAGTCGGTTTTTTTTCAGTACGGAGGCCTTACAGCTCTGGGGGTCAACACTGTTGTAATGGCCTTTCCGGCCGTGGCTGTTCATTATCTATTTCTGCCCCTTCTGGGAAAGTCAAAAACCCTGACTTTCGTGGGAGGGTTTTTGGCTGGAGTGACTGCCATTATCCTGTCCGGCCTGCTTTTGGGCTGCGCTCTCTGGTTTACTGATGAAAATTTTTTCAAAACAATTGTAACCATTTTGACTGCACATATTCCTGTAATGATTATTGAAGGCATTGTAACAGGATTTTGCGCATCATTTCTTTTAAAAGTATATCCTGAAATCATACCGGTGAAGAAAAAATGAAAATCAGAAAAATTTTAAGTTTCATAATTGTATTGAGTATTGTTGTCCCGGCAGGCTATGCAGCTGCTCACAGGGTTATCCTGTTTGCATGGGTGGAAAACGGCATAGTCTACACTGAAAGCAGTTTCGGGTCCAATACCCGTGCCCGGAACTGCACAATTACTGTGTCCGATGAAAAAGGCAGGGTAATTAAAAAAGGAACAACAGACCAGCAGGGCCATTATTCATTCAAAGTCCCTGAAAAAATTGATTCAGACCTGATTCTTCAGCTCAATGCAGGGCCTGGCCATCAGGCAAAATGGCGAGTATCAAAAAAAGAACTTTTGTCAAATCCCTCTGCGCAGGATATTAAAAAGGAAATGGAGCAAAAGGATAAACTGGAGGCAGGGCCTTCTGTGCTTCAGATTGCAGGCGGAATTGCAATTATCTTTCTTGTGGCATTCGGAGCAAAATTTATCAGAAGAAAAACACAGGCAGGAGCATAAATGATTGAAGAAAAATTTGCCTGGGGCAGTTCATTTATTCACAGGCTTGATCCGTGTGTCAGAATCGTGTCAGCGCTTGTGCTTTCCATACCAGCTGCTCTATGCGACAATATTGACGTTGCAGGGTTTTATCTTTGCATTGCTCTTGTTTTGATTATCATGGCAAGGCTTGAACCCTGGGACGTGCTTCAGAGGCTGAAACCTGTTTTTCTGTTTCTTGTGATGATATGGATACTTGTTCCTTTAACGTTTAAGGGCGAAATATTATATCAGTATAAATGGATAAAAGTGAGCATGCCGGGAATAATTGTCTGTGCAAAAATCACCCTTAAATCCTTTGCCATTTTGCTGATATTTACAGCCCTTATTGCCACAATGCCCATAGCCACTCTTGGCAATGCCCTGCATCAACTGCATGTTCCGGACAAGATGGTTTTTCTTGTGCTTATGTCATACCGCTATATAGCAGTGATAGAAGATGAATACAAAAGGCTTTTGCGTGCGGCAAAATTCCGGGGATTTAATCCCGGAACCAACCTACATTCCTACAGAACCTTTGCCTATCTTGCGGGCATGCTTTTTGTACGGGCATCGCTGAGGGCAGAAAGAGTTTACAAGGCCATGCTGTGCAGAGGATTTAACCAGAAATTTCATACCCTTGACGTTTATATGCCAAATAGATTAAACTCTGTTTTTTTAACAGGGACAGTACTTATGAGCACAATACTTGTACTGCTGGAAAATTTCTGGGGCTGAGAGTGACGAACAATAATAGTCTGATATCCCTTGAGGATATCTCATTTACCTATCCTGGTTCCCGAAAAAAGGTTCTGGATCACCTGAATCTTGAGATCGGGCCTTGCGACAGGATAGGAATGGTGGCACCCAACGGTTCAGGCAAGACTACCTTGCTGCACACCATAATGGGGCTTTGCAAGCCTGAATCAGGCATAATAAAAATATTTGGCAGGCAGGTCTGTCATGAAAAGGATTTTTTAAAGGTCAGGGCAAAAATAGGTCTTCTGTTTCAGGATTCAGATGACCAGCTTTTTTGCCCGACTGTGCTTGAAGATGTGACATTCGGGCCGCTGAATCTCGGGTGTACACGCAACCAGGCCATTGGGAAAGCTGAAGAAATCCTTGGCCAGCTTGGCATTATTCACCTTAAAGACAAGGTAACCCACAGGCTTTCAGGCGGGCAGAAGAGGATGGTTGCCCTTGCTGCCGTACTTGCAATGGAGCCTGAAGTGCTTTTGCTGGATGAGCCCACAGCAGGGCTGGACAACCAGGTTAAGGACAAACTGGTAAATATCATGAACAGCCTTGATATTCCCTATTTTGTCATTTCCCATGAGTTTGATTTTGTCAATGCAGTTACTGACAGGATATTTTCCATGGAAAACGGAAAAATTCTGACTGATGATGAAATACATATTCACAGGCATGAACACATGCACAGGCTCGGGCTTCATCCCCATGTCCATAAAACCTGAAATCGGTGAAAAAGAGTATTAAAGCAGGCGGGCAAAAAACACAGAATAAAAACCTTCCAGAGGGGCTGGCTGTATCTAAAGCATGGCTGTAAGCTCTTTGTGTATGCAATAATAGATATCTTCATCACTCCCATAAATATCTATTACATCCTTGTGGTTTATCAATTTTTCCACAACAAAGGCTGTAAGGTAAAGGCTGGCAATGTTCGGACTGGATACAAGGGTTCTGAACGGGGCTACCATATAGTCAATATCAAAATCTTCAGCCCTGCACAGGGTATCAAGGCATCTTGCGATCTGGTTTTCAACACTGGATTTTGATACTGTTTCAACCAGGCCTGTTTCAATGAGCTTCATTGCAACTTTATTGCTAAAGGCATCTATGTTATCCCGGATGGTGCTGATTGTCCTGATTTTCTCCCTTTCCTTGGATGATTCTATCTTGGAAAGCAGTTTTGCCTCTCTGTTTCCGGTGTAAAAGAGTTTAGCCATAGATTTATCCTTTATTCTCAAAAAAACATGAACGATTAACCTGATACTTATATAATAGATAGGGCTGGTTTACAAGGCAAAAGAATCAGGCTGGCTCGAAAATTATCTGGGCGGAATCAGGCCTGAATTTATTGAGTTTCAGCCTGAATATGATTTCAGGATAAAAATCCGGCATATCATGTGTGGTATCCACATTGAATTCAAATGCTTCAACACTATGACCTGAATTTGATTCCTGGCTTTCAAGTATCATTTTTCTGTGACATGATCCGATTATAAAAGAAGATTTTACACGCACATTTTTACAGGCAAAAACCGGTTCTGGATTGTCTGTGCCAAATGGCCTGAGCCTGTTTATCTGGTGTGCAAGAGAAAAGCTGATATCATTGAATTTCAGTACAGCATCAATTTTGCGTGGTTTTTCATAGTCTTCAGGTGAGTATGTATTTTCCATATATTCCTCCAGGGCTTTGTTCAATGCCTGGAGGTGCACGGTTTTCAATTTAAGTCCTGCAGCCATGGCATGGCCTCCGAACTGCTCCAGCATGCAGGCATGGTGGGAAAGTGCCTGGTGAATATTTATGGATGCAATGCTGCGGGATGATCCTGTGGCAGTATCTCCCTGCACATTCAGCAGGACAACCGGAATACAGTATTTTCTGGCAAGCTTTGAGGCCACAATGCCAAGCACACTGGGGTTCCAGTTTTCATCCCATAAAAACAATAGTTTTTTACTGGTCAGAGTTTTGTTTTCTGCAAGCCTTTTTTCAATATCCTCCATTATCTGCTTTTCAATTGTCCGGCGCTTGAGATTAAGCTGATCCAATATAACTGCGGTGTTTTCAGCGCTTGCAATATCCTTTGCCGTAAGCTGGGATACACAGATTCTTGCATGGGAAATTCTGCCTGCAGCATTTATCCTCGGAACTATTTTAAATGATATATCATCTGAATCAATTTTTTCCGGGTCAAGGCGGCAGGCCCTGGCCAGGGCATTGAATCCGGGCCTTGATCCCTTTCTTAATTTTTCAATTCCTGCCATGCAAAGTACCCTGTTGTCATGGATAAGCGGCACCATATCTCCTATTGTCCCCACTGCAAAAAGATCCAGATAATTGACAAGGCATGGTTCTTCAATATCCTTCCAGAAATTTTTTGTTCTGAAGAATTTTCTCAATGCCATGACAAGATAAAAAGCAACCCCGACACCTGCAAGATAATCAAGGCCGCAAATACAGTCATGGCGTTTTGGATCTATTACTGCTGCTGCATCTGGAAGCCTGTCTCCTGGTTCGTGGTGATCTGTGACTATGACATCAATGTCTTCGTTAAGGGCATCCTGAACAGGTTTATCGGCTGCAATGCCGCAATCAACCGTGATGATTAGGTCAATATCCATTTGAACAGCCATTTTAATGTGATTTTTCTGCAGGCTGTATCCTTCTTTGGATCTGTGCGGGATATACCATGATACATCAGCGTCACAATGTTCAAGAAAATCAATCAGCAGGGCTGTGGCAGTTACACCGTCTGAATCAAAATCACCAAAGACAAGAATTTTTTCGTGATTGACAACAGCGGTATGAATGCGGGCAACGGCCTTGTCCATGTCCTTGAGCAGAAAAGGGTCTGTAAGCCGGGAAAAATCGGGATTTAGAAAGAAACGGGCCTGGTCAGGATCACATATACCCCTTTCAGCCAGAAGCATGGCAAGCACAGGATGGCACTCAAGTGCTTGTGCCAGGAGTCTGACAATTTCAGGATCAGTCTGTGGCCGGTTCATAATTGTATTGTGTGCGCTCTTAAATTGCAGCATTCAGCAACCCTTTGTTTCAGATGTTTTTTATCCTATTAAACGGTCTGTGTCCATGACCTTAACAGATTAAATTAATCCTTCAAAAATAAAAAAAAAGGTTTATACTCTTCATGCTTTCTTCATTTTGAGGGTGTATAAGAACTATGGCGCTTGGCATGCAATATGGCAGAAGGGCATGAAAAGCACAATTAAAAAAGGGAAGGGCGTAAAAATGGGAAAAACAGAAAATCTTAATTTCAGGTTGTGGCTTTCATGGGCGGCTGCACTGCCGCTTCTGTGTGTCGGCCTGGCAGTGATTTTTGAATACAGCGGTTTTGATGTATGGGCTGTTTCCCATTTTTACGATTTTACTGCCCATTCATGGCCTTTCCGCGGTCACTGGCTTTTTTACACTGTGATTCATGAATGGGGCAGGTATCTTGACATGGCAGCAGGCGGATGCTGGGTGATATTGTTTGCATGTTCATTTGTATCTGCCAGGTTAAAGCCGTACAGAAAACTGATGCTGTATTTCATTACTGCTGCTGCGGCAGGGCCTTTGATTGTGGGGGTATTAAAGCACATGACCCGCATCTATACTCCGTGGGAACTGAAAATTTTTTCAGGAACCATGCCCCATATCAGGATTTTTGACTCTGTTCCGCCCGGCCTGCCTGCGGGGGAGGCTTTTCCTGCAGGCCATGCTTCCGGAGGCTATGCTTTTCTGGCTCTTTATTTTGTATTGCTGCGCCTTGGTTCACCTTACAGGGGCTATGGACTTGCAGCAGGGCTTTGTCTGGGCCTTGTTTTCGGTATTGGCCAGCAGATCAGAGGTGCCCATTTCCCAAGCCATGACCTTTTTACCTTTGCAATATGCTGGTCTTGCGCCCTTGTAACCTATTTTGTTTTTTATCCTGATGAATGGAGATTGTTTAAATGATTGACAGGATTTTTAAGAAACCGGACACACGTTTTGCCATGGTTTTTCAGATGGCATGTATTGCGCTTGCTGGGTTTATTGTGTTGAGAATTGTCCTGTGTTTAAGATACTGGCATGTGCTTGATCATAATCTTATGCAATTTGTTTATATTTTCGGACAGGGCCTGATTTATGACATTGGGTTTCTCGGTTATTTCTGTATTCCTTTTGTGGTTGTCCTTCTTGCTCTGCCGGATAAATGGCTGCACTCTCGTATTTTTAAAATTATTGCACAGATAACACAGTTTACCGTGCTTTACGTGTTTGGTTTTGGCCTTGTTGCTGAATGGTTTTTCTGGGAAGAATTCAAGTCAAGGTTTAATTTTATTTCAGTTGACTATCTTGTGTACCGCCGTGAGGTTACAGATAATATTATTCAGACCTATCCTGTTTTCTGGATTCTGCCAATTATTTTTGTCATAACCATGATCGTGTTTCTGATCCTGCGCCCGTATTTAATCAGGGCCCTTGATGTGAAAGAATCCTTTTCAAAACGTTGTGTTATTGCAGGCTGTATCCTTGTTATTCCCCTTGCAGGTTTTTTGTTCCTCAACCAGTCTCAGCGCAGGCTTTCCGATAACAATTATGTTAATGAGCTTGCATCTAACGGCCCGTATCAGCTGTTTGCAGCATTCAGAAACAATACCCTTGATTATCATCAGTTTTACGTGACCATGGACGATAAAATGCTCTCAAAGGTGCTTAAGTCCCAGGTCTGCCCTGAAAATTGTCATTACCTGCATGACGGGCTTTACAATATAGCCCGCCATGTTACTTCAGGAAAACCTGCAAAAAAACTCAATGTAATCCTTGTATCAGTTGAAAGCCTCAGTGCAAAATTTCTGACCAGGTTTGGTGAAAAGAGGAATCTTACTCCTTTCATGGACAGATGGTTCAGGCAGGGGCTTTTATTTACCAATTTTTATGCCACAGGCACAAGAACCGTCAGAGGCCTTGAAGCCATTACCCTTTCCATACCCCCCACTCCGGGCCGCTCCATCATAAAACGCCCTGATAATGCTAATCTGTACAGCCTTGGCAGGGTATTCGGCGATTACGGGTATGATTGCGCATTTCTTTATGGAGGAAGGGGCTATTTTGACAATATGAATGCTTTTTTTTCCAGCAATGGGTACAGGATTGTGGATGAAACAGATTTTACAAAAGATGAAATAACATTCAAGAATGCCTGGGGGGTTTCAGATGAAGACCTTTTTAACAAAACAATCAGGGAAGCCAACAGGGTTTACAGATCAGGAAAACCTTTCTTCTTTCATATAATGACCACAACCAACCACCAGCCCTTTACTTTTCCCAGGGGCAGAATTGATCTTGAGCCTGGCGAAGGCGGCAGCGGCAGCGGTAGGGCAGGGGGTGTTAAATTTACGGATTATGCATTCAGTCAGCTTGTTTCAAAGGCAAAAAAACAGCCCTGGTTTGATGATACAGTGTTTGTTGTGGTTGCGGATCACTGTGCTGCAAGCGCAGGCAAAATAGGCCTGCCCCTGAAAAAATATCATATTCCTTTGTTCATATATGCTCCCAAATATATTGCACCGGGGGAGATTGCAGTTCGTTCAAGCCAGATTGATATTGCCCCCACCTTACTTGCACTGCTTGATTTTTCCTATGACAGTTTCTTTTTTGGAAGAAACATACTTGCCCCGGACTTTACCGGCAGGGCTCTGGTTGCAAATTATCAGAAGCTTGGATTGTGGATCAGCAACGAACTTCTTATCCTGTCTCCTGTCAAGCGGCTCAATCTTGTGGATACATCCGCAGAACAGCCTTCCCTTGAAAAAATTGCCCCTTCTTTTCCTTTTGTAAAAGAATTGATTGCTTATTATCAGGGAGCAGATTATGTTTTCAGGAACAGGCTGAACAGGCTGCCGGGTGCAGCACATTGATAATTTGGGTTTGATGGTATTCAGGATAAAAAATGAATCTGAAAAAAACAACCGGAATAAACCGTATCATAAGAGCTTGGTTTTATTCTCTGGAAGGGCTTAAGGCGGCTTTTTCAAATGAGGCTGCCTTTCGTCAGGAAATCTGCCTTGTCATTATCTTCGGCCCTGCCGGTTTTTTCATGGGCAGTACACCTGCTGAAAAAGCGCTTTTGATCCTGCCTTTGTTTGCCGTATTGATAACCGAGCTTCTCAATTCCGCTCTGGAAGCTGTGGTTGACCGCACAGGAAGTGAAATACATCCCCTTTCAAAGCGCGCGAAGGATATGGGCTCTGCCGCTGTATTTATAAGCCTTGTCATGACTTGTATTATATGGGCTGTGATTCTTTTTGCATGATCTGATCATTATTAATTGTTTGAACTTTCCTGTGATAGTGATATATTGGCTGATCTGAATACATGGAATGAAAATTATGCAGATGATCCATAGAAAATATCAGGTGGACAAAACCAGAATAGGGTTTATAAAATTTATTTTTGAGGCACATGAAGGAGTGGCAGTTCCCACAACCTTAGATTCAGACAAGGGTATGATAAGGCTTGCCATTGCACCGGATCGCCTTGAAACAGCCCGTATGATCATCAGGGATTTGCAAAAGGATTTTATGTTTAATGAAGTATAAGGGCCGTGCTTATATTTATACAATCGGCTGCCAGATGAATGTTTATGATTCTGAAAAACTGGGCGCTATACTGGCATCCATTGGATTTGAAAAAACCGGGAACCCGGACAATGCAGATATTGTTGTCTGCAACACATGCTCAATAAGACACAAGGCAGAGGAAAAAGCATTCAGCTTTCTTGGCAGGTTCGCACAGGTCAAAAGAAAAAAACCTCATCTGATCCTGGTTATGGCAGGGTGCGTTGCACAGCAGGAAGGCAAAAAAGCCTTTGACCGTGTTCCATTTCTTGATATCGTGCTTGGGACCCGCGCATTTTCGCGGTTTGCAAAGCTTGTTGATGCCGTAAAATCAGGCAGCACCCGGGTGATTGATATTGAGGATTCAGATATTATTTATGAATCTGTGCCAGATCAATGCCCTGATGAAACCAACAGGGTTTCAAGGTTTGTTACCATCATGCAGGGGTGTGAAAATTTTTGCACATACTGCGTTGTCCCATATGTCAGGGGCAGGGAAAGAAGCAGAAAACCTGAAAATATCATTGCTGAAATCAGGGCCCTTGCTGCATCCGGCATAAAAGAGGTTACTCTTCTGGGCCAGAATGTGAATTCCTATGGGAAAAAGGAAAACAATATTTCATTCCCTGAGCTTTTATCCATGGTAAATGAGGTTGAGGGTATTCAAAGGATACGTTTTGCAACTTCCCATCCCAAGGATCTGTCTTCTGAACTTATGGATGCAATTGCCGGGCTTGACAAGGTCTGCAATCATCTTCACC
>CAYUOB010000104.1:0-10262 GCA_964446145.1 uncultured Desulfobacula sp.
AACCCGCAGGCTTTATGAGGAGTCCAGCACACATGCACAGGAATCTGAAAAAATAAGAGCCCTTATACTGGACAGTATTGAGAAGACACGGCAGCTTTCCTCCGGGCTTTTTCCTGCCAATCTTTTTGATCATGGTCTGATTTCATGCCTTGAAGCCCTTGCCTCTGCCACAGGTGATTTTTATGGCATAGAATGCAGTTTTGAATCCATTGGCGAATGCAGTATAACAGATCATACATGCATATGTCATATTTATTATATTGTTCATGAGGCTGTGCATAATGCAGTAAAACATGCTCACACGGAAAAAATTGCCATATCCTTGACCAATACGCATGAAACCGTCACATTACAGGTCAGGGATAAAGGTGTGGGAGTGAATGATGCCGCCCGGATTTCCGGAATGGGGATGAAACTGATGCAGTACAGAGCATCGAGGATAGGAGCGGTATTGAATATCATGAAACCTGCCGGAGGAGGAACTCTGGTCAAACTTGAAATCGAAGCGGAATCATGCCTGACAGAATGAAAATATTTATTGTTGAGGATCATCCGATTTTCAGGATGGGGCTTCAGGAACTCATTGACAGTGAACCTGACATGGAAGTGTGCGGAAGCGCCGGTGATGTGAACACTGCAGTATCCATGATTGAGAAAATTGTGCCTGATCTTGTAATTGTGGATCTTTCCCTTAAGGACAGCAGCGGCATGGACCTGATAAAATATATAAATGACCATGCTCCTGATACAGGGAGCCTTGTTCTGTCCATGCATGATGAATCCGTTCATGCAAAAAGATGCATAATGGCCGGAGCAGGCGGATATATCATGAAACAGGAAGCTTCTGAATCGGTCGTGACAGCCATACGTCATATTCTTGCAGGGCATATTCATGTGAGCCGTAAAATTATGACCCGTATCCTTGATGCTGCCAGAAATCAGGATACAGCTTTTCCGGACGGATCTCCCCTGAGACGCCTGACAGACAGAGAACGCGAAATTTTTCAATATATAGGCAGGGGGTATTCTTCGGGAAAAATTGCAAAGATTCTTCATATAAGTGTGAAAACAATCGGAACCCACAGGGAGAGGATCAAGGAAAAGCTGGGATTCAGGCACAGCGGCGAGCTTGTGCGCAATGCCGTTATATGGGTTGAAACCGGTAAAATGGCCTTATAGGTCATCTGCCTGTGCCCATTCAGGTGTTTTACCTACCAGGATATGGTTTTTCAGCTTATTTACACTTTGTCCCAGGCTTTTTATAAAACATAAGCTTGCGTCAACAACTCAATAAAAGGAGGAACCATGCCATGACAACAAGACTTATCAATCCAACCCCCAGTGCTTATTCCTATCCGCTTCTGATAAAAAATCTTTTAAATACGCCTTTGACATATTCACCTGATCAGGAGATCGTATACAGGGATCAATTGCGGTATACATACAGGCAGTTCGGCCGGAGAGTGCAGAAACTTGCAAACATGCTTTCAAAACTTGGCGTAAAACCCGGCAACACAGTTGCTGTCATGGACTGGGACAGCCACAGGTACCTTGAATGTTTTTTCGCAATTCCCATGATGGGGGCAGTTCTTCATACCATTAATATCCGCCTGACCCCGGAACAGCTTATTTACACCATAAATCACGCGGAAGACGATGTAATTCTTGTGAACGAGGATTTTGTTCCCCTGCTTGAAAAGGTAAAGGACAAATTTGAAACCGTAAAACACATTATCCTTTTTTCAGACAAAAAAACGGAACCTGAATCTGATCTTGAATTTGCAGGGGAATATGAGGCCCTTCTGTCTGACAGCTCTGATTCATACGAATTTGAAGATTTTGACGAAAATACCA
Source organism: uncultured Desulfobacula sp. (assembly GCA_964446145.1). Classification (GTDB taxonomy): domain Bacteria; phylum Desulfobacterota; class Desulfobacteria; order Desulfobacterales; family Desulfobacteraceae; genus Desulfobacula. The sequence goes on from CAYUOB010000104.1 coordinate 1,855, forward strand.
TGGCCACAACCTTTTATACAACAGGCACCACAGGGCTTCCCAAAGGGGTTTTCTTCAGTCACCGTCAGATCGTGCTGCATACATACGGAGCCATGTCAGGGCTTTGCGCCTATGAAGCCCAGGCAAACATACGTTCGTCTGACGTATATATGCCAATGACGCCCATGTTCCATGTCCATGCATGGGGAATGCCCTATCTTATGACGCTTCTCGGCGCTAAACAGATTTATCCTGGAAGGTATGAGCCTGAAATGCTTTTAAAGCTCATTGTGGGCGAAAAAGTGACTTTTTCCCATTGCGTGCCCACCATAATGAATATGCTGGTTACAAGCCCGTCCATTGATAATCTTGATCTTAAGGGCTGGAAGGTGATCATAGGCGGTTCTGCTCTTTCCAGGGGGCTGTGCGCACAGGCTCTTGAACATGGCATAAATATTTATACAGGGTATGGCATGTCAGAAACATGTCCTTTGCTTACTCTTGCCAATATAAAGCCTGCCATGCTTGACTCCTCTTTTGATGAGCAGGTGAAAATCAGGTGCAGCACAGGCCTTCCAGTACCCAATGTCCAGATTGAGATTGTTGATCCTGCCGGCAATATCCTTCCCCATGACGGCAAAACCGCAGGTGAGATCATAACAAGAGCTCCATGGCTCACCCAGGGATATATAAAGGACGAAAAAAAGAGCGAAGAACTTTGGGAAAATGGATGGCTGCATACAGGCGATATAGGAGTGATTGATTCCGAAGGCTATCTCAAAATTACAGACAGGCTCAAGGATGTCATAAAAACAGGCGGTGAATGGATTTCTTCACTTGAGCTTGAGGATATCATAAGCCGGCATGAGGCAGTGAACGAGGTGGCAGTTGTGGGTATTGCCGATGAAAAATGGGGTGAAAGGCCTCTTGCCCTTGTTACGCTCAAGGATGGATTCAGGGACAGTGTATCAGAAGATGATATCAAAAAATTCTGCATGGGGTTTGTTGAAAAAGGCGTAATCCCGAAATACGGGGTTCCTGAAAAGATTGTACTCAACGCAGTTATTCCGAAAACAAGTGTGGGTAAAATCAGTAAAAAAGACATAAGGGCGCAGTACAACAAATAAAGACATTTTTCCCCCTTGAAAAAATCTGAAAAGGCTCTATTGTGTCTAATGGTATTTTTTAAAAACTTGCAGGGGCCATATTTATGCAGATTAAACCGGGCCAAGCCCGTTCAGGGGGAAATATACTGAAAAAATTGATTATAAAGGCAGGCCCGTTCCTTGTCGTTATTCTTGTGGCCGGGCTTGCCATTTTTTTTCTGGGTTTAAGAATATCTTCTGAAAAATCAGAGTTTGCCCGCCGGAAAGCTCTCCAGAAAGCAGAAACAAAACCTTTGACCAATGTTGTTGTGATGCGGGTTGAACCCTCACTTATCATGGAGAAGCTGAGTTTTCCGGGCATTGCAAAGCCGTGGATATCCCTTGAAGTGGTTTCTGAAACAAGGGGAAAAATTGTGACAAAAATAATCAGGGAGGGCTGTCATGTCAAAAAAGGCGATATCCTTGCTGTAATTGACAAAAGGGATTATCAGAATGCCCTTGATTCTGCGCAGGCTTCCTATGAAACTGCATTATCCACTGAAAAACGTTTAAAGGCACTTGTGAAAAACAGGTTTGCAACCCGGTCACAGCTTGACGATGCATCAGGGCAGGTGAAAATTGCCAGGGCTGCCCTTGAAAATGCAAGGCTGAACCTTGAACGCTGCACAATTGTATCGCCCATGGATGGAATTGTTGACCGGGTTCATATTGAAACCGGCAAATTTTTAAATTCAGGAGATCCGGTTGCCCGGATTCTTGAACTTGACAGGTTGAAAGTTCAGGTGGGGATTCCTGAATCTGATGTGGACAGTGTAAGGCGCCAGAAATCATTTGATATGGTATTTGATGCCCTTGGCGGCAGAACCTTTACCGGCATTTATTATTATCTTTCCAGAACAGCGGCATCTGATGCAAGGCTTTATAATCTTGAGATTCAGGTGGATAACCCTGAAATGCAAATTCTACCGGATATGTTTGCCAGGGTTACAATTGTCAAAAACCGGGAATTGCACGGGCTTGCAGTCCCAACCTATTCCATTGTGATCCTGAATAAAAAGCGTGGGGTTTATCTTGAAAAGAACGGAACGGCAAGATTTACACCAATTGTGCCGGGCTTTCAGGACGGCTGGAACACCCAGGTGAAAAAAGGGCTTGTTCCGGGAGACAGGGTTATTGTTTCAGGCCAGGGCCTCATTGAAGACGGCCAGAAAATTCATGTGGCAAGAATCATACAGGCGGCAGGAGAGCTTCTGGAATGATAATCAGTGACGCTGCGGTCAGAAACAGGGTCAGTGTTCTTGTGCTGGCCTTTATCATAATGGGCATCGGCATTTATTCCTATAAGAGCCTGCCCCGTGAAAGCGAACCTGACATAACCATTCCCTATGTGTTTGTTCAGACAAGTTATCGCGGTGTTTCTGCTTCTGATATTGAAACCGGCATAACAATAAAAATTGAAAAAAAACTCAAAGGCCTGGACAAGGTTAAAAATATCACATCTGTCAGTTCCCAGGGCCTTTCCAGAATTAATATAGAATTTTTGCCGGGCACTGATATAGATGAGGTGTTGTCAAGGGTCAAGGACAAGGTTGACGAGGCAAAGAATGATCTCCCTTCTGACCTTGAAAATGACCCTTCTGTATTTGAGGTCAATTTTTCTGAAATGCCAATTGTGATTTATTCCCTTGCAGGATCATGCGGCCCGCGCATGCTCAAAAAAATTGCCGATGACCTGAAGGATGATATCGAGGCTGTGCCCGGAGTGCTTGAAGCCGATGTGACAGGAGGAAGAGACCGGGAAATAAGAATAGAGGTTGACCCTGACAAGCTTGCCTATTACAGGATTCCCATAACAAGCCTGCAAAAGGCTGTGGAAAGTGAGAATCAGAACACCTCAGGAGGAGCCATCACACTTGGTGACGGCAGGTATCAGCTTAAAGTGCCCGGAGAATTTAAAAGGCCTGAAGAAATTCTGTCCCTTGTTGTGGCAACTCACAATGGCAGCCCTGTTTATCTTAAAGATGTGGCAGACGTTGTTGACGGGCTGAAAGATGAAGAATCCAGATCCAGAATTGATGGCATGGAAGCAGTTAATATTGCTGTGAAAAAACGGGTCGGAGAAAATATCATCCAGGTTTCCGATAAAATTGATGCCATTGTAAAGGAAGCCGGGAAAAATTTTCCAGCCAATGTTTCCATCATAAAATTGATGAACAAATCAAAGCAGATACGGCTTATGGTGTCTGATCTTGAAAATAATATTGTTTCAGGGCTTGTTCTTGTTGTAGCCGTGCTTTTTGTTTCTCTTGGTTTCAGAAATGCCCTGCTGGTGGGTATTGCCATTCCCTTTTCCATGTTTGTATCCTTTGCAGTCCTGAAAGCTCTGGGATATACGCTTAACATGGTGGTATTGTTTTCCCTTACCCTGGCACTTGGCATGCTGGTTGATAATGCCATTGTGATCATTGAAAATATTTACCGATACATGCAGCAGGGAGTTCCGAAAGTTGAAGCTGCAATGAAGGCAACAGGCGAAGTGGCATGGCCTGTGATAGGTTCCACATTAACCACTCTTGCAGCTTTTTTCCCCATGATATTCTGGCCCGGAATCATGGGAGAATTCATGAAATATCTTCCCATCACCCTTATAATAACTCTTTCCTCCTCTCTTTTTGTGGCTCTGGTTATTAATCCCGCATTGTGTGCATTTTTCATGAAGGATACGCCAAACAGCAGAAAAAAACCAATGTCAGGGGATCAGGTCGGAAATGCCGGAGAAAAGCCGGTCAGGGTCAAAGGGCCTGTTTTGAAATGGTATACAAAACTGCTTGCCCTGGCCCTTGATAATAAGATAAGCGTTCTGACAGCCTCGTTTGCCGTATTGATAATATTATTTCAGGTCTGGTATCTTAAAATCGGTATTGAAAAACCGGTTGAGTTTTTTCCGTCCATTGACCCCAGAGCAGTATATATTAATATTGAACCTCCTGAAGGAGCAGATCTTGATTTCATTGACAGAACCGTAAGGAAAATTGAAAAGGCTGTTGCAGGTGCAAGGTCAAAAACATATGCACAGGCCATGAAACTTCAGGAGCATGAAAAAGCTGATAACACAAAATTCATGGCTCCCACGGACATGAACAATATAGAACATATTTTTACTGCAGTGGTGCAGAATTCAGCAGGGTCTGTGTTTGATGCCAATCTTCCAAACCATATCGGTGTTCAGTTTATTGACTATGAATACAGAAAAACCTCCACTGAAAAGGACCTTGAAGAATTAAGAACCAGGGTCAAAGGTATTGCCGGCGTTAAGATAACCGTGGACCAGCAGAAGGAAGGCCCTCCAACTGGCCCTCCCGTGAATATTGAAATTTCAGGGCCCAGTTTCAATATTTTAAGCTCCATTGCCGAAAAAATAAAAAATATTATTGAGGATATTCCCCATGTCAAAGATGTCAGGGATGATTACCAGGGAGACCTGCCAAGTGTCCAGGTGAAGATTGATCGCCAGAAGGCCGCTCTTTTCGGGCTTACCACCAGCGCCATTGGAAGCGCCCTTAAAACTGCATTCAATGGTCTTGAAATTTCAACCTACTATGAGGGCGATGATGATTACGACATAGTGGTCAAGCTTCCTGAATCAAGGCGCAGGGTGGCAGATGTGCTGCATACACTCATGATTCCTGCCCCTTCCGGCCAGATGATACCTTTATCCACATTGTCGCATGTTGAATATAATGTCACAATGGGAGATATTGTGCGAAAAAACAACCGCAGGGTTGTGACTGTGAAAGCCAATATTGATGAACAGAAAACAACGGGAACAATTGCCAGAATGGAAGCTGAAAAACGGCTTTCATCCCTTGCAATGCCGCCCGGATATCATTACAGGTTCACAGGAGAAGATGAGGATCAGAAAGAATCCCAGGATTTTTTGACAAAAGCCTTTGTGGTGGCTCTTTTTCTGATTTTTCTGATTCTTGTTACCCTGTTCAATTCAGTTGTTCAGCCTGCCATTATCCTGACCTCTGTGATTTTGTCTCTTGGCGGAGCCTTCTGGGGGCTTGCAGTGATAAAATCTCCCTTTGGAGTTATCATGACAGGGGTTGGTATAATTTCTCTTGCAGGAGTTGTGGTCAACAATGCAATTGTTCTGATAGACTACACCAATAAACTGCGAAGCACAGGAATGGATATAAACACTGCTGTTGTGGCAGCGGGAGCAACAAGACTCAGGCCTGTGATGCTCACCGCAATTACAACTATTCTGGGACTTATCCCCATGGTTACCGGAATAAGCTATGATTTTCATGTCATGGCTTTTTCCATGGCAAGCGAATCCAGTCAGTGGTGGAAATCAATGGCCATTGTTGTGATTTTCGGGCTTATGATTGCAACTGTCCTGACCCTCGTGGTTGTTCCCGTGCTTTATGCTCTTATTGAAGCTTTTAAATGCAGGGCCGAACAGATCCGTACCAGTATCACAGGTGCGGGAGAACAATGATGCCGTATCAGGCATCAATCTGATTTTTGTCAAGGTGTTTCTCGGCATAGGCCCTGTAAATTTCAGAATCAAGGAAAATATCAACGATATCAGGGTCAAGGTGGTTGTGTTTTTTCATGTTTTGCATAATCTCAATGGCACGGGAAAGGCTCATGGGTTTTTTATAGGGCCTGTCTCTGGCAGTCAGGGCATCAAAAATATCTGCCACAGCAAGTATTCTTGACTGAAGCGGCAGATCTTTCCCCTTGATGCCGTCAGGATAGCCTGATCCGTCTGGTTTCTCATGATGCTGCGATGCATAATCAGGTACACGTGCAAGGTGGCCTGGAAACGGAAGCTGGCTTGTAATCCTGTATGTCATTTTTGCATGATGTTCAATTATTCTGCGTTCCCTGTCCGTGAGAGTACCTGTGCGTATACTAAGATTTTCCAGTTCATCCCGGGTAAGAACTGAATATGTTTTTTGTCCCAGCCTGTATTTTTTTTCACCAATCTGTCTGATCTGTTCAAGAGTGTCGTTATCGAGAATTTTCCAGGGCCTGCTGGCCTGTTTTATTGTTTTAAAATCATCCCTTAATTGCTGAATTCTGTCAGAGCATTCCCTGTCAATGGCCTGAAAATCCATTTTTTTGTGTATGCTGTTTTTCATTAACTCGAGCCTGCGCTCAAGATAATGGTTTTTTATTTTTTCCTCCATCCAGGCAAAACGCAGTTCAATCAGGTTCATTCTGTCAAAAATGGTTTCAAGTTTGCCTGCCTTGTCCACTATATGCTCAGGTGTTGTGATTTTACCCACATCATGCATCCATGCTGCAATTAAAAGTTCTTCTCTTGCATCTTCATTAAGGTGAATGTTTTTAAAATATCCGTTTTTGTCAGCATTTACGGCATCTGCAATCATCATTGTAAGCTCAACCACACGGTTGATATGTCCGCCTGTGTACGGTGATTTTTCATCAATGGCAGTGGCAATGCTCTTGATGAAAGCATAAAAAAGGTCTTTTAATTCCCTGATAAGCTGAACATTGTTAAGGGCAACCGCAGCCTGTGACGCAAGTGATGCTACAAGTATTTCATCTTCCTGTGAAAAAGGTATGATCTGCCCTGATTCACTGTCCTGGGCATTTAAAAGCTGGAGAACTCCTGTGGTGGCTCCTTCATGATTTTTCATGGGTATAACCAGCATTGATTTTGTATGATATCCTGTTTTTCTGTCATATTTTCTGGTTCCTGAAAAATCAAGGTGGCTCAGCGGTAAATTGTTCTGCATTTGATAAATGTCAGGAATATTAAGGCTTTCTCCTGTCAGGGCAACCAGTGAGGATACATTGGAATAATTGGGTTTTCCATTCAGATAAAGCGGTACATCAGGAAATTTGAGTTCACCGGCCTGTCCGGTCACAGGTCCGAGACTGTCATTGAGAACAATGACAAATTCAAGGTGCAGTCTTTTTTCATCAACAATGTAAAGCGTGCCTGCGTCTGCGTTGCAAATACTTTTTGCCTCCTTGACAATCATTTTGAATAATCTGGTGATATCTTTTTCAACGGACAGCGCAATTCCTATTTCTGACAGCTTTTGAATATGTCCGGCATCATATTTGTGCATAGCAGTCTTCCAAGCATGAGAACCGCATTGGGTAAGGTTAAAATTGGCTTCAATTAAACATAAATCAATTTTAAATTCCACATAAATTTTTACCATAATCATAATGGTCAATTATGGGGTTGCAGTGCCTGGGAATTTTAAAGTATCCGCTCATTGTGCGTGGTATATTGATTCATTGACCAAATATCTGAATTGGTGTAATAATATTTATCTGTATCTGAGTTTTCTGTTTTTAAATATATAATCATTTTGGAAAACATGAAAAATTTTATAAGATATTTATCAGTATCTGTAACACTCTGCTGCCTGGTATGGCCTTGGGCAGCATCTGCCACTCTGCCTGTCAAGGTTCTGGTAAGCATTATGCCCCAGAAATATTTTGTTGAAAGAATCGGGGGGAAAAGGGTTGCTGCAGAGGTTCTGGTCAGGCCCGGCAAAAGCCCTGCAACATATTCACCAACACCTGTTCAAATGAAAAAACTTGCCTGTGCAGACATCTATTTCAGGGCCGGAGTCCCGTTTGAAAATGCGATAATATCCAGGATACAGGCTGTTAAAGGGCTTAAAATAATTGATACAAGAACAGGTATTGCTTTGAGAAGAATGCATGGATCGACTCAGGATCATTCCGGCCCAGGTGCTTCCGCAGGTGCAGACCCCCATGTATGGATGAACCCTAGGCTTGTCATGGTTCAGGCAAAAACAATTGCAGATCAGCTGAGCATAATTGACCCTGATGGAAAATCATATTACCAGGCCAATTATGAATGTTTTTCAGGGGATCTTGAAGCCCTGGACACGCATCTTAAGGCTGTGCTGGGTAAGTTGAAGGGGAAAATCCTGTTCGTATTTCATCCTGCCTTCGGGTATTTTGCAGATGCCTATGGCATGAAACAGGTTGCAGTGGAAGCAATGGGCAGAGCCCCGAAGGGGAAGGCCCTTTCCAGGATTATCAAGCTTGCCCGGAGACAGAAGGTAAAGGTCATATTTGTCCAGCCCCAGTTTGATACAAATGCTGCTTTGAAAATCGCCTCTGCAATCCGCGGGGCTGTAGTGCCCATTGATCCTTTGGCATATCAATATCTGGATAACATGAGATCCATTGCAGATACCATTGCAAAAGCCATGAAGAATTGATCTGCCATGTCCTGTGATCATGAAATCATACTGGAGAATGTTTTTTTTTCCTATGACCGTCTCAATATCC
>CAYUOB010000105.1:0-10203 GCA_964446145.1 uncultured Desulfobacula sp.
AGCAATTGGCTGTTAACCAATGGGTCCGCGGTTCAAGTCCGTGCTGGGGAGCCAATCATAAAAAAATGACTCATTTCATAAATAAATTCGATTATAATTCGGGAAAATTTTTTGGTGAGACTAAAGATTTCAGCCTTGAACATCAATGCTTTAACGGGATGTGCCTTTTTACGGCCGTTCTTTTTTTTATCAGTGTTGCTCTTAATTTCCTGATAGATCTGCCGCCCGGCTTGATTTTCAGCTCTTTTGCCTTTGGTACTATTTTTACAGCTCTGTATCTTTTAAGCAGATTTAAAGGCTTGTTTTACCCCTGCTACTGGGTGGCTCTGGCATGCGGATGCATGTTTGTGGATACCGTGTGGTTTTATTCCGGTGGAATTGCCGGGCCTTCCACTATTATATCACTCAGCATTCTTGCCATGATAAGTCTGATAACGGCTGGAACACAGTGCATCGTTGCGGTTGTAATCCTGTGTCTGAACCTTGGGGCACTTTATATGGCTGAACTTGTACGTCCTGATCTTATAATTGAATATAAAACCGATTCTGCAAAATTTTTTGACAATTATTTTACCTTTACGATGGGTGTACTCATTATTTCCTTTGTTGTGCATTTTACAATGCAGCATTTCAGATCTGAGAAAAAAAAGGTAAGGGAGAATGAAGAAAGGCTCAAGGCAATATTAAACAACCTGTCTGACATGGCATGGCTTAAGGGTAAAAATTCAGATTTTACACTGGTGAACAGACCGTTTTGCGAGGCATGCGGCCTTTCTGCCGGGGAGATTATCGGTAAAAAAGCTCATGAAGTCTGGCCGGATTCAATGGCGCAGCAGATACTGAAAGACGATGCAACAATTCTGAGAACAGGCCAGTCCCTTAAAAGAGAACAGATAATTAATCATCACAGCAAAGGAAAAATACGGCTTGAAATCGTAAAAAAGCCTTTAACGGGGCTGAACGGAGAAATAAGCGGGATTGTAGGTACGGCAAGTGATATTACAGCAAGGTATGAGTATGAAGACCGGCTGAAAAAATATGAACGTATTGTTGCAACTTCAATTGACATGATGGCTTTGGTGAACAGGGAATACAGATATGAAGCTGCAAATAACAGTTACCTTGAAGCCCACGGCCTGAATGAAGAGGAAATTGTCGGAAGTACTGTGGCTGAAATCAAAGGTGAAAAAGTTTTTGAAAATACAATAAAGCACTATATGGATAAGGCTTTTCAGGGTGAGGTGGTAAGTTTTCAGAACGAATTTATGTATAAAGGTATTGGCAGACGATATATTGAAACCTCTTATTTTCCGCATAAAAACGATCAAGGTGACACTGTCAGCATTGTTATCCATATCCGGGATCTTACCGATAAAAAGCAGATGGAGCAGCGCCTGATCCAATCGGAAAAAATGGAGGCCATTGGTACGCTGGCAGGCGGAATAGCTCATGATTTCAATAATATTCTGTCTGGAATAATAGGGTATGCCCAGCTTGGCAAAATTAACATAAACAAACCTGAAAAGCTGAACCGTCATCTTGACCAGATTCTCAAAGGCGCAGGAAGGGCAGGAGACCTTGTACGCCAGATTCTGACATTCAGCAGACAATATGATTATGAAAAGCAGCCCCTTGAAATAGGCATAATCATCAAGGAAGCATTAAAACTCATACGCGCATCCATACCGTCCTTTATTGAAATCAGGGAAAATATCGTATCAGAATCCCTTATTCTTGCCGACCCTTCGCAGATTCACCAGATAATTATGAATCTTTGCACCAATGCATATCATGCCATGCAGGAAACAAAGGGATGCCTGTCATTGAGCTTAAAAGACCTTGAGATTGCTGAAGGATCAGATCTTACAGACCGTTTCAACACATATATTCCTCCTGGAAAATATATTGAGCTTGAGGTCAGTGACACAGGCCAGGGCATTGATGAACAGGTTCTGGAAAAAGTATTTGATCCGTATTTTACGACCAAGGAGATGGGCAAGGGGACAGGCCTTGGTCTGGCACTGGTTCATGGTATTGTTGAAGAACACAGCGGATTTATACAGGTGGAGTCCAGTCCAGGTCATGGATCTGTTTTCCGGATATTTTTTCCTTTGATCGAATCTGTGCCGGAGCTTGAACCTGATTCTGAAGAAAAAAATGAACTTTTGTCAGGAAGCGGAGAAAAATTGATGATCGTTGATGATGAAACCAGTATTCTATTTTCGACAAAGGAGCTTCTGGAAGATCTGGGATATGGGGTCGATGTTTTTCAGGATGGCCTCCAGGCTTTTTCTGAATTTAAAAAATCTCCTAACTGCTATGACCTTGTTATAACCGATATGACCATGCCGAAGATGACAGGAGATGAACTCGCTAAGGAAATCCTGAAAATCAGGCCCGGTCTGCCGATTGTCCTGTGTACAGGATACAGTGACAGGATAACGGAAGAAAAAGCCTTTGAAACGGGTATATGCGAATTTATTCAAAAACCCCTGAACAGCCATGACCTGACATCTCTTATCAGGAAGATACTGAAAAAAAATTCTGAATAGCACTCTTCTGTGGCTGTGCATGGCAATGGTGTGATTAACTCTGCTTTTGTTCACAATCATCTGCACATACTGCACAGGCGATTGCCCTGAAATCGGTAGATAGTCCGTATTGTTTTATCCGTTTTTGTCATTGTTGATGCCTTGATCTGAATTGACAGGTATCTGGATAATGAATCTGGCGCCCCTGCCATGTGCCGATTCAACAGACATTTTGCCCTTGTGTATTTCCGTTATTATAAAATATGAGACTGAAAGCCCAAGGCCTGTGCCCCTGCCAACAGGTTTGGTAGTAAAAAACGGTTCAAAAATGCGTTTTCGTGTAGCCTCGTCCATACCAGGCCCGTTATCTTCAATTTCTATTTTGACCATGCCATTTCTCAGCGCGGTCTGAATGCGGAATTCAGGCTTATAGCCTTCAGATTGGATTTCATGCATGGCATAGGCCCCGTTTTTAAACAGGTTGAAAAATACCTGCTGAATCTTACTGCCCTCACACAAAATTTCAGGCAGATCGTGCTGATATTCCCTGACAATCCCTATCTTCTTAAAATCATATTTTTTTTTGAGATTATAGTCCGCCCTTGCAAGATTGATTGTTTCATCAAGCAGGCGGTTCATTGACCAGGGCACAAATGAGCCTGACTCCTTGCGTATGAAGCTGAGCATATCCTTTACAATACCTGATGCACGCTTTCCTGCTGATATTATATTGGAAAAAAGCATAATGATATTTCTTTTTTCCATATAGGCATTTATGGCAGCCATGTCTGTGCCGGCACTGGATGCAGCCTGCCTGTTGGGCGGTGTATCAAGGCTCAGACGATTCAATATGACCTGGGCACTCTGCAGTATCCCGGCCAGAGGGTTATTGATCTCATGGGCCATTCCAGCTGCAAGAGCGCCCACTGATTCCATTTTTTCCGAATGTATCACAGCTTCCTGCATCATTACCTGCTCAGTTATATCGTCAATGCGGATTATTATATCATCAAGGCCAGGGGCAGTCAGAGGATAAAGAGTTGTCTGAAAGGTTTTGCGCTGATCCGGCCCTGAATGAAATGTCTGCTTGACTGAGTGTATCTGTTTTGTTTTGAGAATTTTTCTTATATCTTCTTTTTCAAGCCCTGTAACGGATAAATAATCCTGGATATTGGAGTTCAATGCCTGGGAGGAACTTATGCCAAGCATTTTTTCCGCTTCCCTGTTCCATTGCCTGATTGTACCCTGACAGTCTGTCCCGATTATGGCAGACGGCATTGAATCAATTATGCTGCTCAGATAAAGTTTGATCTTATTTATTTTTCTTTCGCTTTCCTTAAGGGCTTTATTGTGAGTCTCCAATGTCTTATATGAATTTAAAAGCTCCTCTGACATCTGGTTGAATGTCTCTGACAAATCAGCTATTTCGTCATTACTGTCTATTATGACAGGCTCATTGATTTTCCTGTCTCTTATCTTGTCCATTGTATCTCTGAGCTTTGTGATGGGTTTTATTATCATATAGGATAATATCAGATTCAAAACAAACATCATGATGATAAAAATGGTCAGGATTATACCTCCGATCAGAAACCATGATTTTTTCTGCTCAGTTTTAAGGTCTTCAAGTGAATAATCCAGAACTATGAATCCTATTGTTTCCCCTATCGCCTTTATTTCCCTGCAGTATCGCAATACTCCGCCTCCAGATTCTTCTGGAATCTGAAACATGGTCTTGCGAAACTCCGGTTCAAGCATTGAAAACGAAGACCTGCTGGCCTGGGGGATTCCTGAATCTGAAACCATCAGACGTCCTGTTCTGTCATAAATGCCAATATGCTTCATTCCGGATGTTTTCATGATGGCATCTATTCTTATCCGCAATGCACGTATGCTGTTCTCAAAAATCTCATTGGCAAAAAAATCCTCGTCACTTTGCATGAGAGTTTTCAGCATAAGGCGGTCTTTTGCAAGAATGGCACGCGATCTTTCGGCCTGAAAATTAAATTCTATTCTAACGACAATAATTGAAATCATCAGGAATGAAACAAGAATGGCAAGGCCTGTTTTATATCTTAAGGAAAATTTCATATGGTTCATTGTTGCTGTATGATTTTCAGATAATATGATTTATTGTTGCGGTATTCAATAATGACAACCGGTTTTACGGGGTCTCCGTTTCTGTCAAACCTGATTGGCCCGCCGGCTCCTGTGAAATTGATATTCATCATTGCCTGCCTGATTTTTTCAGGCTCAAGGCACCCGGCTTTTTTAATTGCAACAGCAAGGATCATGACTGCGTCATATGCGGACGCACTGTCAAAGCGTTTGATTTCACCATATTGCTTCCGGTATTGTTCAACAAAATCCCGATTTTTTCTGCCGGGCAGGTCAGGGTGCCAGAAAGCTGTATGAAAGCATCCGTTAATAGCATTTCCTGCATAATGATAAATCAATTCATCCCACCCGTCACCTCCGATAAACACCGATTTCAAATCCATCTGACGACTTTTTTTCACTATCATCCCGGCATCGCGGCTGTATCCAGGAATAAAAATCACATCAGGATCAAGCATCTTAACTTTTTGTATCAATTGTCCGAAATCACTTATTTTATCCAGATAATCCCCTTCCCACAGCACAATGCCTCCCTTTGCCCTGAACCGGTCAATAATATATCCTGCAAGGCCGATACTGTATCTATTGTCTGTATTTGTAAGAACAACCGCTTTTTTAAGCTTGAGATCATCACAGGCAAAATCCGCCATCACCAGGCCCTGGGCCTTGTCAGTATAACAGGTTCTGAAAATATAAGAGCCGGTTTTTGTAACATCAGGAGAAGTGGAGGTGGGAGTTATCATAATTATGCGGGCAGCCTGCAAAACAGGAGCTGCTGCAATGGCATTGGAACTTCTTATCGGGCCGATGACGGCAATAATTCCTTTTTTCACTGCTGACTGTGCTGCCTTTATTGAGCCCAGGGGTGAACTGCGGTTATCAAGCCTGACCAGCACAAGTTTCCTGCCCAGTATCCCGCCTGCAGCATTTATTTGATTCACAGCCATCTTCATTGCCCTGAATGTATGAATATGGCTGGTTCTATAAGCCCCTGTGAACCCCATCAGGGCTCCTATTTCAACGGGCCTGCCTGCATGGGCAGAAACAGAAAAAAACAATTGTATTGCAAGGATTGTGAACCTGAAGGCATGTCGGCGGATTAACATCAGTTTCATCATAAATTTCACATAATCATTTATGGTTTTACCAATCTGAAATAAACAGAATCATTATTTTCAAATTTCAATATCACTGCAGGTTTGTTCACAGGGTCTCCATTTGCATCAAATTTTATCAGCCCTGTTACGCCATGAAAACCGCTGGTTGCGGCGATGGCATCACGTATGGCCCTGTGGTCTGATGAACCGGCTCTTTTAACGGCATCAGCCATCAGCATCACAGCATCGTAAACCAGGGCAACGACAGGATGGGCTGCGCTCTTATGGTTTTTTGCATACTTCCTTACAAATGCACGGCTGACAGGGTCACAGGAAAGGTAATGCCACTGGGCTGAATAATAATTCCCTTCTATTGCGCTTCCACCATATTTATACATCTGGTTCAGCCATCCGTCTCCACCAAGAAATATGGTGGAAATACCCATGGATCTTGCCTGTTTTATTATAAATCCAGATTCCCTGAAATGGTCAGGGACAAAAATTACATCCGCATTCAGATTCTTGATTTTTTCAAGAAAAGACAGAAAATTTGTTGTTCCCTCTATATAATCAGACTGCCATATTACAGAACCTTTCCGGCTGAATTGCCTTATAAAGGCATCAGACAGGCCAATACTGTATTTACTGCTGGAATTTGTGAGTACCACAGCATTTTGCGCATTAAGATAATTCAGGGCAAAATTTGCCATCACCTTTCCCTGAAAATTATCGTTAAAACATATCCTGAATATATAATTACCCATCAATGTAAGGTCAGGGCTGGTTGATGAAGGAGAAATCATCGGGATTCCATATTTCTGCAACACCCTTGCCATTGCAATGGAATGGGAGCTCCATACTGCGCCCACAACCCCGCATACCCCTTTTTTTACAGCTTCAAGGGCAGCTTTTCTGGAACCCAGTGCCGTGCTTTCGTTATCCAGCTCAACAAGTTCCACAGGCCTGTGCAGAATCCCGCCTTTTGCATTGATTATCTGTGCTGCGTATTCTGCAGCTTCAAATCCGTTTTTGCTGTCCAGAGCAGCATTGCCTGTTCTTGCAAGTATGACTCCTATTTTCAGGGGCTGTGCCGCATGGAGGCCGGCACCCATAAAAATCACTGCCAGCGCAATGGAACCTGCAATCAGGTATACGTATAATTTATACATGATTTTTTTATATCCTTTTTTTCACCAGCCAGAACCGATTGTTGAAATATATAAATCAGAATACTGAAAACCCGCTTAAAAAACAAGAGAATGAATTTCATATTGATTTTTCCAATCCATATCCTGATAACCAGTGAGATTATGAATTTGCTTTCAGATTTTATCCTGGATTATGATTCTGCCATTTTAAATTGATTTACGATCAGGAGGAAAAACATGATCAGACAATTGGTGATGATAAAAAAAATACTTATCTTTTTCATGATAATCGTACTAAATGCAGGCTTTTGTTCTGCCGCAGGAACTGACAGCCTTAACGCCTTCAGGGGTGAAAAGGGAATATTGCGGATTTCCGGAGGTACAGCCCATATCCCTGTAATGAAAGAAGCTGCAAAAAGAATAATGAAATTCAATCCTGATATAAGAATTACCATTGCAGGAGGAGGATCAGGCGCGGGCATAAAACAGGTTGGCGAAGGCCTGGTTGATATCGGTAATTCAGGACGCAGGCCAACAGATGCTGAAATAAAAAAATACGGGCTTGTCATGGTTAAATGGGCTGTTGACGGAGTTGCACCTGTGGTAAACCCGGCAAACCCTGTACAATCACTGTCCACAGCCCAGCTTCAGGATATCTTTGCAGGCAGGATCAATTCCTGGAAAGCCCTTGGAGGCGCAGACAGGCCTGTGAATATTTATACCCGTGACAAATCGAGCGGGACAAGAGCTGTTTTCTGGAAAAAAGCATTGCACAAAACAAAAATCAGTGAAAAGGCAAATTTTGTTGCATCAAACGGCGCCATGAAATCAGCAGTGGCAAATAATCCATATGCCATTGGTTATGTGTCTGTCGGATATATTGACAAATCAATAACACCTGTAACACTTGACGGAGTGAAACCATGCCTTGATACAGTCAGATCCGGCAAATACCCGGTTGCAAGAGGGCTTTACAGCAGTACCAGGGGCAGACCATCTGCCCTTGCGGCAAAGTTTCTTGAATTTCTGACAAGCACTGAAGGCATAAAAATAATCAAAGCCAAGGGTTTTATCCCTGTCAGATAATGAATTACAGAAACAAAGCTGCAGAAGGGCTTTTCTTCTGGGCTGCCCTTGCAAGCTGCATTGCCACGATTGCTGTATTGGGGTTTATGGGTATTCTGAGCCTGCCGCTGGTCACAAAAGGGTTCTTTCCTGACCTTCTGACAGGCTCATGGGCGCCTTATTACGGCCATTTCGGCATACTGCCGATGATTGCAGGAAGCTTTTATATCTCTTTTTTAAGCCTTGTGATAAGCCTTCCTTTAAGTTTCGGATGCAGCATTTTCATAACCCTCACACAGCCGGGCATCCCAGGAAAAACACTGAAAAAACTGATTGAACTGATGACCGGCATTCCAACTGTCATTTATGGATTTGTTGGAATATTTCTGCTTGTTCCATTTGTCAGAGATGTGTTTGCATACGGATCAGGCATGTGTGTTCTTTCTGCTTCCATCATGCTGGGGCTTGTGATTTCACCGACAATGATTCTTTTTTTCATTCAGAGTATTGACAGAGTGCCGAAAACCTATCTGAACGCTGTGGATGCCCTTGGCGGGACTGTATTTCAAAAATTGCGCCATATCGTCATACCCAATGCCTGGCCCGGAATAATGACAGGTATTATCCTGGCTTTTGGAAGGGCAATGGGAGACACCATGATCGCACTTATGATCAGCGGGAACAGCATTGGTTTTCCCCACAATGTTCTGGATTCTGCCAGGACACTGACTGCCCATATCGCTCTGATAATTGCAGCTGATTTTGACAGTATTGAATTTAAAATTATTTTTGCATGCGGCACCTGTCTTTATTTTCTGACAGGACTTGCAGTTATTCTCGCCCGCATTGCAGACAAAAAACATGCATGATGAAAAAATCCTGTGACGATATCATACTCGGGATATTTTCATGGGCCTGCGCCCTTATTCTTATATTGTCAATCTGCCTTATTATTGGTTTCCTTGTTGTCAAAGGGTATAATGCCCTGAATGTACAACTTGTTTTTTCCGATACAAACCCTGTTGATGCCCTGCTTTTAAAACAACAGGTTTTTGACGGGCTTTTTCCGGCGATTGCAGGCACTGTGCTTCTTGTCTGCCTTTCCATGATATTTGCAGCCCCGCTTGGCCTGTGCACAGGTATTTTCATGGCTGAATATGCTTCTGCAGGAGTAAGGCAGTTTTTCAGCCTGATCTTTGATATCCTTGCAGGCCTGCCTTCCATTGTTGTGGGCCTTTTCGGATTTTCCGTCACTGTGTTCATGCACCATTATCTAAGTGCAAAAATTTTTCCCTGCCTTCTGATTGCATCATTGTCACTTTGCTTTCTTGTACTGCCTTATATAATACGGACAACCCAGATTGCACTTGAAACCGTTCCTTTGCCTGTCAGACTGACAGGGCCGTGCCTCGGTGCAGGAAAGCTTGAAAACATAATGCTGGTGCTGATTCCATCTTCCATGCCCGGTATTTTAAGCGGAATAATCCTTGCGATTGGCCGGTGTGCTGAAGATACAGCAGTCATCATGCTTACAGGCGCTGTTGCAAGTGCAGGTATTCCTGATTCTGTTTTTTCCGGATTTGAGGCATTGCCATTTTATATATACAATATTGCAGCAGAATATTCAGATCCGGGGCAGCTTGCAAAAGGATATGGTGCGGCTCTGATTCTTCTGATAATATGTGCCTGCCTGTTTTTTGTTTCACATGTGATCAGGGCAAAGTTTGCAGACCAGACAGGATACAAAGGATGAATAAAAAACAGATTATAATAAGGATAAAGGATCTGTATTTTTACTATCAGAATACCATGATCCTGGAAAAGATCAGGGTTGAATTTGAAAAAAACACCATAACAGCCATTGCAGGGCCGTCAGGCCAGGGAAAATCAAGTTTTCTTATGTGCCTTAACAGGCTGTGGGAAAATATTGAGGGTGCAAGGGCTTCGGGAAAAATTGAAATTGATTTCGGAAAAGGGTTTGAAAACATATATGACAAATCCTGTTCTCTGCCCCTGCTGCGCCGCAGGGTCGGTATGGTATTTCAGACTCCGAACCCCCTGCCTGCAACCATCCATAAAAATATGGCCTTCCCTTTGAAACTGGCAGGTCTGAAAAACAAATCTGAAATATCAGAAAAAATACACAAAACGCTTTGCAACACATTTTTATGGGATGAGGTAAAGGACAGGCTTGATTCAGACGCAAGAAGCCTTTCAGGGGGGCAGCAGCAAAGGCTGTGCATG